>NZ_CP065856.1:3806439-4158049 GCF_016065055.1 Halosimplex litoreum
GTAGTACAGCAGCGCCTCGCCGTCGGTCCCCTCGGCGGCGGCGGCCGCGCTCTCCTCGTCGACGGTGACCTTCGCACCGCTGTCGGGATCGGTCGGGTAGCCGTCGGGGACGGCGTACTTGCAGACGGTCGCCTTCGGGGCGAACGAAAGCTGCGGGAGCGCGTCGCCGTCCCGGGCCGCCGTCAGCACGTCGAGGAAGTCCGTGTTCAGCACCGGAAGCGTGTTCATCGCCTCGGGGTCGCCGAAGCGGGCGTTGAACTCCACCACTTTGATGCCCTCGCTGGTGAGCATGAACTGGCCGTAGAGGACGCCCTTGTAGCCCTCCAGCGCGTCGACGACGGCCTCGATCACGTCGACGGCCTCCATGTAGTCGTCCTCGTCCATGAAGGGAAGTTCCAGCGTCGAATCGGAGTAACTGCCCATCCCGCCGGTGTTCGGGCCTTCGTCGCCCTCGTAGGCGCGCTTGTGGTCCTGGACAGCGGGAGAGACCCGCACGTCGCCGTTGGCGACGAGCGCCTGGACGGTGAACTCCTCGCCGACCAGCCGTTCTTCGAGCACGATCCGCTCGTAGTCGGACTCGCGGACGTACTCCTTGGCCTCTTCTTTGGTGATCTGGTCGCCGGTGACGCGGACGCCCTTGCCGCCGGTGAGGCCGGCGGGCTTGACGGCGAGGTCGCCGTCGAACTCGTCGATAAAGTCGCAGGCGGCGTCCATGTCCTCGAAGGTCTCGAAGACCGGGCAGCCGGGGATGTCGTGCCGTTCCATGAAGCGGCGCTGGAACGCTTTGTCCGTCTCGATGCGGGCCTCGGCCTCCTGGGGACCGAACGCGTAGACGCCGGCGTCGTCGAGCGCGTCGGCGACGCCCGCCGCGAGGGGCGCCTCGGGGCCGACGACCGCCAGCGTGGCGTCGATTTCCTCGGCGTAGGCCGTGACCGCCGTCGGGTTCGTGGTGTCGAGCGACTCGAAGCCCTCGGCGAGCCGGGCGATGCCGGGGTTGCGGTTGCCCGCGCAGGCGTAGAGATCCGCGTCGGAGTCGGCCAGCGCGCGAGCGACCGCGTGCTCGCGCCCGCCGCCGCCGACCAGCAGGACTGTCTCTGTCATACCCGGATATCCGACGCGGTGGGAGCCTAAAGCTTGCCTTTCGGGCGACGCGACGGCGCGAACGCCGGCGAGCGGACCTCCGAGGCGGGCGCGGCGGCCGAAATAAGTGCCCCGCGAGCGCACCCGCTCGGAATGAACGTCGTCAACCCAGCCACCGGCGAGCGCATCGCCACGTACGAGGAGGCCGGCGACGAGGCCGTCGAGCGGACGCTCGCGGACGCCGAGCGCGCGTTCGAGTCGTGGCGCGAACGACCGCTGGCCGAGCGCGAGGAGCTGCTCGCCTCGGCCGCCGAGGTGCTCCGCGAGAACGAGCGCGAGTACGCCGAGCTGATGAGGAGGGAGATGGGCAAACCGATCGCCCAGGCCGAGTCCGAAGTCGAGAAGTGCGCGTGGGTCTGCGACCACTACGCCGAACACGCCCACGCCTACCTCGAAGACGACCACCACCCGAGCCCGCCGGGCACCGCGGTCAAGACCGTCCACGAGCCGCTCGGTGTCGTGCTGGCGGTGATGCCGTGGAACTTCCCGTTCTGGCAGGTGTTCCGCTTCCTGGCGCCGTCTCTCACCGCCGGCAACGTCGGCGTGCTGAAACACGCCTCGAACGTCCCCGGCTGCGCCGAGGCCATCGAGGATATCCTCCTCGAAGCGGGCTACCCCGAGGGCGTCTTCCAGTCGCTGCTCGTGCCCTCGGACCGCGTGGACGATATCATCGCTGACGAGCGGGTCCGAGCTGCGACGCTCACGGGGAGCGGTCCCGCGGGCCGCGCCGTCGCCTCCGCGGCCAGCGAGCACCTGAAGAAGACGGTGCTGGAACTCGGCGGGAGCGACCCGTTCGTCGTCCTCGACGACGCCGACCTGGCGGCGGCCGCCGAGACCGGCGCGTGGGCGCGCAACCTCAACGGCGGCCAGTCCTGTATCGCCGCCAAGCGCTTCGTCGTCCACACCGACATCTACGACGACTTCCTCGACCGGTTCGTCGCGGAGGTCGAGTCGCTCGCCGTCGGCGACCCGACCGACGAGGCTACCGAGGTCGGCCCGCAGGCCAGCGCGGACCTGCTCGCGACTCTCCACGAGCAGGTGGCGGCGAGCGTCGAGGCGGGCGCCACCGTCCGCACCGGTGGCGAACCGATGGACCGGGAGGGCGCGTTCTACCCGCCGACGGTCCTGACGGACGTGCCGGAGGGCTGTCCCGCGGACACGGAGGAGCTGTTCGGCCCGGTCGCGGCGGTCTACGAGGTCGACGTCGAGGGCGCCGGGGTCGAGCGGGCCAACGACACGGAGTTCGGGCTCGGCGCGAGCGTCTGGACGGAGGACCGCGACCGCGGCGAGCGCCTCGCCCGCCGGATCGACGCCGGCTGCGTCTACATCAACCAGCTCACAAAGTCCGACCCACGCGTCCCGTTCGGCGGCGTCAAGGAGTCCGGTTACGGCCGCGAGCTCTCCGAAGCCGGGATGAAAGAGTTCGTCAACCGCAAGACCGTCTGGATCGAGTAGTCGCGGCTCGCACGAGCGCACTCGGTTGGCCCGTCCTCGAGCGTAGTACGGTTATTTCGTCGTGCAGCGTGTATCGATCGGTATGACCCTCACAGCCGATGTTTCGGTCCCACACGACGCGCTCACGCTGGGAGGGAAGCCCCTGAGAGCGGGCCTGACGGTCGAGTTCGAGACCGTCGTCCCCGTCGGTGGCACCGCCCGGGTGCTCTTCTGGGTCGAGGACGACGACGCGTTCGACCGCTGGTCGGACGGCGGTACGGACGACCGCCCCGCCCGGGTGGACGCGGTCGACGGCCGAGTGCTCTACCAGGACGAACTCGGTCCCGAGGCGGGGCCGATAGTCGAGCCGATCCGGGAGGACGGCGTCCACATCGTCGCCGGGGTCGGCGACGCCGACGGCTGGCGCTTTCGGCTCCTCTGTGCGGACAGGCGGTCGCTCTCCGAGTTCTCCGTGCGGGTGACCGACCGCGGCGTCCCGGTCACGCTCGACCGGATCCGCCGCGACGACGACCGCACCGCGCCCCCGCTGTCGACCGAACAGCAGACCGCGGTTCTGCGCGCGCTCGACGGCGGATACTTCGACATCCCGCGGCGAACGACCATCCTCGACCTGGCCGAGTCCGAGGGGATTAGCGACAGCGCGTTCTCCCAGCGGCTCCGCCGGGGCCTGCGGGCCGTCCTCGAGGAGTCGCGAACCGCGGGGCTGCTCCGCGACGGCGGCCGCTGACCGGGCTCGCCACCGGTTTCGAGTCCTTCGACACCGAGACTCCGCCCGGCTCGCTCGCTTCGGATAGCGAAGGCAACGCTTCTGCCCCGAGGCCCGAATACGTATCACCGTATGAGTCCGTCCGCAGCCACCGACGCCGCCCGGACCGTCGACCGATCGCTATCGCTGCTCGCGAGCGGCCCCCGTCGCGCGATACTGACCGAGTTGTCGAGTTCGCCGGGGATCGGCGGCGAGGAACTCGACCGGATCCGCGCCCGGTTCGGGGCGACCGAGGTCGAGTTCGAGACCCAGCTGTTCCACGTCCACCTGCCGAAACTGACGGCCGAGGAGGTCGTGGAGTTCGACCTGGACCCGCTCTCGGTCCGCCGGGGACCGCGGTTCGAAGAGCTGGGGCCGCTGCTCGAAGCCCTGCGACCGATCGACGGTCCTGTCGGCGATTGACGACCGATGACGGACGCCGAGTCGATACCGGTCCGGGTGGTCGAGGCGCTCGCGAGCGCGCTGGACGAGGAGCCGACCCGGATCGAACTGCAGTTGGCCGACCACGTGCCGCCGGAAGCGCTGCGAGCGCTGGCCGGCCACGAAAACGACAGCTGGTGGCTCACCTTCGAGACGGGCGACTATCGCGTGTCGGTCGACGGGAGCGGAACCGTCGAAGTGACCGAGCGAACTGACTGAGTCCGATGTTCGCACATTTACCTGCCCGCGACCCAAACCGGCGGGTATGGCCGAGCCCGCTCCGACAGCACGCAACCGCCTCGACGAGGAGGCGAGCCCGTATCTCCGCCAGCACGCCGACAACCCGGTGAACTGGCAGCCCTGGGACGAGACCGCACTGGCGGCCGCCGAAGAGCAGGATAAACCGATCTTCCTCTCGATCGGCTACGCCGCCTGTCACTGGTGTCACGTCATGGAGGAGGAGTCCTTCGAGGACGAGGACATCGCCGAACTGCTCAACGACCACTTCGTCCCGATCAAGGTCGACCGCGAGGAGCGCCCGGACATCGACTCCATCTACATGAGCATCTGCCAGCAGGTCAGCGGCCGCGGCGGCTGGCCGCTCAACGCCTGGCTCACGCCCGACGGCGACCCCTTCTACGTCGGCACGTACTTCCCTCCGGAACCGAAACGCGGCGCGCCCGGCTTCCGCCAACTGCTGGCGGACATCTCCGAGTCGTGGGCGGACCCCGAGGAGCGCGCGGAGATGGAGTCACGCGCCCGCCAGTGGACCGAGGCCATCGCGAGCGACCTGGAGACGACGCCCGACCAGCCCGGTGACGCTCCCGACGAGGACGTGCTCGAATCGACCGCGAGCGCCGCGCTCCGCGGCGCCGACCGGGAGTTCGGCGGCTGGGGCAAGGGCCAGAAGTTCCCCCAGCCCGGTCGCCTGCGCGTGCTGATGCGCGCCCACGAGGCGGGCGGCCGCGACGCCTACCGCGAGGTCGTCGGCGAGACGCTCGACGCGATGGGGGACGGCGGCCTCTACGACCACGTCGGCGGCGGCTTCCACCGCTACACCACCGACCGGGAGTGGGTCGTCCCCCACTTCGAGAAGATGCTGTACGACAACGCCGAACTCGCTCGCATCTTCCTGACCGGCTACCAGTTCACCGGCCGCGAGCGCTACCGCGAGACCGCCCGCGAGACGCTCGAATTCGTCGAGCGCGAACTCACCCACCCCGACGGCGGGTTCTACAGCACGCTCGACGCGGAGAGCGAGGTCGCGGCCGGCGGGAGCGACCTCGGAACGACGACCGAGAACGAACACGGCGAACGCGAGGAGGGCGCCTTCTACGTCTGGACGCCCGACGGCGTCGACGACGCGGTCGCCGAGTACGGCCCCGAACACGGGATCCCCGGTGAGCAGGCCGACCTCGCGGCCGAGATCTTCCGCGAGCGCTACGGCGTCACCGCGACCGGAAACTTCGAGGGCGGACAGACGGTCCTGACACGCAGCGCGAGCGTCGCGTCGCTCGCCGACGACCACGGGCTCTCGACCGACGCCGCCGAAGAACTGCTCGACGCGGCGAAAGCGGCCGTCTTCGCGGCCCGCGCCGAGCGCCCCCGTCCGCCCCGCGACGAGAAGGTCCTCGCCGGCTGGAACGGGTTGATGGTCTCGGCGTTCGCCGAGGCCGCCATCGTCGACGACCCCGCACACGCCGAGACGGCGACCGACGCACTGGCGTTCGCCCGAGAGCACCTCTGGGACGCCGATACGGGACGGCTCTCCCGGCGGTTCAAAGACGGAGCTGTGGACATCCAGGGGTACCTGGAAGACTACGCCTTCCTCGCGCGAGGCGCGTTCGACACCTACCAGGCAACGGGGGAGGTCGAACACCTCGCGTTCGCGCTGGGCCTCGCGCGGACCATCGAGGCGGAGTTCTGGGACGCCGAGGAGGAGACGCTGTATTTCACGCCGCAGAGCGGCGAGTCGCTGGTCGCGCGACCCCAGGAGCTGGCCGACCAGTCGACGCCCTCCAGCGCGGGGGTGGCCGCCGAACTGCTGCTCGAACTGGACCAGTTCGCCGCACACGACCGCTTCGAGTCGGTCGCGAGCGGCGTGATCGCGACGCACGCCGGCCGGGTGGAGTCGAACCCTCAACAGCATCCGTCGCTCGCGCTCGCCGCGGACGCCTACCGCACGGGCGCCAGCGAACTCACCGTCGCTGCCGAGTCGATGCCCGAGTCCTGGCGCGCTACCCTGGCCGACACCTACGTCCCGCGACGCCTGCTCGCGCCGCGGCCGCCGAGCGACGACGCGCTCGCGGAGTGGCTCGACGCGCTCGAACTGACCGACGCACCGCCGATCTGGGCGAGCCGCGAGGCTCGCGACGGCGAGCCCACGGTGTACGCCTGCCAGTCGCGGACCTGCTCGCCGCCGAGCCACGACCTGGACGAGGCCCTGGAGTGGTTCGAGCACTGACGCTGGCAGGACGACCACGCCGGTATCTCGATCGATACTCGGGGTGGTACAGTTCTACTCACCTACGGGCTACGTTCTCCACTTGATAGCTGTGGGAACATAGTTGGGCGATCGTTTTCAGATCTGATAGGGGGTAGATGCGCTTACGTCGGTGCTGTCCTGTGAGTCGGGTACGATGTTGTCACTGATACGCAGCCGGTACGGGGCCAAGCTCGGGCTGGCCTACGTGGCGACCGGCGGCCTGCTCGTGGCGGTGGGGCTGACGACGAACGACGTGGCCTCGACCGTCGTGGCCGGGGTCGCGGGGCTGTTGACGCTCGGGTCGATCAACGCGGCCGAGAGCGTGGCGAGTATCAAGGAGATCCGTGCCCAGACGGCGACGGTCGCTTCTGGCGAGCTCGACCAACCGGTGGTATCGACCCGGACCGACGAGTTCGGCCAGTTGGCCGACTCCGTGGAGACGATGCGCCAGTCGCTGCAGGAGCGGTTGGCGGAGATGGAGCAGGCACAGCAACAGCTGGAGTCCGCGCGGGCCGAGGCCGAGGAGGCTCGTCAGGAAGCCGAGCGCGCCGAACGCGAGGCCACCGAGATGGCCGCGGCTTACCAGGAGATAGCGGAGCGATACGGCGAAGTGATGGCGGAGGCCGCGACGGGCGACCTCGCTCAGCGGGTCGACGTGGCGACGGAGTACGACGCCATGGAGCGGGTGGGCACCTCGTTCAATCGGATGATGGACGACCTCGAACAGACGCTCGTGACCGTCTCCGAGGTGACCGACCACGTGCGCGAGGGGACCGACGAGGTCGCGTCGCTCAGCGTCGAAGTCGAGGACCGCGTGGACGAGACGATGACGTCCGTGACGGAGATCCAGGGCCGAGCGAGCGAACAGCAGGAGCGCTTCGACGGCATCGCGGACGACGTCGCGGACGTGAGCGCCGCAGCGGAGGAGATCGCGGCGACGGTGACGGACATCGCGGACCAGAGCGACCAGGTGTCGGACGCGACCGACACGGCCAGCGACTCCGCTCAGTCGGCGCTGGCGGAGATGGACGCGATCGAGTCGGACGTGGCGTCGGTCGTCGACCAGGTCGAACAACTCCGGGAGACGGCGACCGGGATCACCGAGATCACCGAGATCATCGGCGAAATCGCGGAACAGACCAACATGTTGGCGCTCAATGCCTCCATCGAGGCCGCGCGGGCGGGCGACAGCGACGGCGACGGGTTCGCCGTCGTCGCAGACGAGGTAAAGTCCCTCGCCGACCAGACCCAGGAACGGGCCGACGAGATCGCGGCTATGGTCGGTGAGGCCGAGACCCAGACCAGGTCGGTCGTCGAGTCGGTGAGACAGACCCAGGAGCGCGTCCAGTCGGGGTCCGAGACGGTCGAATCGGCGCTGATGGAGATAGAGAGCATCTCCGGGTCGGTCGAGGACATCTCCGAGGCGATCGCGGAGATCGACCAGACGACCACGGAGCAGGCGACGACGCTCGGGCAGACGGCGTCCGCGGTCGACGAGGTCGCCGAACTGAGCGACGAGACCGCCTCGGACGTGACCGATATGACACAGGCCGTCCGCGACCAGCGGTCCGCCGTCGAGTCGATCCGAACCTCGATCGAGGACCTCCAGAACACCGCGGTCAGCCGGCTCGACACGCAGGTGGGCGCGTTCACGACCGGCGACGCCGCCTCGCGACCGACGCAGGTTCGGCCGGCCGCGACCGACGGGGGGAGCAGCTGATGCTCCTGGCCGCACACCTCCTGGCCGCCGTGGCGTTCGGGGCCGGACTGGTCGTCACGGTCGCGGTCTACTCGTCGCTCGATGGGAGCCCCACCCAGTCGGTCGTGCCGTACCTGATGGTGATCCCGGGCTTCGCCGGCCTGTCGTACCTGGGGATCGCCTTCGGCGTCGGGACCGTCACCGTCGACGGGACCGAGTTCGTCGGGCTGCGCTACCTCGACTGGATCGTGACGACGCCGCTTTTGGTCGGGTTCGTCGGCTACGTCGCCGGGGCCTCGCGGCGGGCCATCGCCGGTGTCATGCTGGCGGACGCGTTGATGATCCTCGCCGGCGCCGGCGCCGTCGTGACCTCCGGGACGGTCAAATGGGGCCTGTTCGGCGTCTCGGCGCTGTTCCACGCCGGCCTGTTCGGGTATCTCTACTACGTCTTCCCTCGGACCGTGCCCGACGAGCCCCAGCGGATCGGCCTGTTCAGCCTCCTGAAAAACCACATCGGGCTCCTCTGGCTCGCGTACCCGTTCGTCTGGGTGACCGGACCGGCCGGGCTCGGCTACACCACCCTCGAAGGCGCCAGCCTCACGTTCCTGTTCCTCGACGTACTCGCGAAGGTGCCCTACGTCTACTTCTTCTATGCGCGCCGCAGCGCGTTCACCGACCGCGAGGTGCGGTCGAAGCCGACCTCGTCGGGGACCGCGGCGGACTGACACCGGTCTTACCCGACCGGAGGACGTCGGAGAGACGGCAGGACCCGCAGCTTCAGACCGATTCGGTGAGGTCTCCGAGTTCGCGAGCGAGGTAGACGGCGATGGGGACCGGTTCCTCCTCGACGAAGCGAGCGACCTCCTCGCCGTTGCGCTCGACGACGACGGTCGGGATGTACTCGACGTCGTACGCCTCGACGTTCGGGCCGACCTTCGTGCCGTCCTCGTCTTTCTCGACGGCGTACTCCTCGATCCGGTGGTCGGGGACGCCCGCCGCGTCGAGCGCCGCGCCGAAGTCCGGCAGCTGCGAGCGGCAGTCGATACACCAGTCGCCGCCCCAGACTTTGAACGTGACGTCGTCGCCGAGCGCCGCGAGCACGTCTACCGTCTCGGCGTAGGCCTCCTCGGTCCACACCGGGTTCGGGTCCATGGTCTCTAGTGACATACCACCTCCTAACGGGCGGGGTGGCTTAACGACAACGCTCCGTTCGCGCTCACTCGCGGCCGCTGGGCCTCGTCCGCGGCCGTCGTCGACGCCCGCACTCCCTGCCGCTGTCACGGGCCATTTAAGCGACGGTGTCGTAGGCCTGGCCAGTGAAATCGAGCATCCTGGACACGATCGGGTCGCCGCTGGTCGAAGTCGACGCCCCGGAGGGCGCCACGATCGCGGCGAAGGTCGAATCGTTCAACCCGGGCGGGTCGGCGAAGGACCGACCGGCGAAGGGGATGGTCGAGGCCGCCGAGCGCGAGGGCACCCTCGCGGCGGGCGACACTATCGTCGAGCCGACGAGCGGCAACACCGGCATCGGTCTCGCGATGGTCGGCGCAGCGAAGGGCTACGACGTGACCCTCGTCATGCCCTCGTCGAAGTCGCCCGAACGGCGCCAGATCATGCGCGCCTACGGCGCCGAGATCGAACTCGTCGACGGCGACATCTCCGCGGCGAAAGACCGCGCCGACGAACTCGAAGCCGAGGGAGAGTTCGTCCAGCTCCGGCAGTTCGACAACCCCGCCAACCCCGACGCGCACTACCGGACGACCGGCCCCGAGATACTCGAGCAGGTCGACGACCGCGAGATCGACGCCCTCGTCGCAGGCGTCGGCACCGGCGGGACCATCACTGGGATCGGCCGCCGGCTGCGCGAGGCGTTCCCCGAGATGGACGTCGTCGCCGTCGAACCGGCCGAGAACGCCGTCCTCTCGACCGGCGAGGCCGGCGACGACGACTTCCAGGGGATGGGACCGGGGTTCGTCAGCGACAACCTCGACCGCGAGTTGCTCGACGACGTCGAGACCGTCGAGATCGGCGCCGCCGAGGCGGAGTGTCGCCGCCTCGCCCGCGAGGAAGGCATCTTCGTCGGCCAGTCCTCGGGCGGGACGAACCTCGCCGCCAAACGTGTCGCCCAGCGTCTTGCCGCCGCCGAGGACGTCGACGATCCGCTCGTCGTCACCGTCTACTGGGACAGCGGCGAACGCTACATGTCGACCGGGATGTTCGATTAACCCGCTCTCTCACCACCGTCCTCCGCACCGTCTTCCGAGTCCGGTCGCGCCTCCTCGAACGCTCGCAGGTCGCCACTGACGCGCCGGGCCGCCTGCCCGTGCACGACCCGTCCGAGCAGGACGGCCAGCCCCGCGACGAGCAGGGCGACCGCGGTGACCGTCGCGACCGACACGGAGCGGTCGACGGCAGCGATGCCGTTCCCGCCGAACTGTAGCCCGACGGGGATCAGTGCGGTCCCGGCGGCGACGAGGTAGCAGCTTCGCGCGAACGCTTCCGCGGGGACGCGAGCGCGAGCGAGGTACGCGGCTGGGGCGAGCCACCCGCCGAGAAAGACGAGTCCCGCGCTCCACACCGACTGCACTCGAACCGTGTTGACGAGGAACAGGGCCAGCGGCGCGAGCGGGAGCGCGACCGCCAGCCCGGCGACGACCATGACGCGGCCGGACGCTCGTCGCTCGCCGGCCTCGACGGACAGCAGCTCCGCGGGGTCCTCGTCGAAGCGGTCGTCGAGGTCCGAGAGGTCGACCGCCTCGCCGTCCTCGCCGATGGGCGTCGCGCAGCGGGGGCAAAAGCGGGCGTCGGCTGGCAGCGGGTCGCCGCAGTCGGGACAGGGGACCGTCTCGCCGTCGTCGTCGGGCGCCCTGTCGCCGTCGACGGGGCTGTCGTCGTCCCCTGGATCGGCCATACCACCGGCTACGCGCTCGGTCGTCAAGAATCCCGGTCACGTCACGGACCCGCGGTCGCGGATCGGCGGACGGACCGCGGTCGGGGAGAGACACGCGGTGGATCGACCGGGCTCGACCGCGAGCGGACGAGAAACGACTTTACCGGCGGGGAGCCACCCACCGGGCATGCGACTGGAGGACTACTGGGGTATCGGGCCGAAGACCCGGGATCTCCTGGCCGACGAGTTGGGCGTCGAGCGAGCGGTCGAAGCCATCGAGACGGCCGACACCCGCGCGCTGGTCGCGGCCGGGCTCTCACAGGGGCGGGCCACGCGCATCCTCCGACGTGCGCAGGGCGGCGAGGCGCTGGACGTGCTCGCCACGCGGGACACGCGCGAGGTGTACAAGGAGATCCTCGACCTCGCCGGCGAGTTCGCCCTCACCGAGGACGCCGCCAGCCGGATCCGCATCCTCACGCCGCTGGGCACCCGCGAGGAGATGGCCGAGCGCATCGACCGGGTCCTCGAAGCTCGCGAGGCCTGGACCGCCCTCGACGACGAGACCCGGACAGCGGTCGAGACCGCCTTCGACGAGGGCGCCGCGGGCGGCGAACTCGCCGCGGTACGGACCGCGATCGCGCTCTCGGCAGCGGGTGTCTCCGAGGGCGTCTTCGAACCGATCGCCGAACTGGACGACGAAACGCTCGACGACGCGGCCGCTGCGCTCGCGGGTCTGGCAGGCGAGGACGACCGCATCGGCGAGGGCGCCGACGGCCGCCTCGATTCGCTGCGGGCGACCCTGGCGAGCGTCGAGGACATGGCCGCGACGCCCGAGAGCGTCGCCGAAGAAGTGCAGTCCGGCGCGCGCGGCGCGGACGACTTCCGGGAGACGCTGGTGCGCCACGTCACGAGCGAGACGGACGTGGACGCAGCGCGCGTCCGCGAGGCGATGCCCGGCGAGGCCACCGACGCGAGCGACTTCGTCGCCGAGACGCTGCGGGCGCTGGCGAGCGATCTGCGGACCGCCGTCGAGGACCGGGAAACCGAGGTGGCCGACCGCCTCGAAGACACGCTCGAATCCGCTCGTGCGGAGGTCGACGCGGCGGTCACGGCCGTCGACGACGTAGCGCTGTACGTCTCGCTCGCCCGGTTCGCCGAGGCGTTCGACCTCGGGCGGCCGACGTTCGTCGACCGTGAGACGGTCGCCGTCGAGAACGCGCGGAACCTCTCGCTCGTGGCGGGCGGCGTGGGCGTCCAGTCGGTCACCTACGGCATCGGCGACCACGACCTCGACGTGGCGACCGAGTCCGCTCCACCCCGCGACCACCGCGTCGCCGTCCTCACGGGCGCGAACTCCGGCGGGAAGACCACGCTCCTCGAAACGCTGTGTCAGGTGCAACTGCTCGCCCAGATGGGGCTGCCGGTCCCCGCCGACAGCGCGGAGGTCGGCGTCGTCGACACCGTCGTCTTCCACCGCCGTCACGCCAGCTTCAACGCGGGCGTGCTCGAATCGACGCTGCGCTCCGTGGTCCCGCCGTTGACCGACGAGGGTCGGACCCTGATGCTCGTCGACGAGTTCGAGGCGATCACCGAGCCGGGCAGCGCCGCCGACCTCCTCCACGGGCTCGTCCGCCTGAGCGTCGACCGCGGCGCGCTGGGCGTGTTCGTCACGCACCTCGCCGACGACCTCGAACCCCTGCCGCCGGAGGCACGCGTCGACGGCATCTTCGCCGAGGGACTGACGCCAGATCTCGACCTCGAAGTCGACTACCAGCCCCGCTTCGAGACCGTCGGCCGCTCGACGCCGGAGTTCATCGTCTCGCGGCTGGTCGCCAACGCCGGCGACCGGGGTGAGCGCGCCGGCTTCGAGACGCTCGCCGAAGCCGTCGGGGAGGAAGCCGTCCAGCGGACGCTTTCGGACGCCCGCTGGTCTGCCTGACCGCTGTAGCCGTTTCAGACAGTCCTCGCGGTCAGCAGGTCGTCGTCCGACGGGTCCTCGCCGTCGCTCGACGCCTCCTCGTTCTCACCGCTGGCGTCGTCGGATCGATTCCGTTGCTCGTCGTCCCGCGACGCGTACTCCGGCACGATGATGCACAACATGGGTCGTAGGCTCCCCGACGGGGATCGAACCCGCCGCTCCGGCCGGCTGCCGGCGTCACACCGCTGTGACCGCGGGGAGCGAAGGGCCGGGGCGACCCCGCCGCGGGACCGCCGTCGGTAGTTACCGCCGGTCACGCCTCGGCCGCCTCGGCCACGAGGACGCTCGCCTCCATGATGCCGAATCCGTCTTCCAGAGTCGCCCGGACCGCGTCGGACTCGACTTCGTGGTCGGGGAGGACGACCCAGACCGTCGCAGTGACACGGATATCGGTCGCTCGCGGCGTCACGTCGGTCACGCCGGTGACCTCGGCCGTCTCGACGCCCGCCGCGTCGGCGACGACCGTCCGGACGCCGCTCTCTAAGTCCGCTATCGTGTCCCGGGGGACCCACAGGTCTATCTCCGCCGTCGCTTCCACCTGGTTCGTGGCATGGACTGCCATACGACGCCCGGCGCGAGTCGAACGCGCCGCCCGCTGCCTCCGAGGGGCGTCCGGGGCGCGCAGCGATGCCTCTGGCCGGCACAGCTGGCGCTGGTTCACCGACCGCGCCCGGGTTCGAGCCGAGGTACGCCGGCTCGCGCACGGTCACCGCGTGAGCGACGACCGGCCGGACGGGCGCGGGTCTGGGGGACTAAACGTACCGTGACCGGGACGTCGCGGAGACGGGACCGACGAGACCGGGGGGTCGTCCTCGGTGGGACGGACCCGTGGCCACGACGCCGAAGTCACAGGAAGAGCCGAGGTCGGCTCGAATCGACGGCCGTCACCGGACTGGGAGCCCGGACGGCCTGCGGACCTTCACGCGGCGATCGACTCGAGATTGCGGTCGACCCCGCCGAACCCGACGCGCGCAGGAATCCGCTTGCCGGCGTCCACCGGACCGTCGGCGGACACGCCGGACCCGGCAGTAGCGCAGACGAGGGCCTCGGCCCTCTGGTGTGCCGGATACGCGCTGAGTTCGGTCGTCATCGGGATCACCGCTCACCTCGTTGGTGTAGCGTACACGGTACTCTACACGGATTTATATTAAATTTTTTGCACGTATGTCAGGGATTGACACGCGAGACTTCTCGTGAGGGTCACATTTATGCCTCGGATAGGCGAATGAGAGGGTATGCAGAAACGCATCAAACGCGTCCTGAGTCGTGCTCGCTACGCAGCCATGGGTGCCGCTATCGGCGCCGGGATCGGCGGTCTCGTCGGCCGCAACGCAGCCAGTACCGGCGGCGCGCTCGGCGCCATCGTGGGCGCGACCGTCGGCGAGAAGCGCGTCACCGTCGACTCGTTCATCGACGACGTCAAGGAGAAACGCGCCGAACGCGACGAGCTGGTCGCCGAGGAGTAACCTCCGAACGGCGTCGACCGCGCCGGCGTGGTCGGCCGCCGACCGAACTACACCGCTTGTTCGACGTGCGCGCGGGTAACGTGCCCGCCGCAGCCGCACTGTTCGACGTACTCGTACCGGACGGCGTCGCCGTACGCTTCCTCCAGCGCTTCGTAGAGATACGTCTCGGGGTGGCCGTGGTCGCCGTGGGTGACGATGTTGACGTGGTTGTCCGGTGTCGTGTGTTCGACCGCGTCGAGCGCCTGGGCCACCACGAGGTCGCGGTCCTCGCCGTGGTGCGGTTGCTCCAGATTCGCCGACCAGGAGTTGTCGTGGACGCGGTCGGTCACCGGCTCCACGTCGTCATGGCTGACGGACATACCGACCCGTAGGAACCGGCCACACCAAGCGCTGGCGCCGAACGTGTTCGCCCCGAAACCGCCCGTCAGGCGACGCCGACGTCGTCTTCGCCCTCGTCGTCGTCCTCGTCCCCGCCGTCGGCACCCTCGTCGGACTCGGACGCCTCGTCGGGGTCTTCTTCGGGCCCCTCGACGGTCCGTTCGCGGACCTGGACGCCCTTACCGGCGAGATAGCGCATCTGTCGGCGGGCGAACTCCTCCTCGCGTGCGCCCTGCGTGGCGAGGACGTACATCAGTGCGCGGCCGGCCGGTCGCATCGTCCGGCCGGCGCGCTGCGTGCCCTGTCGTCGGGAGCCGCCCAAGCCCGACGCGACGATAGCCAGCGAGGCGTCGGGCAGATCGATACCTTCGTCGCCGACGCGGGAGACCACCAGCGTGTCCAGCGACCCGTCGCGGAACTGTTCGAACTTCCGTGCGCGCTCGTGATGTGGTGTGTCGCCGCTGATGAACGGGGCGTCGATCGCCGCCGACAGCTCCCGACCCTGGTCGAGGTAGTCGACGAACACGAGCGCCTTCTGCTCGGGGTGCTCGCGGAGTATGCGGCGGGTCTCACCGATCTTCGCCGGGTTCGAAGCGGCGATCTGGCGGCGTTCGTGGCCCTCGCTGCCGACGTACTCGTTGCGGTGGTCGTCGTCGGTCCAGGGGACGTAGCGGATCTCGACGGTCGGCTCGGCGACGAACCCCTCGTCGAACAGCGCGTCCCAGTCCGTACCGATCGGCGGACCGATCAGCGTGAAGATCTCCTCCTGCAGGTCGTCCTCCCGGACGGGGCTCGCCGACAGCCCCAGCCGATGGCGGGTCTGGAGGTTCGCGCTCCGGCGGTACACGTCGCTGGGGACGTGCTGGACCTCGTCGTAGACGATCAGCCCCCACTCGCGGGAGTCGAACAGGTGTCTATGTCTGCCCATCCCGGCGGTTTGGTAGGTGGCGATCGTGACGGGCCTGATGTCTTTCGTGCCGCCGTGGTACTCGCCGACCTGGGACTCGTCGAGCGTCGTGTGGGCGAGCAGTTCGTCGCGCCACTGGCGGACGAGTTCGCGGCTGGGGACCAGAATCAGGGTCTCACCGCCGACGCGCTCGACGATGCCCATCGCGGCGACGGTCTTGCCGCTGCCCGGCGGGCCGACGAGGGCGCCCGATTTCGTCTCCATGAACCGGGCCACCCAGTCGTGCTGGTACTCCCGCAGGTCGAGGTTCAGGTCGAGATCCAGCGGTTCGCCCGAATCGAGGTCCCGTTCGTCCTGAACGGGGTAGCCCGCCTCGTAGAGGACCCGCTTGACCTCGGCGGTGGCCTCCTCGGCGACCCAGCTCTCGGTGTCGGAGATGGGCGCCCGGAGGTGGGAATCGTCGAGCTTCTGGCGCGCGACGTTGCCCATCAGATTCTCCGTCGCCGCTTCGAGGACGACGTAGCCGTCCTCGTGAGTCTTCAGGGTGAACTGGTGGGCGCGTTTCCACTGGTCGCCGATCCACTCCTCCAGAGCGGGGTAGCGCTGGGGCAGCACGTCCCGGACCGTCCCGAGCAATCCCTCCAGGTCCTCGTAGGGCGCCTGCCACACGTCCGAATCGTCGATCTCGTAGACGTAGCCACCCTCCCCGTTCGTATCCACGAGCCGGGCGAACTGCGAGAGCTGGGCCCGCGTGAACTGCGCGGGCCGGTCGACGACGATCTGGCGTCGGTCGGGGAAGACGACGAACCGCTCGCGGTCGGCGTAGTCGGTCCACTCCGCCGGGTACCACACCGTCGGGTCCTGGGACACGTCCCTGCTCACGACCGCCCGCTCGCGTTCGAGGGTCGCGAGCCACGTCTCGACCGCCGCGCGCGGTTCGTCGGCGTGGCGCGCCACCTCCTCCGTCGTCACCACCGGGTTGCCCGCCGCCTCGACCGCCTCGTGGAACCGGTCCAGCGACGGCTCCCCCTGGTCGTCTGTCACGCTCGGCGGTTGGCGGCGCCGCGACAAGGGGGTTTCGTCTGCCGACGTCCAGTCCGATCGTCACCGGTCCCGAACTATCGAATCGAAATACTACTAGCTTTTTCGTCCTAATGCAAAGATAATGAGAGACGACAGCGCATCGGTTCGAAACGGGTCTCCCCGCCTTGTGGGCACTCTTGGGCGTGGATATCGGCTGGGCTTCGACGATCGGACTGCGCGCGACGGTCCGATCCGAGCTATCGTAGAACGCCGCAAACGTCGCGTATACGCCGCTCGAATGGGTTCAGCGTCGTCGAGGGGGCGGTCGTGGTCGCGCAGACGCAAAGATATATCGAAGTAGTCACGTAGTGGCAAATGACGGAAGTGCTATCGCTCGGCGAGCTACGAGTAGGTGACGTTGAGTTCGAGGACGTTGGCGGTCTCGAGGACGCGCTTGGGGAGTGCCTCGCGGAAGCGGTCGTCCTCGAAGCGGTGGGACGGGCCGGAGACGGAGATGGCGCCCAGGACGCGGTCGTCGTTGCTGAGGACGGGCGCGGCGACGCAGCGCAGGCCCGAGAGGCGTTCCTCGTCGTCGAACGCGACGCCGCGCTCGCGGATCTCGGCGAGGGTGTCGAACAGTTCGTCGCGGTCGGTGACGGTGCGGTCGGTGGTCTCGGGGAGGCCGTGTCGGTCGATGATCTCGTCGACGCGCTCCTCGGAGCAGTGGGCGAGGATCGCCTTGCCCAGCGCCGTACTGTGGAGACAGACCCGGTTCCCGACGTGTTCTTTCACGCGGACGGCGTTCTCGCCGCGGGTCCGGTAGAGGTACGTGCCCTTGCCGTGTTCCTCGACGAGCAGGTTACAGAGCTCGCCGGTCTCGTTGGCCAGGCGGTCGAGTTCCGGGCGGGCGATCTCGAAGATCTGCGACTGGTTGCGGGCGTAGGCACCGTGTTCGAGGAATCGGAGGCCGATGCGATACTCGTCGTCGGCCTTGACGACGTAGGCCTCCTGTTCGAGCGTGCTCAGGTAGTTGTGGACCGTGCTCTTGGGCAGGTCCAGATGGGTCGACAGCTCAGTGACGCCGGCGCCCCCCAGCTCCTGAAGCCCACCGATGATCCGGAACGTACGTTCGACCGATTTCACCGTGTTCCGCGCGGTCTGCGCCATACGCGCAGTCAATACACTGCCCCGTAATAATCGTTCCGCAATCGCAAACGTTCGTTCAGAAATTCACTCGGGACCGAGCCAATATTCGACCGAACCCGACGACCGCTCAGACCGTCGTGACTGGGTTCTTCAGGGTTCCGACGTCCTCGATCTCGATCTCAACGAGGTCGCCTTCGTGGAGCGTGAAGTCACCTTCCGGAACCAGTGCCGTTCCGGTCATCAGAACGGTGAGGTCGGGGACGACGTTGTGGCGGGTGAGATACGAGGTCAGTTCCTCGCAGGTGCGGACCATCTCGCCGGTGTTGGTCTCGCCCTCGTAGACGACCTCGTCGTCGCGGTGGATCTGCATCGTCATCTCCAGGTCGTGAGGATCGTCGATATCGCCGGCGGAGGTGACGCTCGGACCGAGGGCCGCACAGCGGTCGTACACCTTCGCCTGCGGGAGATAGAGGGGGTTCGCGCCCTCGATCGAGCGGCTGGACATGTCGTTACCGATGGTGAACCCGACGATATCGCCCTCGTAGAGGACGATCGCCAGTTCCGGTTCGGGCGTGTCCCAGTCGGAGTCGCCGCGGATACCGACCGACTCGTTCGGGCCGACCGTCCGGCTGGGCGTCGCCTTGAAGAAGACCTCCGGTCGCTCGCTCTGGTAGACGTCGATGTACACGTCTGGCTCGTCGCTCTCTTCCTGGCGCGCTTCCTCGCTGATCTGGTAGGTGACACCGGACGCCCACACTTCCGGCGGCTCGACGGGCAGGACGAGGTCGTCGTCGTCGAACTCGACCTCCCCGGCGTCGTCGAGATAGGCCTCTGCGGCCTCGTCGAGGCCCTGGCGCGTCTCGTCGGCCGCGAGCAGTTCGACGACCGTCGACGGCCCGTCGGGGGCGCTCGTCAGGTCGTAGGCGGCGTCTCCATCGGACACTACCAACCGCTCGTCGTCCCCGCTCGTCACTCGAAAGTATCTCATGCTACTCACTGTGATGGACAGCCAGTATTTAGTTTTGCCGGGCTACGACTGCAAGCACCGATCGCGAGGCCGCGCCCCCGTCGACGGGGCAGTTCGCTCGTCGAAATCCCCCGGAGAGCCGGTGTGGACCGCGCGGCCAGGGCTGTTCGCCACCCAGAATCGCTCGAACCCGCGGCGAGGGGTACCGCCACCGCAAGAGTTTTTGAGCGTTCGAGAGAGGTGAACACACATGGACGTAGGTGTGCTGACAGTGGCACTCGGCGGCGAATCGCTCGACGACGCGTTCGCGTACCTGTCGGAGCAGGGCGTCGACGCGGTCGAACTCGGCTGTGGCGGGTTCGTGGGCGACGACCACCTCCCGCGCGAGGAGTACCTCGACGACGAGGATGCACAGGCCGAACTACACGACCTGCTCGACGAACACGACCTGTACGTCTCGGCGCTGGCGACGCACAACAACCCGCTCCACCCCGACGAGGAGCGGGCGGCGCGCGCCGACACCGAGCTCCGGGAGGCCATCGAGCTGGCCGACCAGCTCGGCGTCGACGCCGTCACCTGCTTCTCCGGCCTGCCCGCGGGAAGTCCCGCAGGCGAGGTGCCCAACTGGATCACAGCCCCGTGGCCCAACGAACATCACGAGGCCCACGAGTACCAGTGGGAGGTCGCCGAGGCGTACTGGTCGGACCTGGCCGAGCACGCCGCCGACCACGACGTCTACGTCGGCATCGAGATGCACCCCAACATGCTCGTCTACGAGCCGACCGGGATGCTCGAACTGCGCGAGCGGACGAACGAGTACATCGGCGCGAACTTCGACCCCTCGCACCTGTTCTGGCAGGGTATCGACATCACCGAGGCGATTCGCTTCCTCGGCGAGGAAGACGCTATCCACCACTTCCACGCCAAGGACACGAAAGTGTACGAGTCTAACTCCCGCGTGAAGGGCGTGCTCGATACCGAACCCTACACGGAAGAGCCCGACCGCTCGTGGCTGTTCCGATCGATCGGCTACGGCCACGGCGAGGAGTTCTGGAAGGACGTGGTGTCGACGCTGCGGATGGTCGACTACGACGGCGCGCTGTCCATCGAGCACGAGGACTCGCTGACCTCCCCGAACGAGGGCCTGGAGAAGGCCATCGACGTGCTCCAGCGCTCGGTCTTCGAAACCACTCCCGGCGACGCCTACTGGGCCTGAACCATGAGCGAGGAACCACTCTCCGTCGGCGTGCTCGGGTACAGATTCATGGGGAAAGCGCACGCGAACGCGCTCGCGCGACTGCCGATGTTCTTCCCGGAGGCCCCGGACGTCGAACGCGACGTCATCGTAGGGCGCGACGAGGAAGCGCTCGCCGACGCCGCAGACCAGCTGGGCTTCGAGCGCTACGCGACCGACTGGGCGGACGTGGTCGAGGAGGTCGACGTGTTCTACAACCTCGGCCCGAACAACGTCCACGCCGACCCCTCGATCGCCGCGCTGGAGGCCGACACGCACGTCTTCTGCGAGAAGCCGCTCGCGAACACACTCGACGACGCCGAACGGATGGCCGACGCCGCCCGCGACTCGGCGGCGACCGCGGGCATCGCCTTCAACTACCGGTTCATCCCCGCGATCCGATACGCCAAGAACCTGATCGACTCCGGCGAGATCGGCGAGATCCACCACGTCCGCGGACGGTACCTGCAGGACTGGCTGGTCGACCCGACGGCCCCCTGGAGCTGGCGCAACTCGGAAGAGCTCGCAGGCTCCGGGGCGCTCGGTGACCTGGGCGCTCACACGATCGACCTGGCCCGGTTCCTCGTCGGGGACCGTGCCGGTGACATCTCGCGGCTGTCTGGCCACCTGCAGACGTTCGTCGACGAGCGGCCCGTCCCCGGTGGCGACGAGGGGTCGCTCGAAGGGTCGGGCGGCGAGTCGACGGAGACCCGCGAGGTGACCGTCGACGACGCCTACACCGCCCAGGCGGAGTTCGAGAACGGCGCGATGGCAACCTTCGAGGCCTCGCGGTTCGCCAACGGCCGCAAGAACGACCACACGATCGCTATCGAGGGGTCGAAGGGCAGCCTCTCGTTCTCGCTCGAACGGCTGAACGAACTGGAACTGCTCACCGAGGGCGACCGGGGCTTCCAGACGGTCAACGTCACCGACCCCGACGACCCCTACATCGACCACTGGTGGCCGCCGGGCCACGTCATCGGCTGGGAGCACACGTTCGTCCACGAGAACTACGAGTTCCTCTCGGCGGCCGCGGCCGGTGAGGACCACAGCCCGTCCTTCGAGGACGGCTACCGCGTGCAGGAACTGCTCGCGGCGATCGAGGAGTCCGACGACGCCGGCGAGTGGGTCGAGGTGTAACGCCGGTCCGGCTACCGCTCGGCACCCGTTCGACAGCGTTCTCTGGAACGTAACTATCGTTCTATTCGTATAGAACTACGTTTACTGGCGAATGCACCGTATTCTGGGTTCTAGACCGCTGGAAACTCGATTTCGTCAGCGAATCGAGTGCACACGGAGAGAACAGCGAACCACTGTTCGGGAACGCACATACCCGGTCGCGAATGATTACATGAATACGAGTGTAATATTTGGGGTCCGGTGCCAGACGGGCTAACTATACAGAACACTGTTCTATTTCCAGTAACGGGAGTGGAGCGGAGGCAGACCGACGCGGGTCGACGGGTCAGTCGTCGGCGAGGCGCTCGCGGAGGACGCGGTAGGCCTCTTTGGGGCGGCGATACTCGTCGAGGACGCCCTTGTTGTTGCGCGTCCGGGGTCGCGTCATCGCCGAGTCGGGGTTCGTTAGCGTGTCGCAGAACTGCCAGACGGTGAACCCGGCGACGCTCTCGCGCTCGCGGAACAGGTCGACGCAGTCGGCCAACAGGTCGGCCTGGTAGGACTCGGACCACTTGCGGCCCTCGTGGGTGCGGTCGCCGGGGACAGCGCCGGCGCCGAACTCCGTGACGACGAGCGGCTTCTCGCCGTAGTCGGCTTCGATGCCGTCGAGGAACTCGCTCCAGTCGCCCTCGCGGTACCAGCCCCAGTAGGCGTTGACCGAGAGGAAATCGCAGAACTCGAAGGTACCGTCGGTCCCGCCTTCGAAGTCTGTGTTCGAGGCGACGGTGATCAGCCGGGAACCGTCGACGCCGTCGGCCGCCCACTTCAGCTTGCGGGTGCCGTCGACGACCGTCGACTCGTCGTTCGCGCACTCGTTCGAGAGGCTCCAGGCGAACACCGAGGGGTGGTGGCGATCCCGCTCGACCATCTCCATGAGCGTGCGCTGGGCGCGCTCCTGAGTGGACACCATCGTCGACTCGTCGACCCCCCACATCGGTATCTCCTCGATCACGAGGACTCCTCGTTCGTCGCACAGGTCGAGAAAGCGCGGGTGGTTCGGGTAGTGCGAGCACCTGACCGCGTTGCAGCCCGCTCGCCGTATCAACTCGAGGTCCCGTTCCTGCACCCGGAGTGGCTGGGCGGATCCCCACTCGGGGTGGTCCTCGTGACGGTTGACGCCCGCGATAGCGACCGGCTCGCCGTTGACGAGGATGTCGCGACCACTGGTCGAGACGGTACGGAAGCCGATCCGGTCGCGCAGGTCGTCGGTGAAGGCGCCGCCCTCGCGGTCGTCGGCCCGTTCGCCGTCCAATCGCGCTTCCACGTCGTAGAGCGTCGGGTCGTCGGGAGTCCACCGCTCCACGTCCTCGATATCGAGAGCGAGCGTCGCCGTGGCGGCGTCCATCCCGTCGACCTCGACCGGTTCGGTCACCGACGCCTCGCCGACCGAGACCGTCAGGTCGGGCTCGGCCGGTCGCGGGTCGAGGTTGTGGAGCGTCACCGCCGCTTCGACCGTCGCTTCGTCACCGTAGATATCGTAGTCGACGGCGAGATCGCGGACGTACACGTCGGGCACGGTCTCGACGACGACCTCGCGGTGGATGCCGCCGTGAGGGAACCAGTCGACGTCGTCGTGGGGGAGCGTCGCCTCCCTGCGGGTGTTGTCGGCGCGGACGACCAGTTCGTGTTCGCCCGCGTCGAGGTCCCGTGCGAGCGCGTCGAACGGCGTGTAGGCGCCCTCGTGACTCGCCACCTCCTCGCCGTCGAGGTAGACGGTCGCGTCGCGGGCGACTCCGTGGAAGGTGAACAGCAGCGAGTCCTCGGTTCGGGTCTCGAACGTCCGCCGATACCACGCCGGGCCGACGTAGTCGGCGTACTCCCGGTGGGCGTTCCAGGAGCTCGGAACGCTCAGTCGGTCCGCCTCCTCGGCCGGGAACGACTCGTGATAGTCGCCGTCGTACCCCTCGTCTCCGGGGTCGGTGAGGAACTCCCACTGTCCGTCGAGGGTCCGCTGGTGTCGCTCCGTCGTCGTCTCGAACGTCCGGTGCATGCCTCTTTCTCGGTCACCCTTGCCGAATAAACGTTGCTACCCGTGCGGGCGAAACGTTAAGTTAGAATGTCACGATATGACGGTATCGATGGTTGGCGACCCTTACGACGGTAGTGAGGCTCACGGCGGCGAGGTCGACGGCGACACCCGTGGCGGGTCGACGGGCTCCGGACGGCTGGACAGGCGAGCGTTCGTCTCGCTCGCCGGAACGGTCGCCGCGGCGGCGCTGTCGGGGTGTTCGAACGAGTCCGACGACGATCCGACGACGGCCGGTCGGCAGCGCGACGTTGACGGGCCGGTGGTGTCGGTGATGACCGGCGCCCAGCCCAGCACCCTCGACATGGGGCCGAGCATGAACACCCCCGCCGGTCGGCCCCACTTCGAGGGGTTCCTCCAGAGCCTCGTCCTCCCGACGCACGCGCCGACCGGCCGGAGCCTCACCAGCGACCACATCTGGACGGTCGACGGCTCGGCGCTGCCGGTCCCCTGCGCGGTCGAGTCACGGGAAGTCACCGACGATGGAGACGTTCGCTACCGCTTCGACGACCGGCTGACCTACTGGTCGGGCGCCCCTCTCGACGGCCAAGCGTACTACCTCCGCGACCGGGTCGGGTGGCTGGAGACGAACGGCGCCTTCCGCGAGGAGTCGTTCGGAGGCGAGCTGGAGAGCGACATCGTCTACCGCCGGTCGCCGCTGGCCGGCCCGACGAACCCGGCGGCCGCGCGGGCGAACGCCCACCCCGGCATGCCGCCGCTGCCGCCCGCCTACAGCGAGCCCTGGGTCGAACGGTTCGAGGACGCGACGACCGAGGAGGCGGTCCAGGGAACGTATCTCGACTACCACCAGGGGAAGCTCTCGGTCGAGACCTTCGCCGAGGAGGGGTACGGGACCGGCCGCTACGAAGTCCGGTCGGCCGACGACGTGACGAGCGAGCTGATCGAACTCCCCTACGGACTGCGTACGAACACGGAGGTCGTCTACGCCGAACCCCGCTCGGAGTACCCCGGTCCCACCGACCGGCCGACGCTCCGGATCGTCTGCGGGTCACGGACGAGCTCACCGGGGATAGCGAGCAAGCCGTCGGGCTCGATGTACGACCCGCGAGACTTCGTCAACGGCGACGAGATCGACTTCGGCCGGGGCGTGATCGCCGAGTCGAAGGGCGACTTCTTCCGGAAGCAGGTCCCCGACGACATCGAGCAGCTGACCACCTGGCCGAACCCGGCCGGCGGCGGGCGACAGCTCACGTTCAACTGGGCCAACGACCACCTCCGGCGGCTGTGGGTGCGCCGCGCCATCGTCGCCGCCGCGCCGTTCGAGCGGATGCGCTCGAACCAGTACGGTCGCGGGTCGATGGCGCCCTCGTCCGACGCCGGGACGCTCGGGTCGATCGCCGAGCGCGCGCTCGGCGAGTCGTTCGTCGATTCGCTGTACACTTATCCGCTGGCCACGGACACCGACCTGGCGGCGCGATGGCTGCGCCGGGCCGGCTACGAGCGCGTCGACGGTCTGTGGACGGGACCCGAGGGGGAGGGGCTCTCGCTGACGCTGTCGGTCTTCTCGTCGGAGGTCGGCGACGTGCAGACGCTCGTCGCCGGGCTGGAGGCGTTCGGGATCGCGATCGAGGTCGAACAGCTGCTCGCCGGCGGCATCTCCTACGAGGGCAACGTCGAGGCGGGCGGGTTCGACCTGCTCGTCTCGAACGCGCCCGCCGGCGGGTCGGTGCTGCCGTACTACGGCGACTGGTTCTCGGTCTGGGGGAGCGGGATGTCGATGCCGCCGATCGCCGTGGCGGGCAACCCGCTGGGGAGCTGCCGCGACGACCCGCCGCTGGCGTCGGTCCCGGCGTCGGTGACGCTCCCGTCCGAGCCCGGCTCGCTCGCGGTCGACGGCGTCGACTACGCCGACAGCGGCGGGACCTACGAACACGACGCCGGCGAGACGGTCGCGCTCTGTGAGACGGTCGACCGGCTGCACGACGCAGGGACCGACGTCGAGGGGTTCCGCGAGGCGGCCCGGCGCTGCGCTCGGTGGTACAACTACGCAGTCCCGAACTTCGTGTTCGCCCAGGACCGGGTCGGGCTCTGGGCGGAGCTGAGCGAGTTCGCGGTGTCGGCCGACGAGGACCGCTCGCTCGGGATGAGTCGGGGGGAGCCGACGGCGCCCGTCCACTACCACGTCCAGGCGGGGACGCTCCGTCGGGCGGGCGCCGCGGAGTGACTGCGCTCCAGCCGCACCGGTCGCGGGCGCCCGAGGGTAGCGGGAGCCACCGATCGGAAGCGAGAGTGTTCGATCGGGAGCGGGCGCACCCGAGCGAGTCGAACGCCAGTTCTATGGACGCCCGCCCCAGAGAGCGGATATGGAAATCGAACCGGTCGACGGGGCAGTGTTCATCTACACCTTCGGGGTGATGTTCAGTGCCCTCTGGCTCTCGACGCCGGGGACGCCGCCGCTGAACCTCTTCATCTTCGCGCTGTTCGGCGTCGTCTCGCTGGGGTGGACCGCCTACTTCAAGTGGCAGATCGCGCCGCAGTTCCGCCCCGACGAGGACGAAGAGGACGAGGAACCGGAGACGCCGCGGCCCCCGACCGCCGAGGAGTAGTCCGGCTCGGCCGCCCCGACCGAGGCCGACCGGTCAGTGGACGGTCCGCTCGTCGGACGTGTCGATGTCCTCGCGCGGGTCGGTGTTGCCGCCGCTGGAGGTGGCGCGGTCGTCGCTGGGGGCGGCCCACTCGACGGCGTTGGCGAGCACCTTCTGGATCTCCTCGTCGTGGTAGATGGGGTAGGTCTCGTGACCCGGTCGGAAGTAGAAGATCCGGCCGTTGCCGCGGCGGTAGGTACAGCCCGAGCGGAACACCTCGCCGCCCTCGAACCAGGAGTTGAACACCAGCGTCTCGGGCTGGGGCACGTCGAAGCGCTCGCCGTACATCTCCGCCTCGTCGAGTTCGATACAGTCGTCGATCCCGTCGGCGATGGGGTGGCTCGGCTCGATGACCCACAGCCGCTCGCGCTCGGCCGCCTCGCGCCACTTCAGCGAGCAACTGGTGCCCATCAGCCGCTTGAACACCTTCGAGTAGTGCGCGGAGTGGAGGACGAGCAGCCCCATCCCGTCGCGGACCGCCTCGACGACCCGCTCGGCGACCTCGTCGGAGACTTCGTCGTGGGCGGCGTGGCCCCACCACGTCAGCACGTCGGTCTCGGCGAGCACGTCTTCGGTGAGGCCGTGCTCGGGCTCCTGTAGCGTCGACGTCTCGGTGTCGAAGCCGCGCGCGTCGAGCGCGGCGGCGATGGCGCCGTGGATGCCGTCGGGGTAGATCTCCGCAACCGTCTCGGACTCCTGCTCGTGGACGAACTCGTTCCAGACCGTGACGCGTGTGTCGGGCATGCGTACACGCTGGCGCCCCGGGCGCATGCCCGTTCGGGTTCCGGAGAGTTACCCGACCAACCGCGCGCTTTTTGTCGGGGGACGGCAACGACGGGCAACCTATGAGCGAGTTCGAACCAGGGTCGGACGGGCCCGCCGAGCGGGTGCGCGTCGACCAGGTCGGATACCTCCCGTCGGCGCCGAAGCGAGCCGTCGTCGCCGTCGAGACCGACCGGTCTACAATCGAGGCCGAACGGTTCGCCGTCCGCGAGTGCGGGCCCGGGGACGTCGTCCGCTCGGGGGCACTCTCGGATCCGGTCGACGACCCCGACGCGGCCGAGACAGTCCGTCGCGCCGACTTCTCGACGCTCTCCGAACCGGGCGAGTACCGGGTCGCAGTCGGGCGCGGCGTGACGGACGACGGCGACCTGCAAGCGGTCACCGCCGAATCGGTTCCCTTTCGCGTCGGCACGGACGCGTACGACGGGGTGCTGGCCGACGCCGTCCGCCTGTACACGCTGAAGCGGTCGAACACCGCCATCGACGATCCCGTCACCGGACTCGACGTACCGGCAGGCCACACGCAGGACGCCCGGGCGGCGATGTACTTCGGCGACGAGTTCCGCGACGACGGCGAGCGGCTGGACGTCTCCGGCGGCTGGTACGACGCCGGCGACTACGGGAAGTACGTGCCGCCGGCCGCGGTGACGGTTGGGCAGCTGCTCCTGGCCTACGAGCAGTATCCGTCCGCGTTCGAGGCCGGGCAGTGCGACCTGCCGGTCGAGGCGTCCGGAGTCGAGGGGTCGGTGACCGACGGCGAGGACGCGTTCGAACTGCCGGACCTGCTCGTCGAGGCGAAGTTCGAACTCGAATGGCTGGAACGGATGCAACGCGAGGACGGCGCCCTCTATCACAAGGTCGCAGCGCGGGAGTGGCCCGCGATCGACGAGGCGCCGACCGACGACGACCGCGAGCGGTTCGTCTACGGCCTCTCGACGTTCGGCACCGCCCAGTACGCGGCCGCGATGGCGATGGCCGCCAGAGTCTACGCCGAGCGGGCGCCCGAGTTCGCCGAGCGCGCGCTCGAACACGCTCGCGGGGCACACGCTTACCTCGAATCGAATCCCGACCCCGAGTTCCGCTTCGACGAGGGCCAGGACGACGGGTCCGGCCCCTACCGCAAGGACACCGACCGCGAGGAGCGATTCTGGGCGACCGCGGAGCTGCTGAAGACCACCGGCGACACCCGGTACGCCGACTATCTGGAGGTCCGGTTCGCCGACCTCTTCGACGCCGAGGCGCGGGCCCCGGTCTGGGACGACACGCTCTCGCTCGGCCAGTGGGCCTATCTCACCGCCGACGCGGCCGACGACGCCCGTGCTGACCGGCTCGAATCCGCGTTCGTCGACTACGCCGACGACCTCGTCGCGGCCATCGAGGCCGACGGTTACCGCTGCGCGCTCGATACCGAGGACTACCACTGGGCGTCGACCAAGTTGGCGCTCTCGAAGGGGAGTCTGCTCCTGCTCGCGAACGCGATCGACTCGGACGCGCGCTACGTCGCGGGCGCGCTCGACCAGTTGCACTACGCGCTGGGGCGGACGCCGACCGGCTACAGCTACGTGACCGGCCAGGGGACCCACCCGCCGCGCAACCCCCACGACCGCCTCGTGGAGGGCACGGGAACCGACCTCCCGGGGATGGTCGTCGGCGGCGCCAACCGCAACGGCGACGACGAGACGGTCGCCGAGTACATCGCCGAGACCGACGCGCCGCCCGCGAAGTGCTACGTCGACGCCACGGAGTCGTATTCAGCCAACGAGTGGGCCATCGACTACACCGCCCCGATCGTCTTCCTGCTCGGGCACGCCCGGACGATGGGCGACGCCTGAGGCGGCACCTCGCCGTTCGACCCGCGGGCTATCGGCGTTCCGGCGCCACCTCGTCGCCGAACAGCTCCATCCCGCGCGTGCTCGGGAAATCGGGGAAGATGAGCTGGAGCTTCCCGAACCCCAGCTCGCGGATCGGTTCGATCTGCTCCGCGACTTCGGCGGGCGTTCCGATCAGGAAATCCCCCTTCTCGCGGGCCTCTTCCGGTGTGCTCAGCTGGTCGTCGACGTCCTCCTCCTCGCCCCACGGCAGCGGGAAGATCTCCTCGCACAGCCGGTCGAGTTCCTCGGGGTCCTCCCGGACGATGCAGTGAGCGAGCCACGACCGCTCGACATCCGCGGGGTCGCGCCCCTCGGCTTCGAGGTACTCGTCGAACTTTCGAGCTTTGAACTCGATCGGTTTGCCACGGGCTCGCCCGGATATCTCGACGTTCCACTCGTCGGCGTGGCGAGCGGCGAGCCTGAGCATCCGCGGGCCCGCGCCGCCGACGACGATCGGCGGATGGGGGTCCTGGAGCGGTTTCGGCTCGTTGTAGGCGTCGTCGATCTCGTAGTGGTCGCCCGAGAAGCCGGGCGCGTCCTCGGTGAACATCGCCCTGATCACCTGGATGCCCTCGTCGAGCATGTCGATGCGCTCGTTGACGGGCGGGAAGTCGTAGCCGTAGGCCTCGTGCTCCTCGCGGTGCCAGCCACAGCCGAGCCCGAGGCGGACCCGACCCTCGGAAAGGTGGTCGACGGTCGTCGCCATCTTCGCCAGCAACGCGGGGTTGCGGTAGGTGATCGACCCGACGAGCGGGCCGATGTCGAGATCGGTTCCCTGGGTCCGCTCGGCGATGGCCGAGAGGAGCGTCCAGACCTCGAACTCCTCGTGGTTCGGCCCGAGCATGAAGTGGTCCGGCGCCCACAGCCCGTCGAGCCCCGCGTCGACGGCAGCGTCGACCCCCGCCATCACGGTGTCGCGGTCGACGTGCTCCAATAGTGGGGTGTCCCTGTGGACGCCCGCGCCCGCGTAGCAGCCGACCATCCAGTCGAATTGCATAGCGGAACCGGGGGTGGCAGCGACTTCAGTGTCGGGGTCGATCTGTGGTGGGGAAACGAGAGCGAACGAGAGCGACCGCAGGAGGTAGCAAGCGATGAACGCCCTCTGCCCGTTCGCTAGCAGTGAACTCGACTGGCGACAACAGGCGGTGAACGCCCTCTGCCCGTTCGCTAGCAGTGAACTCGACTGGCGACAACAGGCGGTGAACGCCCTCGGCCCGCTCGCGGTCGCTGAGTCGGATATCCGCGCTCTCCAAACCGCCCGCGCGGATAGAGCCGACTCAGACGACTGAACTGGACGCGAGCGCGCCTCGCCCTTTCAATCCGCCAGGGACCGCCCCGCACGGCACCGCAGCCGGCCACGACCCTCCCCAGCCGACTCCCTCGCTCGCTGCGCTCGCTCAGTCATCCCTCGCACGGCTTCGTCGCGCGCACGAGAGCGCGCGACAGCGCGCGCCACGGTAGATTACTCAGTCCGTCACACCCACTGAATCCCCTGCACGATACCTGAAGCCGAGCCCACGCCGCTACCGATCCACGTCGACGCTGGCTTCGCTGCCGCCGTATTCGAGGGTCGCGTCCGGTTCGGCTGACCCGATGCCGGTGCCACGGTTTTCATCGACCACGACCACCTCGAACTCCCGGTCTTCGACGAGCTCGGGGAACGAGCCCTCGCGGTCCTCGACGGTCAGTTCGTCGGCGGTGTCGTCCCAGCGGATCGGGGTGAAGGCGTAGTCGCCGTCCTCGTAGTCGAAGCCGTCGCCGGCGTCCTCGTAGGCGTCGAACTCCGCGTCGCGACCGGGATAGACGCGCAGCTCCCACGGCGCGTCGGGCTTCTCGCCGGTGTGCTGGACTTGGGGCCCCATCGGGAGGATGCTCCCCGCTTTGACGAACAGCGGGAGCTTTTCGAGGGGCGCGTCGGCCAGGACCGTTTGCCCGCCGTCGTGGCGCTCGCCGGTCCAGAAGTCGTACCAGTCGGTGCCTTCCGGGAGGTAGACTTCGCGGGCCTCCGCCTTCCCGTCTAGTTCCGTCGAGTCGGGACCGTAGTACATCGGTTCGGTGACCGGACAGACGAGCAGGGAAGGACCGAACATGAACTGGTCGCCCACGTCGTGGGCGTCCTCGTCGTCCGGGAACTCCAGGGCGAGGTGGCGATACATGGTGTAATCGCGGTGGGTCTCCCAGCCCGCCAGCGAGTAGAGGTAGGGCAACAGGCGATAGCGCAGGCGGTCGAACTTTACGAGCGTGTCGTAGGTGCGGTCGCCGGGCTCGCCGAAGCGCCACAGCTCGCGAGGCGTGTCGGTGCCGTGCGAGCGGAACATCGGCAGGAAAGCGCCGTACTGGAACCAGCGGACGTACAGCTCCCGATACCCCAGGTCGTCGACGCCGTCGTCGAAGTCGCCGTCGGTGATCCACGACGGGCCGTCGCCGACGAAGAACGCGCCCACGTCGAGGGTCCACTTGGGATTGCCTGCGGCGGTGAACTGCAGGCCGTCAGCGATCTGGTTGCGGTAGCGCTCCCACGTCGCCTCGACGTCGCCCGACCACGTGATCGCGCCGTAGCGCTGCTGACCGGGATATCCCGACCGGGTGAGGTTGATGACTCGTTTGTCGTCGGTGGTCGCGCGCTGGCCCTCGTACATCCCTTTCGCCTGGTGGAGCGAGTAGGTGTTGACGTAGCCGGGGTCGAAGACGCGTTTGAACGCGTCGGTGGTGTGCTTGGCCAGCGCGAACGGGTCCGGCGCGGTGGGGAGCGTCCACGTCGGGTCGTACGGCTCGGTCGAGTCGCACCACCACGCGTCGACGCCGTGGTCGAACAGCCCTTCCTTCGCCTGATTCCAGTAGATGTCCCGCGCTTCCTCGGAGAAGGCGTCGTAGTAGCGCTGCTCGTTGCCCGGTGCGGGAACGTCCGCGTCGTCGAGGATGTGACCCGCGTCGCGCAGCTCGTCGTAGTTCTCGCCGGCGAGGGTGTTGGGCCAGATGGAGACCATCAGCCGGACGTTCCGGTCGTGGAGCGCGTCCATCGTCGCCGACGGATCGGGGTAGCGGCCCTCGTGGAAGGACTTCTGTCCCCACTGGCCCCAGTCACCCTGGGGGCCGCCCCACTCCTCGAAGTTCGGGTGATGGTCCTCGGTGTCGGGCCAGTACTGCCAGTCCTGGACGACGCAGTCGATGGGTACCTCGCGGTCGCGGTACTCGTCGACCACGTCGACCAGTTCGTCGCCGGTCTCGTAGCGCTCCTTGGACTGGACGTACCCGTAGGACCACTTCGGCAGCATCGTCGCCTCCCCGGTCAACTCGCGAAAGCCCGCGATCACCTCGTCGGGGTCGCCGGCGACGACGAACACGTCGAGGGCGTCGTCGCACTCCGTCCAGACGTACGACCCGTGCCGGTCGTCGTGGAACGTCGTCAGCGAGCCCGTGTTCCAGAGCATCCCGTAGCCGCCGGTCGACAGGATGGCGGGCATCGCGACCTTCGTGTTCCCCTGGTAGAGCGTCTGTCCCTCGCCGCTGTAGTCGGCGACGCCGCCCTCGTGCTGGCCGAGGCCGAGGATCGCCTCGCTGTCGTCGAATTCGAGGTCGAGCCGCGTCGAGTACGCCTCACGGTCGAGACCCTCGCGCGGGCTCGCGACCTCGTGGTCGCCCACGGTCAGCTCCTCGGGGGAGACGGGGACGAGCGACTTTCCGCCGTCGGCGGGCTCGCGGACGAGCAGGTCGCCGTCGGAGTCACGCCAGGCCAGCGCGCCCGTCTCGCGGTCGAGTTCGGCGCGCAGGGCTGGAGTGACCAGTTCGTACTCGCGCTCGCGTTCGATCAGGTCCCACTCACCCGTGGCCTCCTGTTCGACGACCATGGGGCTCTCGGGGTCGGGGATCTCGTCGGCGGCGGTGTAGACGAGTCGGACGGTGTCGTCGGCGAGGACCTGGAGTTTGAGTCGCTTGCCGCCCGCGTCGAACAGCGGACCGTCGGCGTCCCGTCGGAGGGCCGTTACGTGCATGACAGATTGCTCAGACGGATGCCTCTTTAGCGTTCTCGTCACGGACTCACACGTCCGGGCCAATCCGGAGAGATGGACCGCTTTCCGTGGCATCCGGCGGAATCATCGACGAGAATGTCCCCGGTATCTTTATCGGGGAGTGTTCACCTGTTCGAGGTATGGCAGACGAAGACAGACTGCGGGACGTGGCCGACGAACGGGACTTCGAGATCGGTGCGGCCGCGGCGGCCCAGCCGCTGCGGACAGACGCCGCTTACAAGAAGATCCTCCGCAACGAGTTCAACTACGTCACCGCCGAGAACGCCCTCAAGATGGGGCCGCTCCGACCCGACGAGGGAGTCTACGACTTCAACGACGCCGACGCGGTCGTCGACTACGCCCGCGCGAACGACCAGTCGGTCCGTGCGCACACCCTCGTCTGGCACAATCAGACGCCGACCTGGTTCCAGGAGTGGGACTACACCGCCGAGCAGCTGCAGGAGTTCACGCGCGAGCACGTCCACACCGCCGCGGGCCGCTACCGCGACACCGTCGACACCTGGGACGTGGTCAACGAGGCCGTCGCCGACGACGGCACGATGCGCGAGAACCTCTGGTACGAGACGTTCGGTGAGGAGTACCTCGACGACGCCTTCCGCTGGGCCAACGAGGTCGCCCCGGACACCGATCTGTACTACAACGACTACGGCGCAGACGGCGTCAACGTGAAATCCGACGCAATCTACGACCTCGTCGAACGGATGCTCGACCGCGGCGTCCCCATCGACGGCGTCGGCCTCCAGATGCACGCGCTCCACGAGAAGCCCGGCATCGACTCCGTCGCCGAGAACATCCGTCGGTTCAAAGATCTCGGCCTCGACGTCGAGATCACCGAGTTCGACGTGGCGTACCTGCCCGACGACGACCCCGGCGACCAGGAGGCTCGCTGGGAGAAACAGGCCGACTTCTATCGGGACATCACCGAGGTCTGTCTCGACGAGGGCGTCGACACCATGATCGTCTGGGGGGTTCGGGACTCCGACTCGTGGATCCCCAACTGGTTCGAGAACCTCACCGGCGACCCGCTCCTGTTCGACTCCGGCAACGACCCCAAGCCCGCCTATCACGCGATCAAAGACACGCTCGCGAACTACGAAGCGTAGGGAGCGTTTCGTTCGGCGTCTTCGGGCAGCCTTTTCCGATCTCCGGTGGTTGGCGGATCTAATGAACCGACGCCACCTCCTCGGTGTCGCGGCCTCGGGTATCGGTGCCGCGGGGCTGTACTGGGCCGGATTCGGGCGCCAGTCGGACGACGGGCCACGCGCGTTGAGCGAGGCCCACGGCGGGAACCGGGTCGCCGACTCGCACGGGCGACTCGAACTCGCCAGCGCGACGGAAGACGTCGAGTTCGGGGAGCCGGCGCGGTTCGAGATCGGGAACACAGGCCCATCGACCGTCGGAGTGGGCTGTCAGGTCCCCTGGACGATCCAGCGACGCGAGAGCGGTGGGTGGAGCGACGTGCTGTGGACCGATTCGAACGCGTTCGCGCAGCGTGCTACCGAACTCTCGCCCGGAGGTACGACCTCGGAGACGGTCACGATGTCCCGGGCCGCGCTCGACGACCACGGGATCGTCGAACTGAGCTTGAACCCCGGACGGTACCGGTTCGTTCTCCTCGGGGTCGACCCGTTCCTCGCGACGGACTTCCGGCTCGTCTGAGCGCTTCGAACCGAGTGCGACCGTGTGAATCCTACAGCTCGATACGCCCGCCCGACTCCCCGGACTCGTAGATAGCGTCGGCGATCCGCATGTCCTCGTAGCCGTGCTGGCCGTCGGGACCGATCGCCATGTCGGTCAGGAGGCCGGTGGCGAAGTAGTCGAACTCCTCGACCATCTCGGAGGGTTCCTCGACGGTGACGGTCTGCTCCTCGCCGCCGGTGCTGACGGTGATCGTCCGGTCGGCGTCGACGTTGAACGGCACGTCGACCCGGATGCGGCCGTGGGTACCACCGACCTCGAAGTAGTTGTCGCCGGCGACCTGGTAGCCGCTGTCGCACTCGGCGACGGCGCCGTCGGGGAACTCCATCGTGAACGCGACGTACTTCTCCAGGCCGTCGAACTCCGGCGGCCCCTCGACAGTCGTGGCGTGGACGGCCTCGGGGTCGGCGTCGAGGACGAACCGCGAGGTGTTGAGCGGGTACACACCGAGGTCCATCAGCGGACCGCCGCCCGCGAGGTCTGGGTTTAGGCGCCACTGATCCATCGACTCGCCGGCGGCGATGAGGTTGTACGAGAAGGCGCCGCGGGTGTGGACGGGGTCGCCGATGGCGCCGTCCTGCACGACGTCGCGGACCCACCGGATCGACCGCGTGGTGTGCATCCGGTAGGCCGTCATCAGTTCGACGCCGCCGTCCTCGCAGGCCTCGACGCACTTGCGGGCGCGCTCGCCGTTGGCCTCGAGCGGTTTCTCACAGAGGACGTCCTTGCCGAGTTCCGCAGCGGTCTCGACGTGCGGGAGGTGCAGCGCGTTCGGCGTGCAGACGTAGACGGCGTCGTAGGCGTCGCTGGCCTCGCCGTCGGCGTAGTCGTCGTAGGTCAGCGCGTGGGCCACGCCCTTCTCGTCGGCGACGCGCTCGGCCTTCTCGCGGCCGCCGCTGACGACGACCGTCGTCTCGCAGTAGTCCGACGCCTCGATCGCAGGGATCGCCACGTCCGGAGCGAACCACCCCAGTCCCAGGACGGCGAACCGGACGGGCCCACCGTCGACCGGTCGCGCCCAGTCCCGCTCGTCGAACGAACTCGGTACGTCGATATCCATACCACGACTCAGCAGAGCCACCGGCAAAAAGTGAATCGGTCGCGGAATCGACAGCGATAATCACACCGATCCGTGTCGAGCGGCCGGCTCAGAACCCGTACAGCTCCTTCGGCCGCTCGTAGGCGACGTGGTCGACCAGGTCTTCGGCCACGTCGAGGGGGATCTGCCCGCGCTCGACCTTCTTGCCGACGACGTTGGCCAGCGTCCGGCGGAACATCTCGAAGCGAGAATCGAAGGAGAGGAGCTTGCGCGAGTCGCTGACCATCCCGGCGTGGTTGGCCAGGAGGTCGACGCTCCCGACGTAATCGAGCTGGTGGTCCATGCCGAACGGGCTGTCGTTGAACCACCAGGCCGGGCCGACGCTCACGTTGGAATAGGCCCGCGCGACCGTCGTCAGCGTCGGGTAGTGGCTCGGGTCGACGCAGTAGAGGACGATCTCGCCCGCGCCGTCGAAGCGGTCGAGGTAGTAGTCCAGCCCCTCGGCGATGTCGATATCGCCCATCGACACGTCGCCGCCCGACGCCGCACCGAGTTCGTCGTACAGCTGTTCGCGGTAGTCCCGCAGCGCGCCGATGTGCAACTGTGAAACCCAGCCCGCCTCGCCGTTTAGCTCGCCGATAAACTCCAGCAGGTAGGCCTGAAAGTCGCCGATATCGCGGTCCGAGAGCGACTCGCCGGCCCGCCGTTTGGCGTACACCTCGGCGGCGCGGGCTTCGCTGACCGGTCGCGAGACGGGTTCGAGGATGCCCAGATCGCTGGCCGCACAGCCGTGGTCGTCGAAGTACTCGTGGGTAGCCGCCAGCGCGTCGAGATACCCGGCGAAGTCGTCGGTGTCGAACTCGGTCGCGTCGGCGAGGTCGTCGGCGAAGTCGAGGAAGCCCGCCTTCTGGACGTTGACGGCCGGGTCCGCGCGCCAGGTGGGGCGGACGTCGACGCCGTCGACCTCGTCGACGGCCCGCTCGTGGTATTCGAGCTGCGACGCGGGGTTGTCCGTCGTCGCCAGGACTTCGACGTTCATCTCCCGCAGGAGCTCCTGGGGGCGCATGTCGACGCCCTCCAGCTGATTCTTCGTCTCGACCCAGATCTCGTCGGCGGTCTCGGCCGAGACGGGGTCGTCGATCCCGAACCGCCGTTTGAGATCGAGGTGGAGCCACTCGTAGACCGGATTGCCGGCCATCTCCGGGACGACCTCGGCGAAGGCGTCCCACTTCTCGCGGTTGGAGGCGTCGCCGGTGATGTACTCCTCGCCGACGCCGCGCTTTCGCATCATCGACCAGACGTAGTGGTCGGTCGCACCCTGGACCTCCCAGATGTCCGACCAGCCGTCGTTCTCGACGATCTCGACGATATCGGCGTGGTTGTGCGGGTCGAGGATCGGTCGGTCGGCGATGGTCTCGTAGAGGTCCCGTGCCGCCTCCGTTTCGAGCAGATACGTTTCGTCGTCGAGGAAGGCCATGTCGGTCGGACCAACCGGCGATTCGTTCATAAAGGTAGCTGTCCGGGCGCGCTACCGCGGTGGGGCGGGCACCGTCGCCCGGTTCCTACTCGTAGGCGTACTTCACCTCGACGACGTTGACGGTGTTGCGGAGTTCGGGCAGGATCTCCGCCTCGATCCGCTCGTCGTCGAGTCGCGCTTTCGGTCCGGAGACCGATATCGAGCCGACCACGCGCCCGTCGACGACGATCGGCGAGGCGACCGACCGGATACCCTCCCGGCGCTCTTCGTCCTCGACCGCGTAGCCGCGGTCCTCGATCCTGGCGAGTTCGCTGTCTAGCCGGTCGCGGTCGGTTATCGTGTGTCGGGTGGCTCGCGGCATCCCGTAGGTGTCGACGACCTCGTCGATGTACTCGGCGGGGAGGTGTGCGAGGATGGCTTTGCCGAGGGCGGTCCAGTGCATCTCGGTGTGTTCCCCGATCGGGGCGTTGTCGTAGACGGCCTCCGTCCCCTCGGCCTGATAGAGCAGGACTCGCTGGCCGTTCTCTTCCACGCCGAGGTTGGCGACTTCGCCGGTGGATTCGGCCAGCGCCTCGATCTCGGCCCTGGTCGCGCCGAATACGTTCCGCCGCTGCCTGACCGCGACGCCGTCGCGGAGGAACCGACAGCTCAACCGGTAGCCGTCCTCGCCCTGGACGACGTAGCCGATGGATTCGAGCGTCGCGAGGTGTGAGTGGGCCGTGCTCGTGGGGATGTCCAGCGCCGTCGCCACGTCGTCGATCCGCACGGTCACGTGCTCGCGAACGACGCCGACGACCGCGAAGGCCCGCTCTACGGCCCCGATCGCGCCGTCGTCCGCGCCCGGTTCTGTGATTCCCATATCGTCCCATACGATTCGCCAGTGGTAAAATCTACTGATGCTGGAATACGGGGATGAAATTACACTCGTATACTTGTATTCTGATTTCGGGGATCTGAGGTAGGTTCGGCGTGTCAAAACCTGCCTTCCCGAGACTCGTCAACCGCCTGAAACGGGCGTATGTGTAATTATCGTTAGTGTGTGTATGGTTCCACCGATGGTAGAATGGGGAGCGTAGTTCGCCGTCGTGACGGCCCGGTACCAGGTGCGCGGTCGGAACTGGCGGTGAGAACAGGTGGTCCGTGTCCGATCCAGATCGATTCTGAGTGGCCCTGATTATCGCAAGCGTGTATCGGGTCGACCGCACGCGGTCGTGTGGTCGACGTTCTGGACATCGACGGTGAAAACCGGAGTCGGGTCAGTCCTGCGCGACGGCGTCGACGCCGTCGTCCCGGACTGCTTGCTCGGCGCGCATGGCTTTCAACATCCCACGGAGATAGCCGACGGTGTAGGCGCGGCCGCGGTGTTCCCAGTCGGTGTCTCCCTCCAGATGGGGGGTGTGGTCGGGGATCATCATCCCGGAGAAATCCACTTCGTCCAGCAGCGAGAGGAGTTCGTACTCGTCGTAGTTGCCCTCGTCGATGAAATCCTCGGAGAAGTTCGGGACGGTCCCCGAGACGTCGCGAAAGTGGACGTAGACGATCTCGTCGCGCTCGCCGAAGTAGCGGATCACCTCGTCCAGTGGCTCGCCCATCTCCGACCAGCAGCCCAGGCAGAGGTCGAGCCCGTGGTGGTCGGTGTCGCGGTAGTTCATCGCGCGCTTGAAGTTCTCGAAGTTGCGGAACAGCTGTGGGATCCCGCCGAGTGTCTCCATCGGTGGGTCGCTCGGGTGGAGACACATCGTGACGCCGGCCTCCTCGGCCACGGGCAGGATCTCGTCGAGGAACGACTCGTAGTTGTCCCACAGCTCCGCCTCGGTGTACTCCCGGTCGTGGGTGAGTTCGTCGGTCTCGGCCTCGTCGGCGTCGAAGACGGAAACCTCGGCGCCGCCGCGAGTGGTCGTCCAGCCGGTTCGCCAGACGCCCGCCGGCGCCCAGTGGTATCCGAAGATGGGGATACCCGCTTCGCCCACGTTGCGGATCGTCCGCTTCAGTTTCTCCATCTGTTCGTCGCGGTCGGGCCCGTCGAGCATGATGTCCTCGTAGAACGAGACGGGCACGTTCTCGATCGCGTCGAGTCGCATGCCCTCCGCCTCGACGCGCTCGCGGAGTTCGCGGAGGTTCTCGGCGGACCACTCGCCGTCGCCCGTCAGCGGGACCCGCTCGTCGTCGGGCATGTGCTCGTAGTCCGGCTCGTCGACCTGATACATGTTCAACAGCACGTCGTCGGCACCGAGCTGCTTGATGTATCGCAGACGTTCGGGCGACGGATCCATGAACTGGCCCGCGCCGACCCGCATCGGCAAGTCCGCGAACGAACTCGGCTCGTCGTTGTCGGTCGCCATACGCCCCGTACCGGATACGGAGTTATAAATCTCGTCACCCAAATCCCGGTCCGGACCGCCGCGAGGCGTGGATTCAAGAGCCACCCGGCGCTTGCTCGGGCTATGGTAGACGCCGCCGCACACCACGCTCGCCCGCACGCCCCGTCGAACGACCACCGCTCGTCCGGACCGACTCCCGGGCCGGATCCCCACTGGGAGGTGTCCGCCTGATGGTCGAGTTCGCCGCCAACGCCGGAATCGTCGCCGCCGACGGCGAGACGGTCGCCGACGGGATCGAACGAGCCGCAGACCTCGGCGTCGACGCCGTCGAGTTCTTCGACTGGGAGAGCGCCGACCGCGACGCCGTCCGCGCCGCCGCCGAGGAACACGGGGTCGAAATCGCCGGGATCCTCGCCGCCGGCGCCGGGTCGAACATCGACGACCGCGACGCGCCCGCGACGGTGAATCCCTACGACCGCGAGACGGCCGTCGCCGACGTCGAACGGTCGCTCGATGCCGCCGCTGCGTTCGATGCGGAGTGTCTGATAGTCACCGTCGGCCCCGACCAGGGCGGATTCGCTCGCGACACCCAGCGTCGCGCGCTCGAACGCGTCCTCGCCGACGTGGCGCCCGCCGCCGAGGAGGCGGACGTCACGGTCGTCGTCGAACCGCTCAACACCGTCGTCGACCACCCCGGCTACTTCCTCGAATCGTCGCGCGAGGCGTTCGACATCACCCGATCGGTCGGGGGCGACCACGTGAAGGTGCTGTTCGACGCCTACCACCAGCAGATCACCGAGGGCGACGTGATCCGAACCCTCACGGGGAACGTCGACCAGGTCGGTCACGTTCACGTCGCCGACAACCCAGGCCGACTCGAACCCGGGAGCGGCGAGATGGCGTACGACACCATCTTCGACGCGCTCGACGAGGCGGGCTACGCCGGCTACGTCGGCATGGAGTTTTTCGCGACCAGCGAGGGCACGAGCCTGGCCGACGGGATCCGCGGAACGATGGAGCTGGACTGACGGGCGACCGAAATGACAGCTACCCCGGAATCGGACCACGACGACCCTACCAGGTACCGACCACTCTCGACCTCCGCGGTGGGGTCCGCCGAAACGAATACACTATCGCTGGAACACGTTTCGAGTGCGACCGGTTCGTGAGTGCGTCGGACGGCGTGTTCGCGGCTCGAGTCGGGGCCGACGGGTCGGCTGTCGTCGATATCGCGGTCGAGGTGAACTATCGTAGAATTCGAAAGCGTTTGCACGGTCGATCGCACGCTATCATGCGATCGTTCGAGCGATGTCTTTCAAATTCTGCGATACCGGCCCCGCCGGTGTCTGTTCACGCGAGCGAACTGGTCCCGTTCTCCGTGAACCCAGCTCTTAAGCGTGGGCGTGCGTACCGTCAGTCGATGGCACCCGACGCGACACACGCGGAGCAGCCGATAGACTCGGACGATCTCGAGATCGCCTACATCGGCGGCGGCAGCCGCCAGTGGGCCCCGAACCTGATCCAGGATCTGGCGCTCTCGGAGTTCGACGGCCACGTGCGCCTCTACGACACCAACCAGGACGCCGCCGAGACCAACGCCGAGTTCGGCAACTGGGTCCAGGACGACCCCGACGCCACCGCCGAGTGGTCCTACGAGGCCGTCGAGGACCTGGACGACGCGTTGGCGGGCGCCGACGCGGTCATCCTCTCGACGCAGTACGACCCCCGCGACACCTTCGTCCACGACCTGCGCATCCCGAAGGAGTACGGCATCTACGGGGCCGTCGCGGCCACCATCGGCCCCGGCGGCATCTTCCGCGCGATGCGGACGATCCCCGTCTTCCGGCGGTTCGCCGCCGCGATCCGCGAGAACTGTCCCGACGCGTGGGTGTTCAACTACACCAACCCCGTCCACTTCGTGACCCGCGCCCTGTACGACGAGTACCCCGACATCAACGCGCTGGGCCTCTGTCACGAGGTACTCGGTACTCGCTGGCACCTCGCGATGCTCGCCGAGGAGGAGCTGGGCATGGACGCCGAGCGCGCCGACGTGGAGGTCAACGTCAAAGGGATCAACCACTTCACGTGGGTCGACGAGGCCCGCTGCAAGGGCGTCGACCTCTGGCCGCTGCTGCACGAGCTGAAAGACGGCGAGCGCGGCAGCAAGCGGTTCACCTACGACGACCTGAAAGACGACAGCGTGTTCAGCGACAACTGGCAGGTCACCTGGGAGCTGTTCCGCCGGTTCGGCGTGCTCCCAGCCGCAGGCGACCGCCACCTCATCGAGTACGCCACCTCCTTCATCGCCGACGGCCAGGAGTCGCTCAACCACTGGGGCGTCCGCCGCACGGACGCCGACTACCGCGCGAAACACTGGACGCCCGCCGAGTCCAAACAGACCACCAACGTGGAGGGCTGGATGGAGGGCGAGCGGGAGTTCGAACTCGAATCGTCCGGCGAGGAGTTCCTCGACATCCTCGAAGGGCTGACCGGCGACGGCCCGTACGTCACGAACGTCAATCTCCCCAACTCCGGCCAGGTCTCGGACATCGAGCAGGGCCCGGTCGTCGAGACCAACGCGGTCGTCCGCGACAACCAGGTCAAGCCGGTCAACGCCGGCGGCTTCCCGCGCCCGGTCCGCAGTATGGTCCAGGGTCACGTCGACACCATCGAGACGATCATCGAGGCCGCCCGCACCGGCGACGTGGATTACGCCTTCCAGGGCTTCTCGACCGACGACCAGGTCCAGACGTTGACTCCCGACGAGTCCCGCGACCTGTTCGGCGAGCTGTTCGCCGCCGAGGCCGAGTTCCTCACCGACTGGAACGTCGACGACTCCGACGTGCTCGCGAAAGCCGACACCTTCGACGCCTGACCGGCGTCTCCCACCGTCTCTGAAGGGGCCGGTTCCCGCCCCTTCCGGGTCCGGTCCGCGTGTCGCTCGACCGTCCGTATCGTCCGCTCGCCACCAATCGGACTCTATTCGGCACCCATCGTTCTCTACTCGATACATATCGTTCTCCCTTCAAACCGCCTCGTTCCTCGCCCGACGAACATCGTTCCTCACCTCTCTCGATTCGTCAGACAACTCGATTCTCGGTGTTCTCCATTCGTCTATACTCGTTCTTTTTGTAGCTAATTTATTCACTTCTGGTAGCGTAGCGTTCTCCATTTGGTTCGGCTACCGCGGTTGGCGCCACCGACTGGTCGTCCGTTGGTACAATGTTTTATTGACGAAAAGTATACACACCTAATTGAAATAAGACTTAACTCCACCACACTACACGTCGGAGTCACCAGGGTGGTGCTATGATACGGGGTGGCAAGACTTACGATAGTTGACCGCAGCGAGAGGACCCCCGGCTCGGACGACGAGGTAGTCGTCCGTTTCAGGGCCGCCTCCGCGCTCCGCCGCTGACCTCCCGTCGACGTCCGCGGTCGCAGTATCCGCGGCCGGCGTAGTCATATCTGAGTTATATGTTGTTTGTTTATGCTTTGTTTTAATGTTTGTTACAATTGCTAATATTTATGTAGTTATCGCGTCTCGAAACGAGTGCGGCAGTGGTAACATGGTACGCGATACTGGCGACGACGGCAGTGGTGAATCGTACTCCGACGGATCGGGAAGCTTCGACCGACGTGGCTTCATGAAAGCGGCCGGTGCCGCCGCAGCGACCGGCATCGGCATCGGTGCGACGGCGAGTCCGGCGGCCGCCGATATCACGTCGAACCAGACGGGCAACGACAGCGGCTACTACTACTCGTTCTGGACGAACGCCGAGGGGACGGTCACGATGAACCTCGGGGACGGCGGCAACTACAGCGTCGACTGGTCCGACACGGGCAACTTCGTCTGTGGCAAGGGCTGGGAGACCGGCGGCCGCCGCGACGTCGACTACACGGCCAACTACAGCCCCTCCGGCAACTCGTATCTGTGCCTGTACGGGTGGACGACCGACCCGCTCGTGGAGTACTACATCATCGAGGACTACGGCAGCTACAAGCCGGGCGACTCCTACGTGGGGACACACACGACCAACGGGTCGACCTACGAGATCTACACGTCCGAGCGAGTCAACAAGCCCTCGATCGAGGGGACGGCGACGTTCACGCAGTACTGGAGCATCCGGCAGAACTCCCGGACCGAGGGGACGATCACCACGGGCAACCACTTCGACGCCTGGGAGAACAACGGGCTGCCCATGGGCAACCACGACTACATGATCGTGGCCACCGAGGGCTACCAGAGCAGCGGTTCCTCCGAAGTCTGGGTCGGCGCCGACGGCAGTGGCGGCGGTGGCGATTCCGGCGGCGACTCCGGTGGCTCGACCGGCTCGCTCGCCAGTGGCACCTACAGCATCCAGAACGTCGACAGCGGGAAGGGCATGGACGTGACCGGCCAGTCGACCGACGACGGCGCCAACGTCCAGCAGTACAGCTACTGGGGCGGTGAGAACCAACAGTGGACCGTCACCGACACCGGGAGCGGCTACAAGATCGAGAACGTCAACAGCGGGAAGGTCCTCGACGTGTCCGGTAGCTCGACCAACGACGGCGCAAACGTCCAGCAGTACACCGACTACGGCAACGACAACCAGCGGTTCCACATCCACGACCAGGGTGGCGGCCAGTACCACGTCCAGCCGGTCCACAGCGACATGGCCGTCGAAGTCGAGAACGCCTCGACCTCCGACGGCGCCAACGTCCAGCAAGGCGACTGGAGCGGTGGCGACCACCAGCTCTGGACCTTCGAATCGGTCTGAGCCCCCCGCATCGCCCGACCCACCGGTGTCGAACTCGTCCGTGCCTCTGCACTTTTGCGGCCGCGGCCGCGACCGATCGCTCCGGTCCATCGGGAAACCAAGTGTCGAACACGGTCGGTCGTTCCGATCGCAGACCGATTTTAACGTTAGTTATAATTGATAATGTTTATACAATAACCGGGTGAGGTTGTAACTGCTGGTGGTGCGTTACAATGGCACACGATACTGGCGACGACGGCAGTGGCGAATCGCAACCGACAGACCGCGCCGACGTCCTCGACATGGACCGGCGCGAGTACATGAGTGCAGTGGGCGCGACGGTGGCGACGGGATTAGGGGTGGGAGCGGCGACGAGCCCAGCGGCGGCCCACGGGGAGACGATCACTTCGAATCAGACCGGCACGCACGACGGTTACTTCTACTCGTTCTGGACCAACGCCGAGGGGACGGTCGAGATGACGCTCGGAACGGCCGGCAACTACGAACTGGACTGGAGCAACACGACCAGCACGGTCTGTGGCCTCGGCTGGGAGACGGGGGCACGCCGGAACGTCGAGTACGACGCGACCTTCGACCCGGGCAGCAACGGTTACCTCTGCCTGTACGGGTGGACGACGGATCCGCTCGTCGAGTACTACATCATCGAGGACCACGGGCCCTACCAGCCCGGAGACTCGTTCCAGGGCACGGTCGACACCGACGGCGGGACCTACGACATCTACACGTCCGAGCGAGTCGAGAAGCCCTCGATCGTGGGGACGGCGACGTTCACGCAGTACTGGAGCATCCGACAGTCGGGTCGGACGAGCGGCACCATCACGACGGGCAACCACTTCGACGCGTGGGCCGACAACGGGATGGATCTGGGCAGTCACGACTACCAGATCATGGCCACCGAGGCCTACCAGTCGACCGGCAGCTCGGACGTCTCCGTCGGTACCGCCGGGAGCGGCGACACGGGCGGCGGTGACGACGGTAGCGGTGACGGAGGGAGCGGAGACGACGGCAGCGGTGACGGCGGCTCCGGCACCCAGCAGCCCTACGGTGGTACGCCACACGCCGTTCCCGGTCGTATCCAGGCCGAGGAGTACGACCAGGGCGGTTCGGGCGTCGCCTACAGCGACACCACCGCCGAGAACGAGGGCGGCGCCCTCCGCACCGGCGAGGGCGTCGATATCTCCTCGAACTCCGCGGGCTCGGGCTACTCGATCGGGTACATCGAGTCGGGCGAGTGGGTCGAGTTCACCGTCGACGTCGAGCAGGCCGGCGAGTACACCCTCGACGCGCTTGTCGCCTCCGACTCCGGCGGCGGCGCCTTCCACGTCGAAGCGAACGGCCAGAACGTCTCCGGCGACGTCAGCTTCGGCGCCACCGGCGGCTGGGACTCCTGGGAGACGGTCTCGACTTCGGGCGTCTCGCTCGACGCGGGCCAGCAGGCGATCCGCGTCGCGATGGACGAGAGCTGGTGGGATCTGAACTACCTCGACTTCTCGCTCGACGGTTCGAGCGGTGGCGGTGGCGATAGCGGCGGCGACAGCGGCGGCGACAGCGGCGGCGACAGCGGGGGCGATAGCGGCGGCGACAGTGGTGGCGACAGCGGCGGCGACAGTGGTGGCGACAGCGGGGGCGACAGCGGGGGCGACCTCGTCGCGGAGATCGACCCCGACACGACGTCGGCGGCGGTCGGTGAGCGCGTCGCCTTCCGCGTCACCGACACCACCGGCTCGGGCAACTGGATCGACTCGTTGTCGTGGAGCCTCGGTAACGGTGACACCGGCGCTGGGTGGTACACCGACACCACCTACGACTCGGCCGGCTCGTACACGGTCCAATTGGACGCCACCAACGACGAGGGAACCACGACCACCGACGAGGTGACGATCACGGTCTCCTGATCGGACGCGGGACCGGGCCCGTCCACGCGCAGCGATCGGGTGAGCGGTAGCATCGCCACGCACGCCGACGATTCGGGGCGTGCGGCGCGATTCAGTTCTCCTCTCCGAACGAGTCCCCGACCCAGAGGGGCACCGGAGAGGCGGGCATCGACGCAGCCGAGCGGTTAGCACCGAGTACGTACGATGACGGACGACACCACAGAAACCGACGACACACGAACGGACGAGAATCGAACGGACGACGAACGCCGACCGGGCGACGCACCAATCGAAGAGTCGCCCGGTCGGCGGGTCGAGAAACGCGAGAGGAACGACATGGCGCCGGCCGACGCGTCGGACGGCTTCGGCATGAGCCGCCGAGACTGGATGCGGACGCTCGGCGCCGCGATCGCCGCCGGGGGTGCAGGCGCGGCCGCCTCCGGCGCCGCCGCCGGCGAGACGGCCGACACCTCGAAGACGGTCGACCAGCGGATCCAGGAGCACCGTACCGGCGACCTGCAGGTCACCGTCGAGAACGAGGACGGCTCCGCGGTCTCGGGCGCCGAGGTCTCGGTCACCCAGCAGTCACACGACTTCAACTGGGGGACGGCGGTCCACGCCGACACGCTGATCAACCAGTCCAGCGCCGGCGACAACTACCGCGAGTACATCCCGGAGCTGTTCAACACGGCGGTCATCGAGAACCAGATGAAGTGGGCGATCTGGGAGAGCGACACGCAGCTGGCCGACGACGCGGTGAACTGGCTGCTCGACCAGGGGCTGGACGTGCGCGGGCACGTCTGCGTCTACGGCGTCGACTACGCGGTGCCGTCTGACGTCCAGACCGCCATCGACAGCGGTGATACGCAGTCCATCCGCGAGCAGTCGATGGCCCACATCGACGAGATCGTGAACCACTACGGGAACGACATCCACGAGTGGGAGGTCGTCAACGAGGTCCAGCACTCGACGACGATCATCGACCCGTTCACCTCGACGCCCGAGACCGCCGACATCGTCGCGGACTGGTACCAGCGAGCCGAGGCGGTGCGTCCGAGCGGCGTCACGCTGGCGGCCAACGACTACAACGCGATCGCCGGCAACTACGGCAGCGACCAGCGCGGCTACAAACAGCACATCAACCACCTGCTCGACAACGGGGTCGACCTGGAGACGACCGGCCTGCAGTGTCACTTCGGGCAGAACCAGACCCTGTCGACCGACCAGATCCTCGCGACGCTCAACGAGTACGGGCAGCTGACGGACACGCTGAAGGTAACGGAGTACGACCAGGCGGGATCGGGGTGGCCCGAGTCCCAGAAAGCCGACTGGTTCGAGCGGTTCCTCCGGGTCACCTTCAGCCATCCCGGCGTCGAGTCGTTCCTCGTCTGGGGCTTCTGGGACGGTCGCCACTGGGAGAACGACGCGCCGTTCTTCGACGACGACTGGTCCACCAAACCCAGCTACGACGTGTGGATGGACCTGGTCTACGGCGAGTGGTGGACCGAGACGTCGGGCACGACCGACTCCGAGGGCACGTTCGCGACCGGCGCCTTCCTCGGCGAACAACAGATCGAGGTGTCCACCGACTCCGATTCGGCGACCGTCACCCGCGCGGTCACGAGCCCCGACGGGACCACGACCGTGACCGTCACCGTGTCCGGCGACGGCACCGGAGACGACACCGACGGCGGGGACGACACCGACGACGGAGACGACACGGCCGGCGAGCAGCAGCCCTACAACGGTACCCCCCACGCGATCCCTGGTCGGATCCAGGCCGAGGAGTACGACCAGGGCGGCTCGGGGGTCGCCTACAGTGACACCACCGCCGAGAACGAGGGCACGTCCTTCCGCACCGACCAGGGCGTCGACGTCTCCTCGAACTCCGCGGGATCGGGTTACTCGATCGGGTACATCGAGTCGGGCGAGTGGGTCGAGTTCACCGTCGACGTCGCGCAAGCCGGCGACTACACCCTGGACGCCCTCGTGGCGTCGAACGCCGGCGGCGGTGCCTTCCACGTCGAAGTCGGCGGCACCGACGTGTCCGGTACGGTCGGCGTCCCGGACACCGGCGGCTGGGACTCCTGGGAGACGGTCTCGACTTCGGGCGTCTCGCTCGACGCGGGCCAGCAGGTGATCCGCGTCGCGATGGACGAGAGCTGGTGGGATCTGAACTACCTGGAGTTCTCGCTGGACAGTTCGAGCGGCGACGGCAGCGACGGCGGCGACGGAACGGACGGGGACGACGGCACCGACGGTAGTGACGGCGACGACGGGAACGACGGTTCCAGCGGCGACCTCGTCGCGGAGATCGACCCCGACACGACGTCGGCAGCGGTCGGCGAGCGCGTCGCCTTCCGCGTCACCGACACCACCGGCTCGGGCAACTGGATCGACTCGCTGTCGTGGACGCTGGGCAACGGCGACACCGGCGCCGGGTGGTACACCGACACCACCTACGACTCGGCCGGCTCGTACACGGTCCAGCTGGACGCCACCAACGACGAGGGCGAGACTACCACCGACACCGTCACCGTCGACGTGTCGTAACCGCTCCGCGTCGAATCGACCGACCCTCTCGGGTCGAACCGCACTCCGTACCCCTCCTCGCGAAACGCTCCCCGTCGAGCGGCCGCTCAGTCGTCGCCGCCGACGCGGCCCTGCTCGTCGGGGATCTCGGCGTGGTCGTAGAAGTACTCGCTCAGTCGGTCGCGCCAGATGCCCGCGTGTTCGACCTGCTCGTCGAAGCGCTCGGCGACGTGACGCCAGCGTTCGTCGTCGATCTCCCCTTCGAGCGTCCGCCACTCGTCGCGCAGGCGCTGGGTCTCCTCGACGCCCGCGTAGAGGTTGTCGTACAGTGTCTGAACGACGGTCCGGCCGTCCCCGAGTTCGTGATCCCAGGGCAGGTGATGGAAGAAGAGGAGCAGGTCCTCCGGGCACGATTCGGGGTCGTCGTACAGTTCGGCGAGGGCTTCGGGATACTGCTGGGCGTAGCCGTTGCCCCGGGAGTTGCGATCCTTGCCGATACCCTCGTCGGTGATGCCGGTGTAGCCGGGCCACTCCTCCGGACCGGGGTCGTAGTGATTCTCGAGGTAGGCGCTGCCGTTGTACATCATGTGCATCAGGCCGATGCCCCCGGTCGAGTAGTCGACGACCGCCGGCCAGGTCGAGTGCATGATCTCCGTCACCGTCTCGACCACGTCCGGGTCGGTGCCGAACGTCAGTTTCACCCACTCGTCGGTGATCTCCTCGGTGGTCAGGTCCGGGTCCCACGCGAGGCGGCCGTAGCCGTAGAGGTTGGCCTGCGCGAGATAGTGGCCGGTCCAGTTCCTGTCCTCGCCGGGCCCGCCGACCCCGGCCATGCCGGTCCCCTCGTCGGTGAAGAGGTCCTTGACTTTCTTGCCGTGGCCCTCGGGGTCGGTGTCGAACTCTAAGACCTCCTTCCACATCGGGACGTGGTAGCAGGCGTGGACGTGCTGGCCGGTGTACTCGCCGGTGATCTGCAGTTCGAGTCCGAGGTCCGTCTCGGGCATCTGGCCGAAGACCGGCGAGATGGGTTCTCGGGGCTGGAAGTCGATGGGGCCGTTCTTCACCTGGACGGTGACGCTGTCGTGGAACTCACCGTCGAGCGGCTCGAAGGTGTCGTACTGCTGGACGGCGCGGTCCTTGTGGCTGCCGTAGACGAACGCGCGCCACCAGACGCGACCGCCGTGGGGTTCGAGCGCCCGCGCGAGGACGTTCGCGCCGTCGACGTGGTCGGCGTCGTAGTTGTACGGCCCGGGCTGGCCCTCGGAGTCGGCCTTGACGAGGAACCCGCCGAAGTCGGGGATCAGGTCGTACACTTCCTCGGCCTTCTCGGCCCACCACTGCTCGACTTCGGGGTCGTTCGGGTCCGAGGTGTCGAGGTCGCCGATCTTCTCCGGCGCGCCGAAGTTGATCGAGAGGTACGTCTGGATGCCGTACCGGCGGAACGTCGAGGCGAGCCCGGTGAGCTTCTCCAGGTACCGCGTCTCCAGCAGGCGCCACCCCTCTAACTCTTCCATCGCCCCGTTGCCTTCCTCGCGCCCGGGAATCCCCGTGTTGACGTTGTTGAGGACGATGCCGTTGATCCCGACGGAGGCGAGCAGGCGCGCGTAGTCGCGGTAGCGCTCGCGCAGGTCCGGCAGGCGCTCGAAGTCGAAGATCGACTGGCCGGCGTAGCCCCGCTCGACGGACCCGCGGAAGGGGTTGTCCCAGTGGTTGATCAGCCGGTCCGGGGAGGTGGGCTCCTCCTCGATATGCACGTCCGCGATGGGTTCGCGCATCGCCAGCAGCCGCAGGAGGTGGAAGGTGCCGTAGACGAGCCCCCGATCCGAAGAAGCGGTGACGACCAGCGTGTCGACCCCCTCCCACTCGCCGGTCGTGACGACGTATCCCCCGTCGTCGAGGTCGGCGATCCGGTCCTCGTCGACGGCCTGAGCCACCACGTCCATGTCGCCGGGTGTCCCGACGGCGAGGAAGCCGTCGACGGTGCGAGGCGGGTGCTGCCAGAGGTGTGGGTCGCGTCCGAGCATGCCTTCGAGGCCGCGTCGGAGCTCCTCGCGGACGGCGCCGAGTTCGCGCGACTCCTCGGCGACGTAGGCGTGGGTGCAGAGTCGCCGGTACGACTCGCGACGGTCCCCCTCGGGGACCTCGTCGTACCGGAGCCAGCAGTCGTCGTAATCCGGTTGCATACGCTACTCGATCCGCGGGGGCCACTAAAACGCTGACGACCGGTCTCGGAAGAACGGGAACGGCGGACGCCGCCGGTCAGGAGACGGTGACCTCGACCTCGTCGGTGGTCGAGTAACCGATGTTGTCCGTCGCGGTCAGGGAGACGGTGTAGGTGCCGGTCGAGTCGTAGCGGTGTTCGGCCCACCAGCCCTCGGCGCTCTCGTCGTCACCGAACTCCCACTCCAGATCGGTGATCCAGCGGTTCTCGCCGGAGGTGTCCTCGACGGCGAAGGTGAGTCGCTCGTCGACCGCCGCCTCGGTGGCGCTGGGCTTGGCCTCCGCGAGGACGCCCTCCAGCTCGGAGACCCAGACGGTGAGTCCGTCCGTCGTGGTCTCGCCGTCGCTGTTCGTGGCGGTCAGTTCGACCGTGTAGATACCCGGCTCCTCGTAGCGGTGGTCGTTCCAGTAGCCCGACGCGGTCGTCCCGTCGTCGAACGACCACTCCAGGTCGTCGATGTGGGCGCCCGACCCGCTGGTGTCGATCACCTGGAACTCCAGTCGGTCGCCGACGGTGCTCTGGGTCGCGCTGGGCTGCAGGCGCGCGATCAGGTCCTCGTCGCTCCTGGTGACCTCGAAGCTGAGGTCGGTCGCCGTCGTCACGCCCGAGGCGTTGGTCGCAGACACGTTCAGGGTGTTCCGTCCGCGGGAGACGATCTCCCCGCCCTCGAAGGTGTCGCCGTTGAGCGTGACCGACTGCGAGGCGACGCTCGACTCGTCGTCGGCGATACGCACGCCGGCGGCGCGGGGCGCCTCGTAGGTCGCGCCGGCCTGCAGGTCGTCGATCACGATCCCCGGACCGGTCGGATCGGTGGCGTCCAGCGAGACGGCCTCCGAGTAGACGTCGACCGCGCCGACCACCATCGCGTAGCCCTGCGGCCCCTGCGGGATTGTGACCCGGAGGTACTCGGCGTCGTCGGGCAGCCCGCCGACCTGCGAGTAGGTCCAGAAGGCGTAGTAGCCGTTCGAGTCGTTCGGCGGCTCGACGACGGTCGGCCCTACCTCGACGGGCTCGAAGGTCTCGCCGTCGCTGGAGACCGCGAACGACAGGTCCGAATCGGTCGCGTTGTTGTTGACGTAGGCGTCGACCTCGAAGGCGGCCACGCCGTCGGCGAGGCGGTACGTGACCGAGCCCGCCTGACCGCCCTCGGACTTCTGGAAGAAGCTGTCGTCGCCCTGGCGCGAGGTGTAGCCCGCCGCGAAGACGTTGTCGTTGGAGTCGGCGACCGACAGGTCGCTCGCGTCGTCTGCCAGCGCCGGGTCGCCCAGGTCCGCGCTCTCGCGGGCCGCGAAGCGCGCACTCGCCGCCGCGGTGTCGCCGTAGGCCGCGACCGTCACCGTCACCGTCGCGGTCCCCTCGCCGGCGACCGAGACGACGCCGTCCTCGTCGATCACGAGCACGTCCTTGTCGGCGCTCTCGAAGGACAGCGCCCCCTCGGGGACCGGTAGCTCGTACCCGCTCTCGGAGGTGAGCGCCACGCCGAGGTCGACGGTGTCGTCGCCGACGAGCGTGTGCCCGTCCACGTCGAGGTCGACGTCGGCGATCGAAGCCGTCTCGATCTGAACCTCGACGGAGGCGCCGTCGTCGGTGAACTCGACGGTCTCGGCGCCGATCCGCTGGCCGTCCCGAGCGACGACCTCGTACGTGCCCTCGAAGCCGCGACCGCTGTAGACGCCGTCGGCGTCGGCGGTGCCGGACGCCTCGGTCCACCACTCGTCGAACAGCAGCCGGCGGTACTCCTCGCCGTGGGGCCGGATCGTCCAGTCGCTGTCGTAGTAGGCGCCGGTCGGCCGCCAGTGTTCGTCCTGCCAGAAGCCCCACGAGACGACGCCCTCGACGGCCTCGTGGCTGAACGCCGCCGTCAACACGTCGCGGAGGTAGTCACGCTGGGCCTGGACCTCGCTCTCGTTCGAGCGGTCGTTGATCTGGATGTCGAACTCGGTGAGCTGGAGCGGGACGCCGAACTCGGCGAACCGGTCGAACCGGTCGAGGAGCTCGGTCGGCGGCGTCAGGCTGCCGAGGCCGAAGTGGGACATGAAGCCGATCCCCTCGACGCCGGCGTCGTTGCCGGTGAGCCACTCGATGTGGTCGTAGTAGTCGTCGGTAAGCTGGTCGCCCGCGACGATGTTCAGCTCGTTGACGTACATCTGCGATGACGGGTCGGCCTCGTTGGCCGTCTCCCACCAGTCGAGGACGTACTCCTGGCCGATGTCCTGCCAGATCTCGGGGTAGAACAACGGGTGGTTGTGCATGTCCCACTCGGGGAGGTCGCCTTCGAACTCGTTCGCTCGATCGCGGATCAGGCGTTTGACTTCCTCGTTTATCTCGGTCGCCGACAGCGAGTCGTCGATGCCCATCCAGTCGTAGGTCGACCAGACCAGCGCGTGGCCCCGCGTCGGAATGTCGCGTTCGAGCAGCCAGTCGATGGCCGCCCGGGTGTTGTCCTTGTCGAGGCCGTCGCCGTACTCCCCCTCCCAGGCCGGCACCTTCAGGCCGTTCTCCGGGACGGCCTTGTTGAAGTTGTCGAGGAACGTCTCGCGGTAGGTCTCCGAGCCGTCGGGCCACTGGTTGACCGCGATGGCCGACCCCCAGTCGTACTCGTGAGCCTGCATCGCGACCTCGACCTCGGCGTCGGAGACCGGGTCGCCGTCCGCGTCGAGGACGGTCACCTCGAAGTCGGTCTTCCGCAGTTCGTCGATCCGATCCTGGGCCGCCGAACGCCACTCGGCGTCTTCGGCCCGACCGGGGTACTCGTAGTCGAAGGCGGTCGTCGGCAGGTCGCCGACGCCGACTTCCGTGCCGTAGTCGAGCAGGGCGACACCACCGAAGTCGACGGTCTGCTGGCCGAAGCCGGTCCAGAACTCCACGTACGGGATATACTCGGAGCCGTCGGGTTTGGCGCCCACCTCGATCGGGAAGTAGAAACGGCGCCACTCACTGCCCAGGGTGACCCGCTCGGTGCCCTCGATGAACGAGTCCGAGTAGCCCGTCTCGCCGTCGGGGTCGGTGAACTGGTACTTGAACTGCGCCTGGACCTCGACGGCACCCTCGGCGGCGGCCGCGTTCGGGCCGCGCATGTACGCCACCGCGAGCAGCACGTCGCCCTCCGAGAAGTCCCGGTCGGTGATGTTGGACTTGTACGTGTAAGAGTAGCCGTTGCTCGCGTCTTCCTCGATCGCGACGCGGTCGCCGACGGTGATAGGCACGTCGGCGTTCACGTCGAGCTGCGTCTCGGTTCCCTGGTCGCCGCCCTGCAGCGAGAACGCCTCGAGCGTGGCCGCCTCGGTGTCACCGTAGACGAACGTCCCTTCGGGCAGCCCTTCCTCGTCCATCAACCGGGACTGCAACCCCTGGTGATACGCGTCGGCCGCTGTCTCTCCACCCGATGCCACACCTGTGCCGAGGACCCCCGCAGCGCTGGCCGCAGCCAGCGACTGCAGGAACGTCCGCCGGTCGCTCCCGCTTTCGCGGGTCTCGTTGCCATCCATGTACGAAACAACACGTAATACGTTCGCCACCATATACAAAATATTTTTGTGTTTTCACTGTTTCACTTGCGTGTCAATACGAAATGTCGTACTCCGCCAGCCAGTCCGTTCTCACGGTTGAGAAGCGCGGACGAACGTTTTAGTGCAAATGCGTCGACAACGACGACATGAACGCACCGACAGAAGACGGACGCGGAGGCGACGACTCCCGGGCGACGACCCGTCGCGCGCTGCTCGGATCGCTGGGGATCGCGGGGGTGGCGGGCTGTCTCGGTCTCGGGGGTAGCGGGACGGGTGAGGAACCGTCCGGCGGTGGCTTCCAGACCGTCGGACCCGACGGGGGGCCGGAGCCGACGCGGACCGCAGAGGTGACACCGACGACCGCCGCCGAGCGGGACCGGACGGCGACGGAGACGCCGGCTCGGTCGACCGAGACACCGAGCGACGACTCGTCGACGGCCACCGCTCGGCCCGGGACCGAGACGAGCGCCGACTGGCCGTCGGTCGAGGACCCCTACTACAGCGCGCTACAGGACGACCTCGCGGCGATGGGCGTGTCGCCCGGGGAGTTCGTCTACGCCGACGACGAGGAGACCGCGCTGGGGAAGTTCGAGATCTGGTCGGACCTCGCGGAGACCTCGTCGCTCTCGGTGACCGGCGACCGGGACTTCTCAGCGGCCCGACGCGTCGAAGTGACGGAGCAACCGGACAACCCCTGGGACGTGACGATGAACGGCCCGGTCAACAATCGGTCTGTCGCAGAGGGGGACGTGTTGCTCGGCGTCGTCCATCTGCGGAGCCCAGTGTCGAGTCCGACGGATTCGACGGTCCAGTTCATCGCCAAGGATCAGGACAACACCGCGACGAACATGGTCGCAACCCAGCCGCGGGTCACCCCACCGACCGAGTGGACCCGCTACTACGTCCCGATGCAGTGGAGCTACGACTCCGAAGCGGGCACCTGGTGGTGGGAGCTGTTCCACGGCTTCGGCGTGCAGACGACCGACGTGGGCGGCCTCGCGCTCGTCGACTTCGACCGGTCGGTGAAAGTCGAGGACCTCCCGCGAGGACCGGTCACCGACGGGGACTGAGACCACGGAACGCCGGTGACGCTTCGGGAGCTCCGCGGCGGCGTTCGCACGGACACCGAACCCTTTTACCAGCATTTCCCCTTGGACGATGCACGCGCATGTCATCCGAAGACACAGACGGTTCGGGTGCGGACGGGGCGGTGGACTCTTCGGTCGATCGGCGGTCGCTGCTTGGCGCGCTCGCAGCCGCGGGACTCGCCGGCTGTCCGAGCGACGGCGGCGACGGCACGGCGACCGAGGGGGGGACGACGCCGACACCGACGCCCACTCCGGACGACGGTGAGGCGACGCCCGAAACGACCGACTCTCCGAGCGGGACCGACACAGTCACCGAGCCGGACCCGACCGTCGAACGCCGGATCCGCGACCACCGAACGAGCGACCTCACGGTCGAGGTGACCGACGGGTCCGGCGCCACGGTCGCGGACGCCGAGGTCGAGGTCGCGATGCAGGCCCACGAGTTCGGCTTCGGAACCGCGGTCAACGCGGGAACGCTGATCGAGGAGTCGAGCGAGGGCGACGAGTACCGCGAGTACATCCCGGAGCTGTTCAACAAGGCCGTCATCGAGAACCAGATGAAGTGGCGCTTCTGGGAGTCGGACCCGGAGCTTGCCGACGCGGCGGTCGAGTGGCTGCTCGACCAGGGCCTGGACGTGCGCGGACACGTCTGTATCTGGGGGCGCTCCGACGTGGGCGCCATCCCTTCCGACGTCTTGACCGCGATCGAAGACGGTGACGCCGAGACGATCCGCGAGCGGTCGATGGCTCACATCGAGGATATCGTCACCCACTACGGCGACGACGTCACAGAGTGGGAGGTCGTCAACGAGGCGATGCACGCCTACCAGCTCCAGTTGGGTGTCTACGGCGACCAGATCGATTCCGAGGAGCCCTGGACCGGTGAGATCGTCCCCTGGCGGTCACCGCTGCTGGCCGAGTGGTACAGCAAGGCCGACGAAGTCCGTCGAGAGAACGACCTCGACATCGGTCTCGGCGTCAACGACTTCAACCAGTTCGGCTACAGCTACACCGACGGCCGCTATCAGTCCCAGATCGAACACCTCAACGACACCGCGGTGCAGCTCGACACCGTCGGGCTGCAGGCCCACGTCGGCGCTCGCTCAGGCGAGTTCAACACCAACTCCGACCCCGACGAGCGGGTCAGCGCCAGCCGCGTCGCCGAGGAGATCGACACGTGGGCCGGCTACGGGGCGAGTGTGAAGATCACCGAGTTCGACACCTACGCCGGCGACGACTGGGCGGACGACGAACAGCGAGCGCAGGTGCTGGAGAACTACCTCCGGGGCGCCTTCTCCCATCCCGACGTGACGGACTTTCTCATGTGGGGGTTCTGGGACGGTCGTCACTGGCAGGAGGAGGCGCCGTTGTTCTACGAGGACTGGTCGGAGAAACCCGCCTTCGACGTGTGGACCGGGCTCGTCTACGACGAGTGGTGGACCGAGGAGACGGGCACCACCGACGAGGCGGGCGCGTTCTCGACGACCGGGTTCCACGGCGAGTACGAGGTCACCGCGACCGTCGACGGCACCGAGGTCACCGAGACGGTCACTCTCTCCGACGGCGGCGCGGTCGTCGAACTCACACCGAACGCGTAGCGGTGCGGTGTCGCTCGCCGCTCGCGCTCACGAGTCTGCGTCCGCGACCAGTGTCACTTCGAATGTAAATCCTTTTTACCGGAACTCGCACTGGTAGGAGTCACGTCGATGGTAGACGATCACGTTCGCGGTTCTGAAAGCGGTGAGAACCCGGCACTCGGCCGGCGGTCGCTACTGGGCGCGCTCGCTGCGGCCGGACTGGCGGGGTGTCCGAGCGGCGGTGCGAACCCGACAACGGAGGCGCCGGACGGCGGTGGTGGGGCCGGCGGTGCCCCGGCGACGCCGTCGGGGACGCCCGCGACCGTCCCCTCGGGGTGGCCCGAGACGCGGGACCCCTACTACGGGGCCCTCGCGAGCACGCTGGGCGGCGAGATGGGGCTTCCTGGGGGGGAGTTCGTCTACGCGAACGACGAGGCGGGCGCGTCGGCCGCCTTCGGCGTCGGGGTCGAAGCGGCCGAGGCTACCGAGATCGAGGTGGGCGACGCACAGCCGTTCGACTCGGCGGTTCGCGTCGAGGTCGCCGAGGAGACCGAGAACGTCTGGGACGTGACGATGATGGGGACGGCGACCGACACTGCAGTCGAGAGCGGGGACGTGTTGCTCGGCGTCGTGTATCTGCGCGGCCCGGAATCGAGCGAGTCCGAGTCGACCGTCCAGTTCGTCGCCAAGGACGAGGACAACCTCGGCACGAACATGGTGCGGTCGACGCCGGAGGTCCAGCCCCCCGCCGGGTGGACCCGTTACTACGTCCCGATCCAGTTCGACTACGACGCCGAGGCCGGCACCTGGCGGACGGAGCTGTTCCTCGGATACGGGCCCCAGACCGTCGATATCGGCGGCATCGCGCTCGTCGATTTCGGCGCCGACGTCGCCGTCGAGGACCTCCCCAGCGGCCCGGCCGACGAGGTCCGGGACGGAGGGACCGATGGCGGGACCGCAGACGGCGACTGGGAGGCCGCGGCCGACGAGCGTATCGCCGAGCACCGGACGAGCGATCTAACCGTAGAGGTGGTCGACGCCGACGGCGCGGCCATCACCGACGCCGAGGTCGAGGCCGCGATGCAGGCCCACGAGTTCGGCTTCGGCACCGCGGTCAGCGCCGACTTCCTGACCGAGGAGTCCGAGGACGCCGACACCTACCGCGAACACGTCAGCGATCTGTTCGACCTCGCGGTGCTGGGCAACCACCACAAGTGGCGCTTCTGGGAGGAGAACCGGGCGCTCTCGGACGCTGCGACCGACTGGCTCGAGAGCGAGGGGCTGGACATCCGCGGCCACGTCTGCCTGTGGTCCGACGTGTCTGCGTGGTCCGTACCGCCCGACGTGGTGCGGGCGATGGGGGTCCAGTGGGAGGAAAACGGCGTCACCGACCCCGACCTCGACCCCGAGTACGTCCGCGAGCGAACGCTGGAACACGTCCCCGCGATCATCGACTACTACGGCGACCGGATCACCGAGTGGGAAGTCGCCAACGAGATCGTCCACAAGCCGGGACTGATCCAGGCGGCCAACGGCGTCGCGGCGACCGACGACGCGACGCTCGACGACGTCGACCTCGTCGAGTCGCCGATCCTCGCCGAGTGGTACGCCGCCGCTCGCGACGCCGCTCCCGAGGGGATGCCACTGGGCGTCAACGACTACAACACGCTCTCGGGGCCGTACGAGTCGACCCGGGACGACTACGAGCGACAGATCGAGTTCCTCGCCGACGCCGAGGCGGGACTGGACTTCGCCGGCCTCCAGTGTCACTTCAATCGTGAGTCGTCGCTGTCGCCGGCGGCGGTGAAGGCCGGACTGGACCGCTACGCCGAGACGGGCGTGCGTCTGCGGATCACCGAGTTCGACATGGCCGACGAGAACTGGGACGAGGCGGACAAGGCGGTCTTCTTCCGGCAGTTCCTCAAGATCGCCTTCAGCCACCCGGCGGTCGACGACTTCCTCGTCTGGGGCATCTACAGCCCCAATCACTGGCGTGACGACGCGCCCTTCTTCGCCGACGGCTGGGAAGAGAAACCCGCACTCGAGGAGTACCGTAGTCTGGTGTTCGACGAGTGGTGGACCGAGGCGTCGGGGCGGACGGACGACGAGGGGACGTTCTCGACGACCGGATTCCAGGGAGCGTACGAAGTCACCGCGACGATAGACGGAACCGAAGTCACCGAGACGGTGACCCTCTCCGACGGCGGCGCGACCGTCGAACTCGCGCCGAGGGAGTAGCCCCCGGTCGATCCGAACCGGAACACCGCTTTACCGTCCCCTCGTTCTCTCGTGATCGTTGGTAGCGATTCGCAATACCTGTCTCGAAAACAAACGTTTTTCAACAGGTATCGGTCTCGTATGAGCCAGATACATGCCAGAAGCCAACGACGGGTCGGGTGAGGCGGAGGGTGCGAACGATGGAGAGAACGGGGCGCTCGCGCGCCGATCGCTGCTGGGGACGCTCGCCGCGGCGGGTATCGCGGGCTGTTCGTCGATCGGCGGTGGCGGTTCGACGCCGACGGACACCGAGACGCCGGAGCCGACGCCGACGGGCACGCCGCATCCGGACGGGACGCCGGCGGACGTGCCGCCGGGGTGGCCGACGGTGCGGGACCCCTACTACGGGGAACTCGCGTCGACGCTCGGGGACCAGGGCCTCCCGGGCGGGGAGTTCTGCTACGGGACCAGCGAGGCGGAAGCGGTGTCGGCGTTCTCGGTGCAGTCGAACGTTGGCGTGGTCGAGCCGCTGGACGTCGCCGACGAACTACCGTTCTCTTCGGCGCGTCGAGTGATCGTCGAGGAGTCGACGGAGAACCCGTGGAACGTGACGATGAAGGGGACCGTCCCCGACCGCGCCGTCGCCCAGGGCGACGTGCTGCTGGGCGTGTTCTACCTGCGCGGTCCCGAGGACAGCGAATCCACGCCGACGCTGCAGTTCGTCGCCAAAGACGAGGACAACGCGAGCACGAACATGGTTCGCGGGGTCCAACAGGCCGAGCCAGCCGACGAGTGGATCCGCTACTACGTCCCGATCCAGTTCGACTACGACGCCGAGGCCGGTACCTGGTGGACCGAGCTGTTCCTCGGCTTCGGCCCCCAGACGATCGACATCGGCGGCGTCGCGCTGATCGACTTCGACCAGAACATCTCCGTCAGCAACCTCCCCAGCGGGCCGGCGAGCCAGCCGAGCAGCGACGACGGCGCCGACGACTGGGAGGCGGCCGCCGACGAGCGAATCGCCGAGCACCGGACGAGCGAGTTGACCGTCGAGGTGACCGACGCCGACGGCCAGCCGGTCGAGGCCGCGTCGGTCGACGTGGCCATGCAGGAACACGAGTTCGGCTTCGGCGCCGGGGTCGACGGCGCGTATCTCCTGAACGAGACGAGCCAGGGCGACCCCTACCGGGAGTACGTCTCGGAGCTGTTCAACACCGCGACGCTGACCAACCACCACAAGTGGCGCTTCTGGGAGCAGGAGAAGCACATCTCCGACGGCGCGACCCAGTGGCTCCTGGGCGAGGGTCTCGACGTGCGCGGTCACGTCTGCCTCTACGCCGACGTGTCCTCCTTCGCCGTCCCGCCCGACGTCGTCGGAGCCATGGGACGCACCTGGGAGGACGGCGGCGTCACCGACCCCGAACTCGACCCGGAGTACGTCCGCGAGCAGACGCTCTCACACACAGGGGACATCGTCGACTACTACGGCGAGGACGTCCTCGAGTGGGAGGTCGTCAACGAGCTCATGCACTCGCCGGGATTCGTCCAGGCGATCAACGGCGTGGCGGCGACCGAGGACGCCTCGCTCGACGACGTCGACCCCGTCGAGGCGCCGATCCTGCGGGAGTGGTTCGCAGCCGCCCGCGAGGCCGCCCCCGAGGGGATGCCCCTGGCGATCAACGACTTCAACGTCCTCGCCGGCCCCTACGAGGCGGACCGGGCGCGCTACGAGCGACAGATCCAGTTCCTCGCCGACTCGGAAGCGGGGCTGGACGCTGTCGGCATGGAGTGTCACTTCAGCCAGGACGAGACGCTCACGCCCGAGGAGATCATGGACGGGCTGGACCGCTACGCACAGTACGACGTCTCGCTGCGGATCACGGAGTTCGACATGGCCGACGACGCCTGGAACGAGTCGAAGAAAGGCCAGTTCTTCCGGCGGTTCCTCAAGACCGTCTTCAGCCACCCCGCCGTCGAACAGTTCCTCGTCTGGGGGATCAACGACGCCAATCACTGGCAGGGCGACGCTCCCTTCTTCACCGCGAGCTGGGCCGAGAAGCCCCCGCTCACCGAGTACCGGAGCCTGGTGTTCGACGAGTGGTGGACCGATACCGAAGCCGAGACCGACGGTGACGGGTCCGTCTCGACGACTGGGTTCCACGGCGAGTACGAGGTCACCGTGACCGTCGACGGCACCGAGATCACCGAGACGGTGGCCCTCTCGGACGGCGGAACCACCGTCGAGCTCTCGCCCGACGAGTAGCCCGGCGCTCGCCCGACACGGTCCCGCGTTCCTCCGACTCGACCCGACGTTCGCTCGAGCCGATCCAGCGTTCGATCGGGCCGACTCGGCGTTCGCGCGCCGTCCACGCGCACCGAATATCGGCCGACAGATCCCGTCGATCCGGCGGTTCGGATCGGGTTCGAGGTCCCGTGAACTGCCGCGAACCCGGGGATCCGGCAACCGTCTCCGACAATTCTGACAACGGGATCGGAAGTATCTCCAGTTTTCAGTATGTTTTAGGAATATTTATGACGCATAAATTGCAGAGATCCGGGTGCAACTATGCGAGAGTCTGACAGAGGCGGTCGTGAGGACGACCGATTCAGGGTGGGCCGTCGACCGTTCCTCCAGTCGATCGGAGCGGCCGGCGCCGCGGGTGGTATCGCCAGCGCAACAGCGGGCGGGGTCAGCGCGGACACGCCCGATTCGTGGGCGTCGGGCGGTGACTCATACTATTCGACGCTCGTCGACGACCTCCAGAACGGAGAGGGGCTGCCGCCGGCGTCGTTCGAGTTCGCCGACACCGAGTCGGCCGCCTGGGACACGCTGTTCGCACAGGCCGGCTCGGACGGCCAGTACGGGACCGTCGAATCCATCGACGTGAGCGGCGACTCGGTGCCGTTCTCCGAGGCGCGTCGGATCGACGTGACCGACGCGCCGGACGCGAACTACCCGGTGCAGCTCCGCGGCGACCTCACGCGGGACGTTTCCGCGGGCGACACGCTACTCGCGGTCGCGTACCTCCGGTCGTCGTCCGACAGCCCACAGTCGGAGTTTTACGCCGTCGATAGCGGCGGGTTCGGGAACGCGTCGGTCGGCAACGGGTCGCCGACGATCGGCTCGGAGTGGGAACGGCACTACTTCCCGATCGAGATCGGTGCCGACACCACGGCCGACTCCTCGGACCTCTACGTCCAGTGGCAGTTCGGCTTCAAACAGCAGACCGTCGACGTCGGTGGGGTGGCGCTGCTCGACTTCGGGACGAACGCCGAGTTCGACCAGCTACCGTCCGGTGTCGTAGAGTCGTCCGGCTCGTCGGGGTCGTACTACGACACGCTGACCGGCGACCTGTCGGCGCTGAACCTCCCCGACCCCGGGTTCGTCTATAGCGACACAGAGTCGGGGACGTGGAGCTCCTACGAGTTCGGTGTCGGCGAGTACGGAACTACCGAAAGCCTCGACGTGAGCGGCGATTCGGTCCCGTTCTCGCAAGCGTCGCGCGTGTCGATCAACGGCACACAGAGCAACGGCTACAACGCGAACCTTCGAGGTGACGTGAGCGGGATGGCCGTAGAACAGGGCGACGTGTTCCTCGGCGTGGCGTACCTGCGCGCCCCCGACGGCGACGCGCAGGTCACCTACTCCGCACAGGAGAGCGCCAGTACGTCGTACAACAACTGGGCGGAGTTCACTAGCCCCTCGATCGGCTCGGAGTGGGAACGATTCTACTTCCCGATCCAGTACGGTACCGGCGACGACGCCGGCAACTGGTGGACGGAGTTCTGGCTGGCGTACAACGAGCAGACCGTCGACGTCGGCGGGCTCGCGCTGCTGGACTACTCCGATACCGACGTAGCGGTCGGCGACCTTCCTGCCGGCGCGGCGAGTGAGATCGGGACTGGGGGCGGCGGACCGGAAGAGTGGCCCCAGACCGACGACCCGTACTACTCGGGGCTGATCGACTACCTCCAAGAGCGCCAACTCGACCCCGGACGGTTCGTCTACGCGAACAACGAGACCGACGCCTTCGCCGGGTTCGAACTCGCCGGCGGTGAGACGGACAAGGCCACCCGCTCCAGCCTGGATGTCGGCGACGGCGTTCCGTTCTCGGAGGCGACCCGGATCGACGTCACCGAATCTGGGACGAACGCCTACAGCATCAACCTCAAGAACTTCGTCAACGACGAAGGTGTCTCCAGCGGCGACGTCCTCCTCGGCGTCGCGTACCTCCGCACGCCGGACGAGGAGAACGCGCAGGTGACGTACAAGGTCAGCGAGAACACAAACTTTGCCAACTACGTCACGAAGCCGAACCCGCCGGTCACCAACGAGTGGCAGCGGTTCTTCTTCCCCGTCGCGTTCGACAGCGGCTACGAAGCGGGCAACTGGTGGACGGAGATCTGGGTCGGTGCACAGGTCCAGACAGTCGACATCGGCGGGCTCGCGCTGTTCACCTTCGAGGGGAACAACTCTCTGGAGGCCTTGCCGGAGTGGGAGCAATCGCCCGCCGACGGCTGGGAGGAAGAAGCAGACGCTCGCATCCAGGACCACCGGACGGCCGAGATGGCGGTCGACGTCGTCGACGAGAACGGCGACCCGGTCGAGGGCGCCGAGGTGTCCGTCTCGATGCAGGAACACGAGTTCAAGTTCGGGGCCATGACCAACGCGCCTCAGATAGCGAACACGGAGGAGGGCGACCCCTACCGCGAGAACCGCAAGGAGCTGTTCAACGCGGGTGTCCTCGAGAACTACCACAAGTGGGACTTCTGGGAGGGCGGCCAGGACACCGCCGACGCGGCCGTCGAGTGGATGGAGGCCCAGGACTGGTACATCCGCGGCCACGTCGCGCTGTGGGGGAGCGTCAGCTCCGCTGCCGTCCCCGACGACGTCGTCGACGCGATGGCCTGGGACAGCGACGCCGGCGAAGCCGTCCCCAGCGAGGCCGACTCGCAGTACGTCCGGGACGAGACCATCGCCCACGTCGAGGACATCGTCAGCTACTACGGCGACCGCATCGACGAATGGGAAGTTATCAACGAGCTTATCCCCCAGCCCGGCTTCGCCCGTGCCATCCACGGCGCCGACGTGAATCCGCCCGAGGCACCGATCCTCGGCGAGTGGTTCGCGACCGCCCAGGAGGCTGGCCCCGACGGCCAGCCGCTGGGTATCAACGACTACAACACCATCGAAGGGCCCTACAGTGGCCGCCGAGATCAGTACCAGACCCAGATCGAGACGGTTCAGAACACCGAGGCAGGGCTGGACTTCGTCGGCCTACAGAGTCACTTCAGCGAGAGCTCCTCGCTACTGCCCTCCCAGACGATGTCCGCGCTCGACAGCTACGCGGAGTACGACGTCCCGATCCGCATCACCGAGTTCGACATGTCCGACGAGAACTGGCCCGAGTCGGAGAAGGCCGACTTCTTCTACCAGTTCCTGAAGACGGTCTTCAGCCATCCGTCGGTCGAGCAATTCGTCGTCTGGGGCCTGATCGACACGCTGCACTGGCGCGACGACGCGCCGTTCTACGCGGCGGGTTGGGAGGAGAAACCGGCGCTCGACCGGTACCGCGACCTCGTGTTCGACCAGTGGTGGACCGAGGAATCGGGAACGACCGACTCGGAGGGTCGGTTCACGACGAACGCGTTCAAAGGCGAGTACGAGGTAACCGTCACCCACGACGGCGAGACGGTTACTAGGTCCGCGACACTCTCGGACGACGGCGCGACGGTATCGGTCGCGACGAACCTCTCGCCAGTCGTACAGGAATACGACAGCAACGGCAACAGTGCGGTAGAAGTGAGAGAGCTCGGTCGCGCAGCCACCGACTTCGCCCGTGGCGATCTCACCATCAGCGAGCTCTCGGAGATCGCGAGACTGTTCGCGTCGTCCTGAACGAGGGACTCTCCGGCCTAACGCCGTCGGCTACGGCGGCCGAGAGGATGGCTTCCCCTGTCGGAACCATTAATATCCGCGTCCCCGACCGAACAGGCGTAATGACAGCCGACTCCGACGCAGCCTACCGCGATCCGGCGGTACCGATATCGCGGCGCATCGAGGATCTGCTCTCCCGAATGACGGTCGAAGAGAAAGCCGCGCAGCTCGGCTCGGTGAGCCCGAGCCGTGGTGTCGCGGACAACGCCGGCGAGGTCGACGAGGGCCAGGAACTCGTCGAGGACGGCGAACTCAACCGCGAGGTCGCAGAGGAACTGCTCGCCGAGGGGATCGGCCACCTCACTCGCATCGGCGGCGAGGGCAGTCTCCCGCCGACGCAGGCCGCGTCGGTCACCAACGAGATCCAAGAGTACCTCGCCGAAGAGACGCGACTCGGAATCCCCGCGATCCCACACGAGGAGTGTCTCAGCGGCTACATGGGCCCCGAGGGCACCACCTTCCCGCAGGGAATCGGCATGGCGAGTACCTGGGACCCGGACCTGCTGGCGGCGGTCACCGACACGATCGGCGACCAGCTCGAGGCCATCGGCACCGCCCACGCGCTCTCGCCGGTGCTGGACGTCGCTCGGGACCTGCGCTGGGGTCGCGTCGAGGAGACCTACGGCGAGGACCCGTACCTCGTCGCCGAGATGGCGACCGCTTACGTCGACGGCCTGCAGGGCGACTCCCCCGCCGACGGCATCTCCGCGACGCTGAAGCACTTCGTCGGCCACGCCGTCGGCGCGGGCGGGAAGAACCGCTCGTCGGTCGACCTGAGCCGGCGCACGCTCCGAGAGGTCCACATGTTCCCGTTCGAGGCGGCGATCCACGAGGGGAACGCGGAGTCGGTCATGAACGCATACCACGACATCGACGGCGTGCCCTGCGCGAAAGACGAGTGGCTGCTGACGGACGTGCTCCGCGGCGAGTGGGGCTTCGACGGCACCGTCGTCTCCGACTACTTCAGCGTCGACTTCCTCAAGGAGGAACACGGCGTCGCCGCGACCCAGCAGGAGGCGGCCGTCTCGGCCGTCGAGGCCGGTGTCGACGTGGAACTGCCCAACACCGACTGCTACGAGTACCTCGCCGAGGCCGTCCGCGACGGCGACCTGGCCGAGGAGAGCCTCGACGAGTCGGTCCGCCGGGTCCTGCGCGCGAAGTTCGAGAAGGGGCTGTTCGACGACGCCACCGTCGACGTCGAGGCGGCGACCGACCCCTACGAGGACGAGGCGGCCGTCGGGCTGGCCCGCGAGGCCGCCCGCGACTCGCTGGTCGTCCTGAAAAACGAGAGCGACCTGCTGCCGCTCGACGAGGCCGATTCCGTCGCCGTGGTCGGTCCGAAGGCCGACGACAAGAAGGGGATGCTCGGCGACTACGCCTACGCCGCCCACTACCCCGAGGAGGAGTACGAGTTCGAGGCCGACACGCCCCTGGCCGCCATCGAGAACCGCGTCGACGCCGACGTGAACTACGCTCAGGGCTGTACGGCCACGGGCAACTCCACCGACAAGATCGGCCGCGCCGTCGAGGCCGCCGAGAACGCCGACGTGGCGCTGGCGTTCGTCGGCGCCCGCTCGGCCGTCGACTTCTCCGACGCCGAGGGCGTGAAGGCCGAACAGCCGATGGTCCCGACCAGCGGCGAGGGCTGTGACGTAACCGACCTCGGGCTACCCGGCGTCCAGAACGAGCTCGTCGCGCAGGTCGAGGAGACGGACACCCCCGTGGTGATCGTCCTCGTCAGCGGCAAGCCCCACGCGATCCCCGACATCGACGCGGGCGCCGACGCGGTCGTCCAGGCGTGGCTCCCTGGCGAAGAAGCAGGCAACGCCGTCGTCGACGTGGTCTTCGAGGGCCACGACTCGGGCGGCCACCTCCCCATCTCGATGCCCAAGTCCGTCGGCCAGCTGCCGGTCCACTACAGCCGCAAGCCCAACACCTACAGCGAGGACTACGTCTACGACGACGCCCAGCCGGTGTACCCGTTCGGCCACGGCCTGAGCTACGCCGAGTTCGAGTACTCCGACCTCGATCTGTCGGACGTGGACGTCGACCCCTCCGGGACGTTCTCCGCGAGCGTCACGGTCGAGAACACCGCCGACCGCGACGGGAGCGACGTGGTTCAGCTGTACGTCTCCGCCGAGAACCCCGACCTGGCCCGCCCGGTCCAGGAGCTCGTCGGCTTCCGCCGCGTCGAACTCGACGCTGGCGAGTCGACCGAGATCACCTTCGACCTGGCCGCCAGCCAGCTCGCCTACCACGACCGCAACGAGAATCTCGCCGTCGAGGCCGGCGACTACGAACTCCGCGTCGGCCACTCCTCCGAGGAGATCGCCGAGTCCGCCCGCCTCTCGGTGACCGACACGAAACAGGTCCCGCGAACCAGCCGCCGGTACTTCACCGAGACGAGCCTCGACCAGGCCTGACCGTCGCGGCTCGACCCCCCTATCGTTCAGTATCGTACGTGATATAGCGTTCCCGTTCTCGTGGCTTCGCCAATTGAAGCCTCGCGCGCACGCGCGAAGGGTAGGAGGCAATGCAGTGGGGGAGCGCGACCGATCACGAGGACAGTTCTCATGGATGATATCGGAGGGTGACCGGTACCGGAGGGGGTAACGAGCGCTCCCGGCGGAGGCGGCGGGCCTCCGTCGGGTCGACCCGGCGAGACCGCACGAGCCCGCCTCTCGCCGGTGTGGCAACCCTTTTCGGGACCGCCCGACAACGGGGGAGCATGGTTCGGGCGCCCGTCGTCGACGGAGGGATCCGATCGTGAGCGAGCAGGCCGACGAGCAGACGGGCCGCGAGGCGGCCGCCGAAGCGCTGTGTGAGGAGAAACGGAAGGTCCTGGGCGTGTTCACGATCGCGGTCGTGTTCCTGCTCATCCAGCTCCCCTATCTGGTCGTCACCGACGCGGACTCGTCGCTGTTCGTCGTGTCCGTGTTGAACGTCGTCGGGAGCGGCGCGTTCGTCCTCCTCAGTGGGAGCGTCCTCTGGTTCTGCCGACAGCGTGCGGTCTGAGGCGGCCGGCGAGGAGTGGCCGGGACGGTGCTACGTTTCACGGATCGGCGGTGCGACTCACGGTTCGGTGGCTGCGGACCGGGAGACCGAGGGGAAAAGGTCGCGAGCGGTTCAGGCCGACGTCGTCGCGCGGGCGTAGAGTTTGTTCGCGAGCAAGAATCCGTAGACCGTCGCCCCGAGGACAATGAGCGTCACGCCGAAGATGCCAAGCATCGCGGCGAAGACTTTGTGCGCCAGAACGACCCCGGAGACCTGCCCGAAGGTCTGGACCGACTCGGGGATCCCGTTCATCAGCGAGATCGGACCGGCGTCGCCGGCGATGACGATCGCTGGGGTCCCGTTGACGAGGGTGGCGCCGAGTGCGATACAGATCACACCCACGACGATGACCATCAGCGAGATGTTCCCGACCATGAAGTAGTACAGCGCCAACGCGTACGCTCGGATACCGTCCGCTTCCTGTCCGGCTCGTTCGAGTTCCTGTCTCATTGCGATAGAGTGTTTCACACACCTATTTGAAGGTTGCGCTTGCGGGAGCGGCCTCGGTGGCCCCCGCCGTCAGATACGTCGCTCACTCGGTATGAAATAATCAGGAAGTTTTATATAGAGCTGGCAGAAGGTAGAGGTATGCGGAAGCCTGACAGCATCCGTGACAAGGAGTTATCGCGACGCCAGTACGCGCAGATACTGGCTGGAATGGGAGCCGCGGGCATGGCGGGTTGTGGGAGCAACGGTGGATCCACGGCCACGCCGGGTTCGGGGAGCACGCCGACGCCGACCCCGAGCGGCGACGGCGGCGACATGGGCGACGGTGGTGACGGTGAGACCGAAACCGAAGCCGACACCGCGACCGCGACCGCCGCGGAGCCGGTGACCCGCCAGGTCAACTACGCCGTGGCGAACTCGCCGGACGTGTTCAACTGGAACCCGTGGACGCCCCAGGACAACACCATCGGCGACCTGTGGATGTCCGACCTGCACGGGCTCCGGAACGTCCACACCACGCAGAGTTCCTACAGCGGGACGACGATCCCCACGCCGCACAAGCCCGACCACGAGGAGATCGAGATCATGACGTGGATCTCGGGCTTCGAGGTCGAACCGCCCTACGACTGGTACGACCACCACGACGACCGCGCCCGATACTGGAACGGCGACCCCTACGACGCGGTCGCCCGCGAGGCGCACAACCACGTGAACTTCTTCCAGCAGGGGAACAAGTTCAGCGAGGGCGTGACGTTCAACCAGCGCGCCGAGGACCAGTGGACCCACCACTACTGGCAGAACAAGGGCGACGTCCCCGAGCAGGACCCCGACCCGACGGCACGGGTCGTGCTGCGCTCGAACGCGGGCCCCGTCGACGGTGACCCGCCGATCCACCCCGACTTCACCACCCCCTACCGGGAGCAGTACCGCGACGCGGCGAACGCGGACGCGGTCAGTTCGATCACGGACGAGCTCGTCAGCGACCGGATCAGCCTCGACCGCATGGCCGCGAACGGCGGCACCGACGAGATGCTCGCCGGGTCCGGTCCCTACATGCTGGAGTCGATGGACGACGTCGGCTCCGAGCGGGTCATCCTCCGGCTCAACGAGGACCACCCCAACGCCGAGAACACGAACGTCGAGCGGCTCGCGCTCTACTGGGCCGAGGGCGACCGGCGCCAGACGCTCGTCAACGAGGGTGTGCTCGACGTCGACTCCGGCGCCGTCACCGACAGCGGGGCCACTACCCGCGAGACGCTGCCGGACCACGTCCAGGAGTTCACCCGCTGGCTGCGCGCTACGGGTGGCGACGTCTGGAAGCTCAACTGGCAGAACGAACACCTCCAGAACCTCTGGGTGCGCCGTGCACTCATCGAGGCCATCGACTGGAACGCCGTCTCCGCAAACGGGTGGGGCGAGGACGCCTCGCAGGTCACCCAGCACGACACCTTCCTGCTGGACGCCCAGTCCGAGAGCACGTTCTCCGAGGACTTCCTCGACCAGCTGCACCACTACTCGCGTTCCTCGAACGTCGAGAACGCGAACCGGTACATGCAGCGGGCGGGCTACAGCAAGCAGGGCGGCCAGTGGGTCGACCCCAACGGCAACCCCGCGTCGATCGACCTCTCCTCGCGTTCGGGCAGCCCCGCCAACGTGCAGGGCGCCCAGACCATCCGCGCCAACCTCGCCAACTGGGGCTTCGGCGTGAACTTCACCACGATGGGCTGGAACAACTGGTCGACCTCGATCGACCCGAACGAGGGACTCAACTACGACTCCACGATGTTCTGGCACGGCGACCCGTACGTGTTCCAGTACTACCACGACCGCGGCGCGTGGTGGGACGAAGCGCTCGTCGCCGGCAGTCCGACCGGCAGCCCGTTCAACGCCGACCCCGAGGACGAGATGGACACGCAGGGCAAGCCGGTCGTCCAGCAGGTGCCCGACGAGCCGGGCGCCTTCGAGGCCCCGGACGAGGCCGGCAAGTCGCCGGATCTCGACAACGCGACCGAAGTCAACCTCGTCGAGACCGTCAACGCGATCCGCGAACCGGGCAACTCCGAGGAAGAGCAACAGGAGCTCTACCGGACCTGCGCGAAGTACTACAACTTCTACGTCCCGCACTTCGTGTTCCATCAGTACCTGATGGGTTCCTACGGCGACGTGCGCGACTTCGACTGGCCGGACCCGTCGGCCCGAGCGTTCGACTACGAGCGCTCGTTCGGTATCGAGGACGTGCTCGTGCTCGGCGGCATCACGCAGGCCAGCACGGACACCGAGTTCGAGCCGCCGCAGTAAGCGGCTGACCAACGCATCGAACGCCGACCACCCGGGCCGTCCGGGTCGACGCTTTTCGCCGTTCGTCGTGAGCCGACGAGCGTCGCGACTCCGCGTGAGTCGCCCCACTCCGTCGAACGGCAGTGCTCCACGTGTGGTCGTGCCGCGGCGCTCGCGGTTTCGCGTCGTCGGAGCGGCCGCGACCGGCGCTACTCCTCGGTCGTCGGCCGTATCATACCGTGTTTCAGCATGTGAAACACGGGCTGACCGGCGGGGCCGGCGGTCCCGTATTCGGGGGCCGCGTCGTAGGACGGCCACTCGAAGTCGCGGGTGTTGCCCCAGAGGCCGTCGACGGTGGTCCCGAGGTAGACGTCGGGGAGGGCGTCGTTCCACCAAGTCGCGAACGTGGTGATCGCGTCGACGGTCGTCTCCCGGTCGCTCGGCCCTTCGATCGTCCGCCAGAGCTCGCGGAGGTCGACCGTCCGGCGCTCCCCCGCTGGGGCGTCGACTGCGCCCGGCTGCCGGGGGACCGAGACCTCGACGGGCTTGCCGCGGCTCCCGGCGTCGGCGTCCGGGCCGGTGGCGCCGTACCCGATCGAGGTCGATCCGTCGCTGGCCAGGTCGTAGACGCTGTAGGGATCGCCGTCGAAGTTCCAGAGCGTGACGTCGTGGGTGTGGTTCGAGACGGCGGCGTAGACGTTGCTGTTGGTGAGCCGGTCGGTCTCGACGTCGAAGCCGAACTGCGAGAGGCTCGACGCGACGACCTCCGCCCCGGAGACGAAGTCCGACCACACCGGCGTCGCGAGGCTGAGCGACGGCTGCTCGCCGTCCGGGCCGCGCCAGTCTCCGTTCCCGTCGCGGCTGTAGCCCGCCTCGCGCATGTACTCGGCAGCGGTCTCCTCGTCGGCCTCGACGGGGTAGCGGTGGAGTCGCTCGCGGACCTCCTCGGGGAGCCACCGGCGGGCGGCGGGCGCGGAGAGGCCGGTCTGGCGGACGGTCGGCTCGCCCCAGTCGGTCACGTCGACCACCTGGTCGACCGGGATCACCGACAGGACGGCTCGCCGGACCGGGCGGCGACCGAGGTGTGGGTCCCGCCAGTCGAGGACGAGCTTCGTCCCCGAGTTCGTCGGGTAGCGGGCGAGCTCTTCGAGGTTCTCCGGCGGGGTCCCGCGCTCGTCGTCGAGCCGGCCGGTGCCGCCGTCGAGCCACCCCTTGCTGACGAGGTTCTCGATCGAGACCGACTGGACGACGGGGAACCACAGGCGTGGGACGGCGACCTCGTCGGCGCGGGGGTGGTCCTCGTAGCGCTCCAGCATCAGCCGGTTGATCGACACCTCGACCAGCTCGAAGGGACCACAGCCCAGCCCCTCGTCGGCGACCGTCTCCAGCCCGGGGCTGTCCGTGCGGAGGTCGGCGGCGACCTCCCCGCGGCGCTCGTCGGTCCCGGCGTCGCGGAACCGGTCGAGCCAGGGTTCGTAGCGGTCGGCGCGCGTTCTGACGGCACCGCCCGCGGCAGTCGAGAGCGCGAGCGGTCGGTCGAGCGGCCGCTCGAAGCGATAGCGGAGCCGCCTGTCGTCGAGGCGTTCGACCTCGTAGCTTCGGCCGCCGCTCACGAACGACCCGATGCGCTCCTCGATCCACGCGTCCCGGGCCGTGACGGGGTCGCCCGACCACCACGTGTACCCGTCGGCGTACGCGACCGTCGCGGTGTCGCCGTCGGTCTCGAAGGAGTCGATCACGTCGCCGAGTCGGCGCTCGCCGCCGGGGGTAGTGTAGGACTCGGCCTCGAAGAGGATCGAGTAGAACGCCGCCGGGTCCGAGGAGGACCACGGTCCGACGTGGACGTTCTCGGGGACGTATGGGAACTGGAACCCGAACACTTGCGGCGAGTCGACGATCTCGTTCGGGCCGGAACAGCCGGCCATCGACCCGGCGACCCCGGCGGCGACCGCGGCGAGATACCGCCGCCGAGTCGTGCCGTCGACCGGGTCGTCGCCCGCCCGTCCCGCGGAACCAGGATCCATCGCCGCGAGGTTATGGACGACCCGACTTAAGACCTCCGGGGACGGGCCCGTCGGCGGGCGGGACCGCCGACGACGGCTCGACGCGACGGCGGAGACGGCCCCGAGTGCGAACGGTTCTCGCGCGCGCCGACCGCGCGGGGTCAGGTCACCGCTACCCAGCGGATCGGCGAACGGGCTCCCCGCCAAGCGGAAAAGACATATAGGGTCGATCGTACAAATCGTAGTATGGATGATTATGTGTCACAGGAAGCCCTGCGGTTCGTCGTGATCGGGCTCGTGGCGATGGCGGCCATCGCCGTGGGCGCCGCGACCATCACGGCGACCGTCGACACGGGGGCGACCGGTGGCGGGCAGGGTCCGGTGGAAGACCCGAACGAACAACAGCAGAACCGGGGCGGCGGCGGAAGCGGAGACGGCCCCGGCGGGGGTGACGGGTTCAACCGAAGCGGGAGCAGTTCCGGCGGGGATCAGGTTCAGTTCACTACCTGTGTCGAACCGCTGACGACGTGGTACGGCGGGCTGGCGTACTTCGGCGCCGCCGCGATGCTCGTCTTCCTTATCAAGCGCCGGTACTCCTTCGGCGCCGCGTTCCTCGGGCTGTACGCGCTCGCGCCGCCGGTGCTGCTGGCGTACTTCCTGGGGACCGACTGCGCGACCGTCGGCGGTCCCGGACTGGGTAACGGCACCGTCTCCAGTGCAGCCAACGCCTCGTCGTCGCCGGTCGCGTCGGTGGACGTGCCGCCGGCGGCCATCCTCGGCGTCTTCGGCGTCGTGCTCGTCGCGACGGCCGCGGTCCTGTTCCGCGCGTCGGGCGACCAGGGGATCACCACCATGGAAGAGGAGGCGGCCGACGAGGGCGAGGGCGCCGACGTGATGGACCTCGCCCAGGCCGCGGGTCGCGCGGCCGACCGCCTCGAAGAGCACAACGCCGACGTGGACAACGAGGTCTACCGCGCGTGGTGGGAGATGACGAGCATGCTCGACGTGCCCAACCCCGACAGCGCGACGCCCGGCGAGTTCGCCGAGGCGGCCGTCGACGTGGGCCTATGCGAAGACGACGTCGGAGAGCTGACCCGGCTGTTCGAGGAGGTCCGCTACGGCAAGCGCGACGCCGAGAGCCGCGAGGACCTCGCTATCGACGTGTTCCGCAACATCGAGGACGAGTACGGCGGGTCGACCCGCTCGTCGGTCGGACGGGAGGGCGACGATGGATATTGAGACGGTCCTCAACCGCCTGCTGATCGCCGTCGGGGCGATCCTCTTCGCGGCCGCGGCGGCGATGATCGCCGTTCCGGACCTCTCGTCGGCGCTCCCCTCCGCGACCCAGGGCGTGTTCCTTGTCGGGATCGTCGCCGTGGTGACCGGGCTGGGCGTCGTCCGTCGACGCCTCCGCGGTGAGGTCGAGGAGACGGTCACGCCGAACCCCGAGCGGCCCGCCGGCAACCCGATGCCCGGCGAGGACGTCGACCGGATGCTCTACGAGATGACCCACCTCCGCCAGGGGGTCAACGAGAACCGCGAACACCTCGAGGAGCGCCTGGAGAACCTCGCGGTCGCGGTCGTCCGCAACCGCGAGGACTGCTCGGTCGAGGAGGCCCGCCGTATCCTCCAGGCCGGCGAGTGGACGAACAACGAGACGGCCGCGGAGTTCTTCCGGAGCGAGCGGACGGCCGCCCAGGAGGCGGGTCTCTCGGAGTCGCTGCTCTCGGGCACCGACGACGTGGCCGCCTTCGAGAACCGCTTCCGCGTGACCGTCGAGGAGCTCATCGAGGTCGGCGACGTGGACGTGAGCCACTCCGTCGACGTCGAGGAAGAGACCGACCGCTCCTTTTTCGACCGCCTGCTCGGCCGGTCGGGCGACGACGGCGACGACGAGGACGCGGTCGAGTCCAACTGGAACGACTCGAACTCCTCGATCCCGTCGTTCGATACGAGCGAGCCGTTCGAGGACGTGAGCCTGCAGCACACCAACCGCTGGCTCGGCGTGACCGCGTTCGCGCTGGTCGCGGTCGGCGCCGGCGTGGTCACGTTCACCCCCGGCCTGATGCTCGCGGGGACGGTCGGCGTCGCCTACACCATCTACGCGCGGGTCTCGGCGGTGCCCCGGACGGAGGGGCTGGTCGTCGAGCGCGAGTACGACGTCGACGACCCCGAACCGGGCGACCTCGTCGAGGTGACGCTGACGGTGCGCAACGAGAGCGGGTCGATGCTGCCCGACCTGCGGATGGTCGACGTGGTCCCGGACGCGTTCGTCGTCACCGAGGGCGTCCCGCGCCTGCACACGGCGCTGCAGTCGGGCGCGCAGGCTCAACTGGAGTACACGGTCCGCGTCGAGCGCGGCGAGTACGACTGGCCGCTGCTCGTGGTCGCTCGCGACTTCAGCGGCGGCGTCGAGCGCACGTCGCTGGTCACGCCCGAGGCGGGGATGCGAGTCGTCCCGCCGCTGCGGGTCACCAACGACATCCCGGTCCGCGCCCAGACCACCCAGTACGCGGGTGACGTCGACACCAAACAGGGCGGCGCCGGGCTGGAGTTCCACTCCGTCCGCGAGTACCGCCCCGGCGACCCGATGAACCGCATCAACTGGAAACAGGTCGCGAGCACCGGCGAGCTGGCGACGATCGACTTCCGCCAGGAGAAGGCCGCGACGGTCACCATCCTGTTCGACACCCGCCAGAGCGCGTACATCTCGGCGGGCGTCGACGAACCGCACGCCGTGGACCACTCCGTCCACGCGGCCAGCGACATGTTCGGCGCGCTGTACGACCAGGGCAACCTGGTGGGACTCGCCGCCTTCGACACGGTGCCGTGCTGGTACGCGCCCGGCGCGGGCAGCGAGCACCTGGAGAACGCCCGCGTGCTGTTCGCCCAGCACCCGGCGCTGTCGCCGCGGCCGCCCGAGCGACAGGACCACGAGAGTCAGTACATCGACCCGATGACGCACGTGCGCCGGCGGCTGCCGAGCACGTCGCAGGTGTTCCTGTTCTCGCCGCTGGCGGACGACTACGCGGCCGAAGTCGCCCGGCGGCTCGACTCCGAGGGTCACCTGGTCACCGTCATCAGTCCCGACGTGACCGTCGACGAGACGGTCGGCCAGCGACTCACGCGCATCGAACGGACCGCGCGGGTCCGGTACCTCCGCGAACGGGGGATCCGCGTCATGAACTGGGACCCCGACGGGCAGCTCTCCCTCGAGGTCGAGAAAGCACAGACGAGGTGGGCATAATGAGTTTCGACATCCAAGACGAGGAGTTCAGCGCGGTCGAGGTAACCCACTCGCCCGCACGGTTCAGTAGTATCATCGCGGTCGCCGCGGCGCTGCTGGCGGTCGTGACGACGGCACTGGTCGCGCCCCTGTCGGCACCGGTCGGCCTGTTCGGGCTCGCCGGGGTCGCGGCCGGCCTGTTCGTCTTCGAGTCCGAGCGGCTGACCATCGCCGGCACCGGGATCGTCTTCGTCGGCATCGTCGTCGCCGGCTTCTTCGGCGACGTGCCGGAGTTCCTGTTGTTCGCCTCGCTGGCGACCATCGTCGCGTTCGACCTCGGGTCGAACGCATTCAGCGTCGGGCGCCAGATGAGCGACCAGACCGATACCCAGCGCGGCGAGGCCGTCCACGTCGCCGCCACCGTCTTCGTCGGCGTCATGGCGGCCGGTCTCTCCTACGGCCTCTACATCGTGCCGTGGGGGTCGCTGACAGTGCCGGCGCTCACGCTGTTGCTGCTGTCGGCGCTCTTTTTCCTCTGGTCGATCCGGCAGTAAGCCGGCCGACCGACCACTCGCCGCCGGGCCGTTCGCCCGACGCTGGCGACCCCGCGACCCAACCCATTTTCACCGCCGTTCTCGTTCGGGCGATTCCGTCGATACCGCCCGGCTGACTGCCGTGTCAGTCAGTATTCCATCACGGAAAACCGTCTTACACCGTCAGGATTAAGAGGCACAGCACGGGCTATCTTACCATGGCACAGAGCGAACTATCCATTCAGGAGGCCAGTGACCAGTTGGACGCAGTGGTCGACGAGATCCAGTCGTCGGTCATCATCGAGGAGGAGTTCCTCGAGACGGTGCTCGTGGGACTGCTCTCGAAGGGCCACGTCCTGCTCGAGGACGTGCCCGGGACGGGCAAGACGCTGACCGCGAACAGCTTCGCGACGGCGCTGGGCCTGTCGTTCTCCCGCATCCAGTTCACACCGGATCTGCTCCCCAACGACGTGACCGGGACCTACATCTACAACGAGCAGGAGGGCGAGTTCGAGTTCAACAAGGGGCCTATCTTCGCGAACATCGTCCTCGCCGACGAGATCAACCGCGCGCCGCCGAAGACCCAGGCCGCACTCCTGGAGGCGATGGGCGAGGGCCAGGTCACCACCGAGGGTGACACCCGCCAACTGCCCGAACCGTTCTTTGTCATCGCGACACAGAACCCCGTCGAGCAGGAGGGGACCTTCCCGCTGCCCGAAGCGCAGATCGACCGTTTCAACGTCAAGTCCTCGATCGGCTACCCCGACGTGGACGGCGAGGTCGAGCTGCTCCGCCGCCGCAACGACCGCACGTCGACGACGCCGTCGGTCGGGCAGGTGCTCGACCACGATTCGGTCATGGACCTGCAGGCGGTCCCGGACACCGTCACCGTCACCGAGGACATGCTGGAGTACATCGCGGCGGTCTCGCGGGCCACCCGCGACGACCACCGCGTCGAGACCGGGATGAGCCCGCGCGGGACCCAGCGACTCTACGAGACCGCACGCGCGCAGGCGGTCATCGAGGGTCGCAACTACGTCACGCCCGACGACGTCAAGACGGTCTCCCAGCCGGTGCTCGCCCACCGCATGGGCCTGACCGCGGAGTCGCAGGTCAACGACGTGGACAAGTCCCAGATCGTCGACGACGTGCTCGAAGAGATCCCCGTCCCGACCATCGAGGCCCCCGCGTAACGACTATCTGGAGGATACATCATGGGTGTTTCAAACGCGGTTCGGAATCCGGGCTCGTACATCAGCAGGACGCTGGGTCTGTACCGGACGCTGCTGACCGACCCGGAGCGGTTCTACGACGAGTACATCGGCAGTCGCCGGGTCAAATCGGAGTTCGCGCTGGTGCTGGTCGCCGGCCTGATCGGGCTCGTGGGCAACTACGTCATGCTCCAGGAGCTGATCTTCCAGTTCGACCCCTTCGACGCGGTCGTCATCAACGACCAGGTTCGCTTCCAGCTCCAGCAACGGGTCATCGAGCCGCTGCTGGGCGCGTTCCTGCTGTGGGTCTGGTTCGGGGTCGGGATGTACTACGTCGCCTGGCTCTATACGACGATCGGGACGACGTACGTGACGATGAAGCGAACCGCGTGGGCGCTGCTCCCGGTCCTGATCGGGAACGTCATCCACACCGCGGCGATGGCCTACGCGTCGACGACGATAGACGTCACCGAGGAGGACATCACGATCACCACGAGCCTGGCCGACGAGGTGTCGGCGTTCGTCTGGTCCCAGGCCAGCGGTGAGACGGTCGTCCTCGCGGCGACCGCCCTCGGGATCGTCTTCGCGCTGTGGACCGGGTACATCGGCGCCTACGCGATCAAGGACGTGCGAGACCTGACGACGAGCGAGGCCTACAAGGTCGCCGCCGTCCCGACCGTCGGCTACGTCCTCTACATCGCCTACAGCGTCTTCACTGCGCTCTGACAGAAGAATTAAGAAGTTGTGACACACCAACACACAGTATGAACTATTACATACGCCGATTCGCGCAAGCGATCGTGACGTTCGTCGTGGGGATGTTCATCACGTTCGCACTGTACAGACTCGTTCCGGGTGGGCCGGTGGAGGCGATCATCGCCGACCGGGTCCAGCAGATGCAACAGCGGGGCCAGCCCGTCGACACGCAGGAGGTCGGGGATATGGCCGAACAACTGACGGGGATCAACCCCGACACGCCGATTCCCATCGCCTTCTACGAGTGGCTTCGGGACATCATCCTGTACCAGGACTTCGGCGAGTCGATCCTGTTCCAGGACCCCGTCTTCGACATCCTCTTTCGGGGGATGCCGTGGTCGATCTTCCTGAGCGTCTACGGACTCCTGCTGGGCTTCACGGCCACCATCGCGGTGGGCGTGTTCATGGCCTGGCACGAGGGGACCAAGATCGACTCCGGGCTGACGGTGTTCGTGCTCGTCATGCGGTCGATCCCCTACTACGTGGCCGCGATCGTGATGCTGTCGGTGCTGGCGTTCCAGTGGGGCCTGTTCCCGACCGGCGGCCGCGCGCCGCCGGCGGCGACGCCCGGCTTCAACGTCGAGTACATGGTGGGGATCGCCAGACACGCGGCGTTGCCCATCCTCTCTAACTTCATCGTCGGCTTCGCCGGCGGGGCGATCGGGATGCGGGCGCTGTCCGTGCGGGTCATCGGTGAGGACTACCTGCGGTCGGCGCGGCTGCGCGGGCTCGGCACGAACCGCATCCTGACGCGGTACCTGACCCGCAACTCCATCCTCCCGATCTACACCGGGTTCATGCTCGGCATCGCGGGGATGTTCAGCTCGAACGTCATCACCGAGGTCATCTTCCAGTACCACGGCGTCGGCTGGTTCATGCTCGAGGCGGCGGTCAGTCAGGACTACCCGCTCGTGATGGCCGCGTTCGTCTTCTTCTCGTCGATCACGGTGACCGCGATCCTGATCGCCGACTTCACCTACGGGCTCATCGACCCGCGAGCAGGGACCGGTGCGTCCAGGGAGAGCTTCTAACGATGTCCGAGAACGAACCACGGAGCGACGGAGGCGTCACGCAGGAGAGCATCTTCGGCACCGACGAGGAGGTCGAGCGCCGACGGACGCCGCCGGCCGAGCGCGCCCGCCGCGCGTTCGACTTCTACATCGCGACGCCGTTCCGCGTCGCGTGGTCGGACTGGCGGACGCGCATCGGTGGCGTGGGTGTGCTGTTCTACCTCCTGATGGGCACGGTCGGCGTCTGGCTGGTCCCACCGCCACAGATCAACGAGGGGCCGTACTACCTCCAGCCGTTCGTCGACTGGTCGATGCCCCTGGGGACCGACAACCTCGGACGGGGCGTGTTCAAGACGCTCGTCCACTCGACGCCGGCGATGATGAAGATGGCGCTGGCCGGGATCGTCTTCTCCATCGGGATCGCGGTGCTCGTCGGGATGATCGCGGGCTACAAGGGCGGCGTCGTCGACACGGTCCTGATGACGATCGCCGACGTGTTCATCACGCTGCCGGGGCTTCCGCTGATCATCGTCCTCGCGGCGATCTTCTCGCCCCAGGACCCCTTCATCGTCGGGACTATCATCGCGATCGACCAGTGGCCGGGGCTGGCCCGGATGTTGCGCTCGCAGGTGCTGTCCTTACGCGAGGAGGACTTCGTCGAGGCGGCCCGGTCGATCGGGCTCTCGACGCCGACTATCGTCGGTCAGGAGCTCGTCCCGAAGGTCGCGCCGTTCGTGCTCGTCTCCGCGGCGGGCGCCGCGGTCGCGGTCATCTTCCAGTCGGTCGCGCTGTATTTCATCGGCGTGCTCCCGTTCAACTCGTTCAACTGGGGCGTGATGATGCAGCTGGCCTACCAGCAGGGCAACGCGATCTCGGCGCCGGGCCGCGCGGGCCACTGGATGTTGTTCCCGCTGCTGGCCATCTCGGGCGTGAGCTTCTCGCTGATCCTCTTCTCGCAGGGGCTCGACCGGGTGTTCAACCCGCGCCTGCTGGCGCGCCACTCCGAGACGGTCCCGGAGGACGAACAGGACGGAGCGGGTGACCTCTGATGACCGCTCGCGAACCGACGACTCGACCGGAGGGACGCTGACATGGCAATCGGACAACCGAACCAATCGACCGAGGAAGAGACGACGGAGGGCGACGACCCGGACGACGACATCGTCATGAGCGTGGACGACGCCCGAGTACAGTTCGGGATGTCACGCGGTCAGGCGTGGGTGCTCAACGACGTGAGCCTGGACGTACGACGCGAGGAGATCCTCGCCGTCGTCGGGGAGAGCGGCTCGGGCAAGTCGATGTTCGCGGCCGCGCTGATGGACGCCGTCGAGGATCCCGGCCACCTCTCGGGCGACGTGACCTACTACCCGAGGGAAGACGAGAGCGACGAGACGCCCAGCGCCGACCAGATCGGCTCGTACGACGCCGTCGGGGACGACTCCATCGACGTGCTCGGGATGAGCGAGGGCGAACTCGACAACTTCCGCTGGGAGGAGGTGTCGATGGTGTTCCAGGGGGCGATGAACTCGTTCAACCCCACGATGAAGATCAAGGGCCACTTCCACGAGACCATCCAGGCCCACAACGCGGTCCTCGACGAGCGGATGGAGCACGTCCGGAACCTCTTCGAAGCACTGCACCTCGACCCAGACCGGGTGATGAACGCCTACCCCCACGAACTGTCGGGCGGGATGAAACAGCGCGCGCTCATCGCGCTCGCGCTGGTGCTCGAACCCGAGGTGCTCGTGATGGACGAACCGACGGCGGCGCTCGACCTGCTCATGCAGCGCTCTATCATCTCGATGCTGCGGGAGCTGCGCGACGAGTTCGAGCTGACCATCGTCTTCATCACGCACGACCTGCCGCTGGTCGCCGGGCTGTCGGACCGTATCGGCGTGATGTACTCCTTCGAGTTCATCGAGGTGGGCGACACGCGGTCGCTGCTGAAAGACGCCGCCCATCCCTACACCCGAGCGCTGTTGCGTTCGGTGCCGAGCATCGAATCGGACATCGACGAGATGGAGCCCATCGAGGGCGCGCGACCGGACCCGGTGAACATCCCGACGGGGTGTTCGTTCCACCCGCGGTGTCCGGTCGCCGACGACCGCTGTGAGATCGAGGACCCCGACCTCGTATCGGTCGGCGACGACCACCAGACGGCGTGTTTCTACTCGGACCAGGCCCGCAACGAGCTGTCGTACAGTCTCGACCACGGGACCACGGAGGACTAACCGATGAGTACAGACGAACCCACGGCGGAGGACCCAGCGGACGACCTGACCGCCGACGAGCCGGCGACCGACGTACCGGACGACGAACCGATCCTGTCGCTCGACGACGTGAACGTCCACTACACACCCGGCGGGATCGTCAAGCGAGCGCTGACCGACAAGAAGGTCCGCGCGGTCGACGGCGTCAGCTTCGACCTCTACGACAACGATATCGTCGTCCTGGTCGGCGAGTCGGGCTGTGGCAAGACCACGCTGGGCAAGACCGCGATCGGCCTCGAACAGCCTACCAGCGGGTCGATCTCTTACCGCGGCCAGGACATCTGGGACGCAAAGGAGAACCCTCGCGGCGCCGACATCGAGTTCACCGAGATCCGGCGCTCGATGCAGATCATCCACCAGGACCCCGCCAACGCGCTGAACTCCTCGCGACGCGTCAAGGCGATCCTCTCGGACCCGCTCAAGAAGTACCGGACCGAGCTGGGACCGAAGGAACGCGAGGACACGATCTATCGCTTCCTGGAGTTCGTGGACATGATGCCGCCGGAGGACTACGCCGAGCGCTACCCCCACCAGCTGTCGGGCGGGGAGAAACAGCGCGTCGCGCTCGGTCGCGCCCTGCTGATGAACCCGGACGTGATCCTGGCCGACGAGGCCATCTCGGCGCTGGACGTGAGCCTGCGCGTCGGGATGATGGACCTGATCCTCGACCTGCAGGAGACGTTCGACACTTCCTACGTCTTCATCAGCCACGACCTGGCCAACGCCCGGTATCTCGCCAAGCGCGCCGGCGGGCGCATCGCCATCATGTACCTCGGCGAGATCGTCGAGATCGGGCCGCCCGACGAGATCCTCCAGAACCCGACTCACCCGTACACCAAGGTCCTGAAGTGGTCGACGCCGACGGTCGACCCCGACCTGGCCAAAGAGCGGATCCAGGAGGACCCGCCGGTCCGCGAGGTGGACGTCCCGGACCCCGAGGACCCACCCTCGGGCTGTAAGTTCCACACCCGCTGTCCGGAGGCCCGCGAGGTCTGCACGCAGGAAGAACCCGAGCGGTTCGACACCGCCGGCGAGAGCGACGCCGCCTGCTTCCGAGCGCTGGAGACCCACGAGTACTGGAACAGCGCGGAACTGGCCGACGCCGAGGCCGACGAGTACGACGCGCAGGACTCCTCGACGTTCGGCGACTGAGTCGGAGATGCCCTCTTCTCGCGGTTCGCCGTCGATCGCCGGTCGCGACGCACCGAAAGCAAATCTTATTTCTGCCAGACGCGGTTGTGAGCACACATGGCACGACAGATGGCCGACGGACCGATGGTGGTCCTCTCCGACGAAAGCCAGCGCACGTCGGGCGAGGACGCCCGGTCGATGAACCTCGAGGCAGGGCGTGCAGTCGCGGAGACGATCCGAACGACCCTCGGCCCCCGAGGGATGGACAAGATGCTCGTCGACCAGGGCGGCAACGTCGTCGTCACGAACGACGGGGTGACACTTCTGGAGGAGATGGACGTCGACCATCCCGCCGCGGACATGGTCGTCGACGTGGCGACGACCCAGGAGGAGGAGGTCGGCGACGGCACTACCTCCGCCGTCATCCTCGCCGGCGCCTTGCTCGGCAACGCCGAGGAACTGCTCGAACAGGACATCCACCCGACCTCGATCGTCGCGGGCTACCGCCACGCCGCCGAGACGGTCACCGAGGTGTTCGAGGACATCGCGACCGAGGTCGACCCCGACGACACCGAGGTACTCGAACAGGTCGCCGGCACTGCGATGACCGGCAAGGGCGCCGAGACCGCCAAGGACCTGCTCTCCGAGATGGTCGTCAGCGCCGTCCGCGCCGCGGTCCGCGAGGACGGGACCGTCGACCAGGACGCCGTCGACGTGCGTCAGTTCTACGGCGCCTCCATCGACGACTCGGAGTTCGTCGAGGGGGTCCTCTTCGACATCGAGCCGGTCCACCAGAACATGAGCCGCGACCTCGACGACGCGAACGTCCTCGTCTACGAGGGCGACATCGAGGTCTCCGAGAGCGAGGTCGGCGCGGAAGCGTCGGTCGGCGACATGGCCGACCTGCAGGGCTTCGTCGAGCGCGAGCAGTCCGAGCTGTCGGACAAGGTCGACGCGATCGTCGAGGCGGGCGCCGACGTGGTCCTCGCCGACGGCGGCATCGACGAGTACGCCGCCGAACTCCTCGTCGAGCACGGCATCACGGCCTTCCGCCGCGTCGACGACGACAAGCGCCAGCGCGTCGCGGCCGCGACGGGCGCCGAGCGCGTCGGCGACCTGAAGCTGCTGACCTCCGACCACCTCGGCCACGCCGGCAGCGTCCACGAGCGGGTCATCCGCGACGTGACCGTCCGCCGGCAGGCCGACCACGAATCGACGGTCGTCTTCGGTGACCTCCCCGAAGAGGGCATCGGGACGATCCTCCTGCGCGGCGGCACCGAGCACGTCCTCGACGAGGTCGAGCGGGCGGTCGTCGACAGCGTCGGTGTCGTCTCCGCCGCCATCGAGGACGGCCACGTCCTGCCGGGCGGCGGCGCCCCGGAGATCGAGGCGTCGCTCGCGCTCCGCGAGGAGGCCGACTCCGTCGAGGGCCGCGAGCAACTCGCCGTCGAGGCCTTCGCCGAGGCCTTCGAGGACGGCCCCCGAACGCTCGCCGAGAACGCCGGTCACGACGCCATCGACGCGCTGGTCGACATGACCGCGCGCCACGACGGCGGCGACGTGAACGTCGGCATCGACGCCGACACCGGCGAACTCGTCGAGATGTTCGAGGACGGCGTCGTCGAGCCGCTGCGCGTCAAGACCACGGCCGTCAACTCCGCGGTCGACGCCTCGACGATGATCCTCCGCATCGACGACGTGATCTCCGCCGGCGACCTCTCGGTCGGCGGCGAGGACGAGGACGAAGGCGGTGCGGGCGGTCCGCCCGGCGGTGCCGGCGGCATGGGCGGCGGCATGGGCGGCATGATGTGAAGACCATCTTTTTCGCGGGCGGGTTTCCTCGGCGCGCTCCGCGCGCCTGCGGGGAACCCACCCGCGAAAAACATGGGTGAAAAAGGCCGGTCGCTGCGGTCGCTCCGCTCCCTTGCGACCGGTGAACCGCGCGCCTGTGGCGCGCGGACGTTTTCTTTCTGTTTCCCGCCGTTCGGTATCTGAAAGTGTGTCCGTTCTGTTGCGGTACCAGCATCCGGCGCGCTCCGCGCGCCGGTTCACGCGGCCGAACGGAGTGAGACCGCGCCTTTTTCACCCATGTTTTTGCGTTCGGGGGTTCCCGCAGCGAGGCCGAAGGCCGAGCGAGGAAACCCCCGGCGGAAAAAGATGGGTTCTAGGAGTAGTTGTGTTCCAGTTCGACGACGTTGGCGGCGCCCAGCACCGCCTGTCGGAGTTCCTCGTAGAAGCGGTCGTCGTCGACGCGGTGGACGGGGCAAGAGACGCTGATGGCGGCGATGGCGCGGTCGTCGTCGTCGGTGATAGGCGCGGCGACGCAGCGGAGGCCGTTGAGCCGTTCCTCCTCGTCGATGGCGTAGCCCTGCTCGCGGACCTCGGCGAGCTCCTCGAAGAACGTGTCGGGATCGGTGATGGTGTGTTCGGTCTCGGCGGGCATACCGTGGTCGTCGAGGATCGCCTCGACTTCGTCTTCGGGGCGAAAGCCCAGGATGGCCTTTCCGAGGCCGGTGCAGTGGAGGTTGACGCGCTTGCCCTCGTAGGTGTCGAGTTCGACGGCGTTGTCGCCCTGAGCCTGGTAGAGGTAGATGCCCTGGCCGCTCTTCTCGACGAGGAGGTTGACGAGTTCGCCCGTCTCGTCGGCGAGCTTGTCGACCTCGGCGTGGGCGGCGTCGAAGATCTCGTTGCGCTTGCGAGCGTACGCGCCCAGCCCGAGGAACGCGAGGCCGATGTGATACTCGTCGCCCTCCTTGACGACGTACTCGCGATTGGCGAGCGTGTTGAGGTGGTTGTGCACCGCGCTCTTGCCCACGTCGACCCGCTCTGCGACCTCCGAGACGCCCGCACCGTCGAGTTCCTGGATGATCTCGACGATCTGTAACGTTCGGTCGACCGTCGTGACCGGGTGTTTCGGCTCGTCCATACGGAAGGATTCGCGCCGTCGCACTTACCTGTTCCCTTCCTCCGAACTTCGTTCTGTATCGTTTCGATCTCGTCGGTGCGGATCGGGAGATATCGCCGTTTCGCGGCCAGAGTGTTCGAACGAGTGACACGTCTTTTCGTGTGACGTCGCTCGAGAGAACGCATCGGAACGTGGAAAACGGCTCTACCTGTGCCGGGTCCGCTCGGGGTGGACCGACGGTCGGGTGGTTCGACGGGACATAGCCTCCGTCGCACGTGTCGACGCGAAGCGTCGCCGGCACGAGGAGGCGCAGGCCTCGTCGAACGAGTCGAATCGAAGATTCGCCGGCTTGACGAGGCTTAGGCCTCGTCAAACTCCGCTGAGCAAAGCTCAGCGTGCCCGACGAAGCTTACGCTTCGTCGAACAGCGTCTCGCCTTCGACCATGTTCTCCTCGACGGTGTCGAAGTCGAGCGTCAGACCGAGACCGGGCTCTTCGGGGATCTCCATCCGACCTTCCTCGATGAGGTTGTCCTCTTCGACCAGGTCCTCCCACCAGCCGAGCTCGTAGGAGTGGTACTCGACGGCAAGAGAGTTCGGGATGGCCGCGGCGAGCTGCGCGGACGCCATCGTGCCGATGGGCGAGGAGACGTTGTGCATGGCGACGGGGATGTAGTACATGTCGGCCATGGCTGCGATCTTGCGGCCCTCGCGCATGCCGCCGACGCGCGGGATGTCGGGGGCGATGATGTCGATGGCTTCGTTCTCGATGAGGTCGCGGTTGCCGTGGGTGCGGTAGACGTTCTCGCCGGTGGCCAGCGGGGTCGCGGTCGACTGCGTGACTTCGCGCTGGGCGTCGTGGTTCTCCGGCGGCACGACGTCCTCGAGCCACCACACGTCGTACTCTTCGAGGCGCTTGGCGAGGCGCTTGGCGCTGCCAGTGGCGTACGACCAGTGGCAGTCGAAGGCCACGTCGGCGCGGTCGCCGACGGCTTCGGTCGTCGCCTCGACGATCTCTGCCTTGTGCTCGATCTCGCCGGGCCGGAGGTGGCGGTTGGCACGGTCCTTCTCGTGACCCGAGGGCACGTCGAGGTCGAACTTGATGGCGTCGTAGCCCAGGTCGGAGACGACGCGGTCGGCCTCTTCGGCGCAGGCCTGCGGGTTGGCTTCGTCCTCGGTGTGGAGGTCGCAGTAGACGCGCGCGGAGTCGCGGTACTTGCCGCCGAGCAGCTGGTAGGCCGGCAGGTCGGTGAGCTTGCCCGCAACGTCGTGCAGGGCGATCTCGACGCCGGAGATAGCGGAGATGACCTTCCCGGAGATGGAGCCCTCGCCGGACATCTTCTGGATCATGTGCTCGTAGAGGCGGTCGATGTCGAGGGGGTTCTCGCCGACGAGGAACGGCTTCATCCGCTCGATGATGGCGGTGTCGCCGCCGCCCCAGTAACACTCACCGTTGCCGACCGGGCCGGCGTCGGTGTAGACGCGCACGAGGATCCACGGGTAGTTGCCGTCGACCATCGTGGTCTGTACGTCGGTGATCTCCGCGTCGCGTGTGCCGCCGCGCTCGTTCTCGACGCCCATCGTCTCCGCGGAGAGGTCCCGCATCGTGTATTCAGCGTTCGGATCGCTGATCTTGTCGAAGTCGACCATGACGAGTATAGGTCCAGACGTAACTCGCTTAAAGTTTCCCACATCCGCTCGGCCGATCGTCCCACCGCGTGGCACCCGTGCGAGCGATCGAGATCGAGGCAGGTCGTGTCCTGTATGGAAACTCGTAAGTGGCCGCCAGACGACCGATTACGTGCATGACAGAGACAACGAACCTGTACATCGACGGCGAGTGGGTCCCGGCCGAGGACGGGTCCACGTTCGCGGTCGAGAACCCGGCCGACACGAGCGAGACGGTCGCCGAGTACGCCAAAGGCTCCACCGAGGACGCCCAGAAGGCTATCGACGCCGCCAACGAGGCCCAGGGCGACTGGGAAGCGATGCCGGCACCGGACCGCGGCGCGATCCTCCGCGAGACCGGTGCGGTCCTCGAAGAGCGCAAGGAGGAACTGACCGAGCAGCTCTCCCGCGAAGAGGGTAAGACGCTCTCGGAAGCTGGCGGTGAGGTCCAGCGAGCCATCGACATCTTCTACTACTACGCTTCGAAGGCCGCGGACAACGCGGGCAAGCGCAAGGGTCCGAGCGGCGGCCGCACGTCGGTCTACACGAAGCGCGAGGCGCTCGGCGTCGCCGGCCTCGTCACGCCGTGGAACTACCCCATCGCCATCCCGGCCTGGAAGATCGCCCCCGCCCTCGCGACGGGCAACGCGATCGTCCTCAAGCCCGCCTCGGCCGCACCCGGTCCCGCCGGCGCCATCGTGCAGGCGCTCGAAGACGCCGGTCTCCCGGACGGCGTCATCAACTTCGTCCCCGGCTCCGGCAGCGACGTCGGTGCCGAGCTGACCTCGAACGACGGCATCGACGCCGTCTCGTTCACCGGCAGCTCCGAGGTCGGCCACCACGTCTACGACGCGGCCACCGACAACATGGCCCGCGCGCAGGCCGAGATGGGCGGCAAGAACCCCGCCATCATCACGGACAGCGCGGACGTCGAGGAAGCGGTCGAAATCGTCGGCGCCGGCGCGTTCGGCGTGACCGGCCAGGCGTGTACCGCCTGCTCCCGCGCCATCGTCCACACGGACGTCTACGACGAGTTCGTCGAGGGCATCGTCGAGTACGCCGAGTCCATCGACATCGGTCCCGGCGTCGAGGACCCCGGCATGGGTCCCCACGTGACCCAGAGTGAGCTCGAATCCACGCTCGAATACGTCGACGTAGCGGCCAACGAGGGCGCGACCCACGAGACCGGCGGCGAGCGTCTCGAAGGCGACGAGTACGACGACGGCTACTACGTCACCCCTGCGGTCTTCTCCGACGTCGAGCGCGACATGCGCATCTTCCAGGAGGAAGTGTTCGGCCCGGTCCTCGCCGTCACCGAAGTCGAGGACTTCGACGACGCCATCGAGACCGCCAACGACAGCGAGTACGGTCTCTCCTCGTCGGTCGTCACCGACGACCTGAACGAGGCCCACGAGTTCGTCGAGCGCACCGAAGCCGGTGTCGCGAAGGTCAACGAGAAGACTACGGGTCTCGAGCTTCACGTGCCCTTCGGCGGCGTGAAGGACTCCTCGACCAACACCTACCGCGAGCAGGGCGACGCCGGTCTCGACTTCTTCACCGAGATCAAGACGGTCTACCTCAACACGTAGACCTCACCACCCGTTCGCCACCGCGAACGGCTTCGACGAACGGCCGCGTCCGTCAATCTCGGATATCGATCCGTTCCGTTCGTCCGATCTCGACCGACTAGCAGCAGAGCCCTCCTCTGGCCCGTGTAGGCCGCGACGTTTCCAAAACGTTCCACATTGTTGAATCCATATAATCCACTTATTTGACCTAACACGTCTGTTAGGACCAGCACAGAGGCACTAATATTGGTTATATTGCCCGATCTATGTGTTTCGTCTACCACATCACGTAGTCGAACTGCTGTTCATCTATACAAAACGTAAGTTCCGAATCAGAGTAGCGTCGACCCGCTCGACCGAATTCCCATTACAACACTACGAGTGTAATAATTTGGAATAACAGCACTACGACTGTAATCTCGTTCCACACCACCGTTGCGGAGATGGACGGGCGGCCGGTCAGTACTGCTCGTGTCGAAGCTCGATTATGTTGACCGTCTCGCGCAACTCGTTGACCAGCTGTTTTTCCGTTTCCGTCTGAGACAGTCGTGAGGTCGGCCCGGTGATCGACATCGCCCCGATGACGGTCCCATCGCTTTGCTTGATCGGCATCCCGAACGCTCGGACGCCGACGATGTGTTCTTCGTCTTCGACGGAGTAGCCTCGCTCTCGGGTCTCCTCGAGTTCGGCTACGATGCGGTCCTCGTCGCTGAGCGAGTGTTCCGTCGCTTCGCCGAGGCCTTGCCCGTCCAGAAAGGCCCGGAGCCTGGGCTCGGACCAGTGTGACAGGATCGCTTTTCCGATGGCCGTGAGGTTGAGCGGGGTCCGCGAGCCGATCGGTACGTCGTCCCAGATCGCGTTCTCCCCCTCGGCCCCGTAGATGATGACTCGTTCACCACCCTCCGGGACGCCGAGGTTCACGGCCTCACCCGTCTCGCGCGCGAGCCTGTCGACCTGAGAGCGGCCCACCTGGTAGAGGGTAAACGAGTGCCGGAGTTGCCCCGCATGTCGAAGGATCCGGAGCGAAAGCCGGTATCGTCCGTCCTCGTTGATCGCGTAACCGGTGTTCTCGAGTGTCTTGAGGTAGGAGTGGGCCGTGGTTTTCGGAACGTCCAGTTCGTTCGCCAGTTCGGTCACTCCCGTCGACTCCACGTCGGTGAGGTGTTCGAGTATTTCGAATGCCTGTCGCACGACCGAGAGCGACTGGGTTCCGTCGTCTTGGGAAGTGGTGTCGGTCACTGATCCACGGATTCGGACGGAGACATATATATGTTGTGTGCCGATACGGCCGTTCCAGTATTCTGGACTCCCGGAGCGTCGAGTCGAGCCCAGCAACTGACCGGCCCGGTGCCGGCCACTGGTATCACGTCTCCGGCCAGTGGGTCGCCAGGATGACGATCGGGTGCGACGGACCGACGCATCTCGGTGAGAACAGGAGTCGGTCGTCCCGTTATTTCGTACGTTTCGAGGGGTGAATCTCGGCATGGCCTCTTTCGTGGGTATCGTTAGCGAGCACCCAGAAAATGCGTCCGAATATTTGGGACGAACCTTCGAATGCGGAGTCACGGGCTGAGAGAGGTGGAACGACGAGATCGCTCGGTCACCGCGTGACGATACGGCCAGGGGGAGTCGGTAATCGAGAGCGTCGGCCCGGCGACGGTTCTCACGGTTTCGTGTCGAACGAATCCGAGGAGTTTTATATTGTTACTGGGACAGTGGTGGTGTGAGCCCAGAGATAATCAAAATCGAGAGTGTCGAATTCAATTACCCGCTCCGCGACGTCGGGGTCGACGGGAACGGATTCAATCTCGTGTACGAGCCCGGGTCGACGACGGAGCGGAAGCTCTTCGCGATCAGGGTCCACACCGACGAGGGGATCGCCGGTGAGTACGTCGGCGGGAACTCACCGGGAGCGGCACAGATCAACACGTTCGCCGACTATCTGATCGGGAAGGACCCCCTCGAACGCGAGAAGCTCTGGAGCGAAGCCAAGCGCGCCCTTCGAAAGTACGACCGGATGGGGATCGGACCGATCGACATCGCCCTCTGGGACTTCGCTGGCAAGTACTACGACGCTCCGATCCACGAACTCCTCGGTACTTACCGCACGCGCCTCCCGGCGTACGCTTCGACGTACCACGGTGACGACGAAGGCGGCCTCGACTCGCCGGAGGCGTTCGCCGACTTCGCCGAGGCGTGCCTGGAGATGGGATACGGTGGGTTCAAGATCCACGGCTGGGGTGGCGGCGACGAGCTGCGAGACCTCGACCGCGAGATCGAAGCGGTCCACGCCGTCGGCGAGCGTGTCGGCGACGAGATGGATCTCATGCACGACCCGGCGTGCGAACTCGAGACGTTCGCCGACGCGCTGAAACTCGGCCGCGCGCTCGACGAGGAGGGCTTTTACTGGTACGAGGACCCGTATCGCGACGGCGGGATCTCCCAACACGGACACCGGAAACTCCGCCAGCAGCTCGACACCCCGATCCTCCAGACCGAGCACGTCCGCGGCCTGGAGCCCGCTACGGACTTCGTCGCCAACGAAGCGACCGACTTCGTCCGTGCCGACCCCGAATACGACGGTGGGATCACCGGCGCGATGAAGCGGGCCCGCGTCGCCGAGGGATTCGGCCTCGACGTCGAGTTCCACGCGCCGGGCCCAGCCCAGCGCCACTGCATCGCCGCCGCGCGGAACGCCAACTACTACGAACTCGCACTCGTCCATCCGGACTGCTCGAACACCCAGCCGCCCGTGTACGAAGGCGACTACTCGGACATGATCGACACTATCGACGACGAGGGGACGGTCCCGGTTCCCGACGGCCCCGGCCTCGGCGTCGAGTACGACTGGGAGTACATCGAAGCGAATCAGACCGGTAGTCTCCACGTCTACGAGTAGCCGCTCCGGGAGTCGGTGCTGTCAGGCCACCGGTTCCGCTTCGTCTCCCCTCCCCCGCGAGCGTCCCGAAGAACACGAATCAGACGACCGCGGCGACGACGCTCCGATCAGCGGTCGCCCGCGAGCCAGCGGACGAGGTTGGCCCACAGCGTCGGGTAACTCTCCCACTCGACGAACTCCATCGGGCCCCAGTGGGGCGCGCAGTCGCTGGCGAACGCCGCCGACCGACCGGACTCGTGGTCGCCGACCACCAAGAACGGGTCCTCGTCGATACGAACGAGTTCGCGAGCGTCTTCGTCCGCCTCGAATCGGTTGTACCCGAGAAAGTCGGGCCAGTCGTCCCGAGTGTCCGCGAGGACCGGGTGGTCGGGCTCGACCACGTCCGGGTAGACACCGTCGGATCGTTCGACCCGGTCGTCAGTCCGTTGCATAGTGACCGGGAGAGCGTCTTCGACGACCGTCCCCGCGTAGTTGGCTCGCCCGTCGATCCCCTGGAAGGAGAGGTAGCCGCCGATCATCAACAGCCCGCCACCGTCGCGGACGAACTCGTCGATCAGGCGGAGCCGATCGGGCCGTCGCGTTCCGTCGCCGAACGTCTCGGGAGGGACCGCGAGCGTGTTGTATCCGATATCGCTCAGGACGACCACGTCGTACGCTCCCAACTCCGCAGCCGTCTCCGGGAACGACGAGGCAGCGACGTGACACGGCTGGTACGTCGTGTCGATCTCGTTGGAAGCCAGTGCGGCCTCGAGGTAGTCGATGGCTTCGGTGTAACTCGAACTCGAGAACAGATCGAACCCCTTCACGTGGAACTCGATCGTCTGCCACGACTCCCCGACTAACAGTGCGCTAACTGCACTCATACAGCTATCGATAGCACTGGAAAATTTAATTCTTTCGGCGGTAGGCATCTTGCTTCACCGTCTCGGTGCCGTACTCAAACCGAACGGGGTGTTTCGGAACCGGGTGTCGAGTGGAAGCTCTCATCCGGATATCGAAAATCTTTTTGTACCCTTCGTTCGCATCGTCAGTGTACTCATGACGTGCCATCGTACTTCGGTATCGGTAGCAGATCCAGTGGAGCCGAGTCCCTCGGGAGGGGGGTCGTGATGTCTGTCGTCGACAAGGTGGTCGGCGAGGACGGGGCAAACGACGACCTGGTCCTGCTCTTCCTCGACAATCTGGTGTGGCCAATCCTGATAGCGACGTTCGTCGCCTTCGCGTTCCTCCTCCCGGAATCGTTCTTCACTTCCGGGAACATCCGGTTCCTCTTGCTCTCGAGTGCGGCCCTCGGGATGCTGGCGCTCGGTGAGTCGATCTGTCTACTGAGCGGCCACTTCGACCTGTCGGTCGGATCGATCGCTGGGTTCTCCGCGATGATCACCGGGCTGTTCATGACCCAGTGGTTCCCCGGTGCGCCGGGGATCGTCGGGATCGCCGTGATACTCCTCGTCGGCGGAACCATCGGGCTACTGAACGGCGTCTCCGTCGCGTATCTGGGCGTGAATCCCTTCCTGCAGACGCTCGCCTTCTTCATCATCTTCCGCGGCGCGACGATCGCGGCGTCGACGTATCCGATCACCGAACTCCCGGAGTCGTATCTCTTCGTCGGGGGCGGTGATATCGTCTCCGGCGTCCCGTTCGCTGTCTTGATCCTGTTCGCCGCGTTCGCCCTGGTGGGCTTCGTCCTGAAGTACCAGCCGTTCGGGCTCTCGATCTACGCGGTCGGTGGTAACGAACAGGCCTCTCGTGAAGCGGGGATCAACACCAAGCGAGTCATCCTCTCGGTCTACGTGCTCTCGGGAATCTTCAGCGGCCTCGCCGGCCTGCTGTTCACCGGCTTCCTGGGGGCGGCGACGCCGTCGCTCGGGGAGAACCAGATGTTCCCCGCGTTCGCGGCTGCCATCATCGGGGGCATCAGTATCTTCGGTGGACGTGGGAACATCCTCGGCGCCCTCGGCGGCGTCCTGTTACTCGGCACCATCGAAGCCGGCCTGGTGATGCTGCAGGTCCAGCCGACGCTCATCCGGATGACCAACGGGGTCATCCTGCTCGTCGCCATCCTACTGTACACCGGGATCGAGAAGTACCGGAAAGCGAAGCTACAGGTCTGAGACGGCCGGGCCGAGCGCACGACTCCTTTTCGACCGCGCGAATCCGCTCGGCCTCGTCGACGAGACACCGCGAACTCGCGAGTCGGCCCGGTCTCGGTACTCGGACGTCGCCGATCCGAGCGCCGACGACAGGGCCACCACCTCCGACCGTACTATCGGGCCGGCAATGACACGTGTCTACAGAAACGAGAACTACAGAAACGTACGTCCACATATTAGGTCTATCCTCGAACTATACACACACTACCCAAAATTTAAATACCTGGCTGGTATCTACGCTCTGTGTATGGAAGATAGTCACAAGCGGCGCACCTTTCTGAAAGGTGTGGGTACTGCGGGCACGATCGTAGCGGCCGGGCTGGCCGGCTGTAGCGGCGAATCGGATTCCACTCCGACGGACGGAGAACAGAGCTCCGACGGCGGCTCGGGGTCGACCGTCGGCAGCACCGACTCCGGCGGTGACGGCGACTACACGATCGGGTTCCAGATCGGCGGGCTGCAGAACTCGTGGTTCACCGCGCTCGCTCGCGCGTCCGAGTGGTACGCCGACGAGCTCGGGGTCGAACTGAACATCGGAGACGGGGAGCTCGACCCGACGCGACAGGTGACCGTCGCCCGAAACCTCATCAACAGCGATATCGACGCTCTCGTGGTCAATCCCTTCGACTCGGAGGCCATGGCAGGGCCGGTCGAGGACGCCGCGGACCAGGGCATCCCCACGTTCAGCGTCGACTCGGTCGCGTCGAGTTCGGACCTCAACCTCTACACGGCGTTCGGGAACTACGAAGCGGGTCAGCGTGCGGCCGAGAACGCCGTGGCGCAACTGGAAGCGCAAAACGGTGCGCCCGAGGGGCGCCTCGTCGAGGTGATGATCCAACAGTCGGCGAAACTCGGCGTCGCCCGCCACGAGGGAACGGTGGCCGGCCTCGAACAGTACGACGACGTGGAGATCGCCGGGGAGATCATCACGAACAACACTCGCCAGGACACGACGACGAAGGTGACGAACTTCCTCCAGAGCGATTCCGACATCGACGGGTTCGTCTGCCACGCCATCACGACCGGCAACGGGACGCTCAACGCTCTCGACCGCCAGGACATGAAAGTCCCCAAGGGCGAGGACGGTCACAAGATCGTCTCCCAGATCGACGCCGGGTCGACGACGCTGACCGCCATCGACGACGGGTTCGTCGACGTCGCGATCGACCAGCCGGTCCACTTCTACGGCCCGATCACGCTCCACTACATCAAGGAGTACCTCGACGCGGGGAAAGACGAGAGCGTCCTCCCCGGTCCCGGTGACTCGGTCGAGAGCGACGCGATGTCGTTCGAGTCGTCGGCCGCACAGGACGCCACGGGCAAGGACATCTGGGCCGAGAACGTGTGGGCACCGGGAGAGGTACAGGAGACCGAGGACGTCGACGACGTGCCCTGGTTCCGCACGAACTCGGTGAGAGTCACCGAGGAGAACTTCGACGCGGACTACCTCTGGGGCAACTGGATCACCGACGTGGCCTGAACGGAACTATGTATCACGACCACACCACACGCTCCACCCACCATGTCTGACAACGACCAACCGATCGTCGAGATGCGAGGTATCGGGAAACGCTTCGGTCGGATCCGGGCGCTGAACGACGTCGACCTCGACATCCGAGACGGCGAGATTATGGGACTGGTCGGCGACAACGGTGCCGGCAAGTCAACTCTCGTCAAGACGCTCGTCGGCATCCACCAGCCCGACGAGGGGGAGATCCGGATCGACGGGGAGCGAGTCACCATCGACAGCCCCAAAGAGGCACAGGCTCACGGGATCGCCACCGTCTACCAGGACCTCGCACTGGTCGACCAGCAGACGGTCGACGCCAACATCTTCCTCGGTCGGACGAAGACCCGAAAGCTGGGCGGGCTGATCCCGGTGATCGACTGGAAAGGGATGCGCGAGGAAGCGGAGGCGACGCTACAGGACCGACTGAACTTCGACGTCCCGATCGACTCGAAGGTCGAGTTCCTCTCGGGCGGTGAGCGACAGGCGGTCGCGATCGGCCGGGCCCTGATCACGGATCCCGACCTGATCATCCTGGACGAGCCGACCTCGGCGCTCTCGGCCGACGCCGCAGAGCGCGTCACCGACCTGGTCAAGACGCTTCGCGACGAGGGGATCTCCGTGTTGCTGATCAGCCACTCCTTCGAGGAGATCTTCTCGCTCACCGACCGGCTCACGGTCCTCCACAACGGGGAGCGCGTCGGGACGGTCGAAAGTTCGAACGTGACCGAAGACGAGGTCGTCGAGATGATGATCGCCGGCAACCCGATCGACGAAGTGCGAACGGCACCGAACGACACCGCGACGAGCGCCGACTGAGAGCGCTACTCGGCTTCGACGAAGCTGAGGACGCGCTTGGGGTTCTCCTCGACGATCGCCTCGATAGCGGTCTCCGACACCCCTTCTGCACGGAGCCACGGAAGTACCTGCTCCGGGATGTACGCGTAGCCCTTCCCGCCGTACTTCGTCAGCTGCATCTTCGTGCAGACGTCGTGGCTGAACAGGAGTCGGTCCGCGTGGCCGGCGTCGACCAGTTCGACGACCGCGTCGACCCGAGTGGCGTCGGACGGGTACGCGTGGTCGTCGTCGGCCATGTACATGTCCCAGGCGTCCCACTCGTCGAACTCCAAGTACGCGCCCCGGTCGGCGATCCGCTCGTGCGTCGAGAGGTCCTGCATGGCGTCGTGGTCCTGATCCATGTGACTGACCACGACCCTCTCGAGTGGGAGCCCCTCCGCTTCGACGATGTCCAGCGCTTCGAGGGCAGCGGCCGGAGAGGGGTCGGGCCCGAACAGCGGCGGGTGGATGTTGAGCGACGCACCCGTCCGACGGGCCGCGGTCGCTCCCGCTCGCAGGACTTTCTCTTCCTGAGGGTGGATGGTCCCCGAGAGGCCGATCTCGCCGATCTGTCCGGCTCGAACGTCCGTCTCCGCGATCCCCGACCGGACGTCGTCGACGAACTCGGCTTCGAGTTCCTCGCGCGTCGAGTCGTCGACGTGGTCGGTGTGGGACGGGCGAGTGTAGTAGGCGGTCCCGTGGACGAACTGGATCCCGGTCGTCCGCGCGATCCGCCGGACCCGCTCCGGGTCGGCCCCGGCGCTCTTTGGCGTGACGTCGACTATCGTCGTCCCACCGGCGCGGTAGTACTGCTCGAGTTCCTCGATCGCCTCCTCCGTGGACTCGAGACGCATGTTGTCCTTGTTCTTCAGCGGGTTCGTGCGGACGTACCCCAGGTTTTCGAGTGTGACCGGCTCTCGCGCGAGCCGCTGGGCCTCGGGCTTCGTCGGTCGGGTGAACCACCCCGTCACCATGTCCAGGAAGACGTGTTCGTGGGTCATCACCATCCCCAGCTCGTCGGGATCGATACGTCCGGTAACAGTCACTACCGTGCCTGCGTCGGTCGGCATAGTCCCTCTTCGACGGGCGCTTCTAAGAAGCTACTGATGGGACACACGCCTGACAGTCGTGGCTCCGGGCGACGGACTGGCCGTCGTCCGCACGCGGCGGTGCGAGGGAGACGAGCCGCCGCGCCGACACTGCGACGGACGGCGACGCGCAACAAAGGCTAAAGGGGTGCCCGGTGCATCACTCACGCATGGGACAGCTCAACCCACGGTTCGACGGAGAGACAGTCGTCGTCACTGGTGCGGCGTCGGGTATCGGCCGGGAGATCGCCTTGCAGTTCGGGGCGGCCGGTGCGACGACTATCGTCGCCGACCTCCGTCCGGAACCGAAAGACGGTGACGTCCCGACTCACGAGGTCGTCCGCGACGAGGGCGGTGACGCCGAGTTCGTCCGGACCGACGTGACCGACGTCGACCAACTGGAGACGCTCGTGGCAGCGGCTCGCGAGTTCGGCGGCGTCGACGTCATGGTCAACAACGCCGGGATCATCGTCTCCGGATCGATCCGGGAGGTCGACCCGGAGACGTTCGACAGGATCCACGCGGTCAACGTCAGAGGTACCTTCTTCGGCACGCAGGTGGCGGCCAACGACATGATAGACCGCGACGACCCCGGGGTCGTCCTCAACACGGCCTCGATCAGCTCCGACCTCGCCCAGTACGACCAGGTCCAGTACGACGCCTCGAAGGGCGCGATCCGGATGATCACGCGGGGGTCGGCGCTCGAACTCGCCGAGCACGACATCCGCGTCAACGCCGTCGCTCCGGGTCAGATCGCGACGGAGATGACCGACGGCTGGGCAGACGAAGCCAGGGAGAAAGTCGCGAACGACGAACTCGTCAAGCCGGTCCCGCTCGGCCGAGCCGGCACGCCGGCGGATCTCGCCCCCGCGTATCTCTACCTGGCCAGCGAGCAGGCCGGGTACGTGACGGGCGAGATGCTCCAGGTCGACGGCGGCTGGCAAGTGTTCTGAAGCGGGTCCACGGCGGTCTGACGGGGAGAGGCCGGGAGCGCCGAGCCGAGTGGCGTCACGGAGACAGTTCGGCCTCGATAGCACCTGTGAGCACTTCGATCCCGATATCGACGCTCGTCTCGTCGACGTCGAACCTGGGCGTGTGGTGGCCGCTGGGATGGTCGGTCCCGACGACGACGTACGTCGACTGGCCGCCGTTCGCCGCGACGGCGTCCATGAGGTACGTCGCGTCCTCGCTCGCTCCGAACGCGCCGCGTCGACGGACCTCCTCGACGGCCGAGACGGACGTTGCAGCCTCGCAGACAACCGCCGCGAGGGCGGAGTCGCTGTCCACCCGCGGCGCTCTCCCGATCGTCTCGACGGATAGCTCGCAGCCGTGCATTCCCGCGGCGTGTTCGAGGACGCCGTCGACGCGTCGGTCGATCGCTTCGAGCACCGGGTTGGTCCCTGCACGCGCCTCGAGCTCGATCACCGCCCGCTCTGCGACGACGTTCGAAGCCCGACCGGCCTCGGCCCGGCCCACGTTCACACGCGTGAGCGCGTCCGCGTGTCGCGGGATCCCGTGGAGGTTCTCGACTGCCGTCGCCATCGCTCGTATGGCGTTCCTGCCGTCCTGTGGCGCCGCGCCCGCGTGTGCGGACTCGCCCGTGAACGTCGCCCGCCGTTGGCGGATCGCCAGGAACTCCTCGGCCCCGGCGACGACCGTCCCGGTCGGGTACCCGAAGCCGACGTGTACAGCGAACAGCGAGTCCACGTCGTCGACGTGGCCGGCTTCGACCATGGGGCACCCACCGCCGAGGACCTCTTCGGCCGGCTGGAAGAACACCTTCAGCGTCCCGTCGAACTCCCGGTTCGCCAGCTCCGCGAGCGTCCCGACCCCGATGGCCATGTGAGCGTCGTGACCGCAGGCGTGCATGACACCCTCCTCGGCGGATCGGAACCCATTCGCAGCGGGTTCGTGGTCGGCATCGGTCGGTTCCGCGACCGGCAGGGCGTCGATGTCGACGCGGAGGCCGACGACCGGACCGTCACCTCGCTCCAGTACGGCGACGAGCCCGGTCGTTCCACCCTCGACGGCGTCGAGGACGTCGTCACGAGCGCCCCGTTCGGCGGCCTTCTCGTGCCACTCGTCGAGGACTGCCTCGTCGGGCACGCCGAGCCGAGCCGCCGAGTCGATTGCGTCTTCGCCCACGTGGCACTCGTCGACGCCGACGGCCTCCACGAGGTCGACGAGGCGACTCGTCGTGCGGAACTCACACCACGACGGTTCCGGGTACTCGTGCAACCGGCGTCGGAGGTCGATCGCGTCTGGCAGGTCTTCTGACGTCATCGCAGATACGTCGAGTAGACTGTCTCGCGATATTTAATCGTTCGCTCCGTCCGGCGAACGGTCGGCGACACGCGGACTCCCCGCCCCCGGGAGAGTGACCGAAGGGTCCGGTCAGCCGGTCGGTGTCGCACCTGCCTCACGGTTCTCGTGCCCGACGGCGGGATCGGCGGGATATAGGTCGGTGGGGACCGACGCTCCGTTCACAGGTGAACACAGTGTGATTGTCCTCGCCACTGTCGCCATTCCAGTGGATCCGTTCCCAGTCATCAACGCGGTCGGCCTCGCGGCGTTCGCCTTCGTCGGAGCGACGAAGGCGATACGCGAACGCTTCGACCTCTTCGGGGTCGCCGTCGTCGGTCTCGTGACCGCGTTCGCGGGCGGGACGACGCGCGACCTGCTGGTGAATCGCGTCCCGCTCGCGCTCAGTTCACCGGTCGAGATCGCCGTCGGAACGTTCGGTGTGGTGGCGGCTGTGGGCGTCGGCGCCGTCGTCGAGTCGGCAAACGACCATCCCGTGACGGTCTCCGCGGACGCGGTCGGGCTCGCGTCGTTCGCGACCGCAGGCGCGATCGTCGCGACGAACGCGGAGATCGGCGGGTTCGGCGTCGTCGCGCTCGCGGTGGTCAACGCCGTCGGCGGCGGGGCGTTCGCGGACGTACTCCTCGATCGGTCCCCCTTCGTCTTGCTCGACGACTTCTACGCGAGTTGCGCGTTTCTGGGTGGTCTCGCCTACTGGCTCGCAGTCCAGCTCGGTGCGTCGGGAGAGCTCTCGGCTTTCCTCTGCGTGTCAGTTACGTTCGGGACCCGCGTCCTCGCCGTGAGGTACGGGTGGGAGGTGCCGACGGCCCAGACTCTCCGAACCGCGGACTGATTCCGGGTCGAGAGGCCGGCTGCCTCCGAGAGCGGACTCCCAACACGGGGCCGAACGTCGCGGTCGCCCGACCGGTTGCTCGGCGGTCTCGACGGCGGTCGGACGGAAAATGGCACGTCCATCCCGGAGTCCCGGGAGCGAGGCGGCGGCTACTGCCGGGTCGCCCACTCGAGCGCGTCGAGCCAGAACTCGTCGTAGGCGTCCCACTCGACCAGGTCGAGGCCCCACTGGATGCCGGGGTCGGACGTGTAAGTGACGACGCGTCCGTCGCCGTGTTCGGAGACGGCCAGGAGCGGGTTCCCGTCGACCGTGGCGAGCTCCGTCGCGCCGTCGCGCACGCCCGCGACCTCGTTGTACCCGTAGACGACCGGTAGCGAATCGTCGCCAACGGAGTCCAGTAGGGGATGGTCCGGCTCCTCGATCGTCACCGCCGCCCCCTCCGGACGCTCCACGCGGTCGTCGTAGATCGGTCGGATGTCGACGGGCAGCGTGTCGGCGACCGGCGTGCCGTGCCAGTTCCCGACGCCCTGGTAGCCCTGGAACGTCATCCAGCCGCCGCAGTACACCAGGCCGCCACCGTCCGCGACGAAGTCCCGGACGATTCGCAGGAGGTTCGGCCCGGGGATGCTGTCGGGGTGGAAGTGCGGTTCGAGGGTGCCGCGACTGAGGTCGCTGATGATCAGCGCGTCGTACTCCGCCAGTTCCTCGACGGACCGGGGAAAGTCCGTCATCGTGTCCGGGCCGTCGAGGAAGTCGACGGACAGGTCCGTCGCTTCCTCCAGCGTCTCGAGAAGCGGCTCGTAGTCCCGGATCTTCTGGTGAAACATCTTGAACGAGTCCGCACCGACGAAGTACTCGTTTGCCTGTAGCTTGTGGTCGCCGATGTACAGTACGTCCATCTACCGGAACCTCTGGACACTGCTATTTATATTTTGTGTCAGTCGATCTCACTCCCCCACGATCTCGGACGACGGCTTTCCCGCTCGCGGGAGATGGAGTGGTATCCGGGCGTTCGATCGGGGCGATTTCGCTACGTCGACGAGATCCCCGGCGAATGTGCCCGAGACGGGGATCTTCGACCGTTCGTCCGCAGCCGTCGAGCGATATTTTGGTATAGCCAAATGTGGTTTATGTGTTCACCAGCGGACGAGCTCGAATCGGCCAACAAACGGCTTTCTGACAGTTCCGACCGGAGAGTGCGTTTCGACGACGGCTCAGAGGAGTCGATAGACGTGCTCGGAGTACATCTGGCGAACGCGGTCGCCCCAGTCGTGGGTGTAGGTATCGATGACGTCCTGGGCGACGTCGCCCCGGAGGTACTTGACGATCCCGCGGTCGCCGGTGCGGTCGCGGAGATGCGTCGTGAAGAAGTGGCGGAAGTAGTGGGGTGTGACGTTCTCCTCGGCGCCGCCGCCGTCTCGATACCACCCCTGGTCGCGTGCGTGGTTCTCGACGATGTGGTGGACCATGTCCGGGGTGAGGCGTTTGCCCCACTCGTCGGTCGTGCTCACGAACAGGGGATCCGCCTCCGACCGCGGATCCGGTCGCACGGCCAGCCACTCGACGAGCACAGAGGCGAGCTCGTCGTCGACGGGGATCGTCGTCGCTCGCTTGCGTTTGTTCGACGCCGTCCGCCGCTGGCCGTTGTACTCCTCGCCCGCGCTCGGCGCGTCGTCGACGTAGATCGAATCGGGCTTGCCGTCCAGTTGCGGGCGATGGTCCCACTCGAACGGCGCCTCGGTCAGCGACAGGTCTCGTCTGTCGAGGTTACACAGTTCACCGGCCCGCACGCCCGTCTTCAGCAGTGTCATCACGACGGCTCTGTCCAGCGGATGGGTCACGTCGCCCACGAACGACCGCATCGCGGGGACCGTGATGTCGCGCCGCTCGGGGTCGACGTTGATCGACTCGTCGATCTCCTCCAGAACGAGCGCCATCGGATTCTCCTCGAAGGCCCCGACCTCGGTCATGTACCCGTAGAAGCGGTGGAGATAGGAGGCGTACGTGGCGACCGTGCTCTCGCCGACCGACCCGCGTAGCTGGTGGATCCAGGCCATGCAGTCCCGGTGGTTCGCCTCGTCGAGCCCGAGGGTACGCTCGGTCAGATACGCCTCGAACTCCCGCAGGACGCGCTCGTAAGCGTCTCTCGTCCGCCGGCTCTTGCCCTGGAACGTGATGTCGTCGAGGAAGTACGCGACAGGGTCCTCGGTGTCGGCCGACCCGCGTTCGACCTCACTCATCGATAGTGTACCCGCCGTTGCGCCCGCTGTAGGTGATCTGTCCCTCGGCCTGGAGCCGCTGGAGGGCGTCTTCTAGCCCCGCTTCGATGTCGTCGGTCACCGCCTCGAGCAGCTGGTCCCACGACAGGTAGTCGTCCGAACGCAACGCGTCGACCACCCTGTCTTCGAGGTCCGAGCCCTCGGAGTCGGCGCCCGAAGAAGCCCCGTTGGCGTCCGAGTCTGCGCTCACCTCGGTCCCGTCGGAACCGTCAGAACCCGTTGTTTCACCGCCGAAGCCCCGCCGACCTGCCTGGACCATCGTCCGCACGAACTCGCTGCGACTCATCCCGAGCGCCTCGGCGTGTTCGTCCCACTCCTCGCGTTGGTAGGCCGGGACGTACGTCCGCACCGCCGTCCGAGAGGTGTCTACGTCGGACTCTGCCATCGAATCCTCACTGTACTGCCACCAGTATCAATCTACCGCTACGTTCACTGATAAACGAGCTATTTTGCCGAATCTTCCGGAGAGCGACGGGTTCGTACACGTTCTCTCGATGAACCGAAGACGCCCACTCACAAATAACCGTACGCAGCGGACACGGCAGTCCGTGGGGTCGCTTCCACCCTCGGTCGGTGGACCGACGTGCTGGTCACTTCGGTACGAATTCGAATCGATATCGTACGGGGAATTCGAGAGATAGTTGACGTATCGTTGTCTTTCGCTTCCCCGTCCGGACCCTGCGGGTCGATAATGTCGCGATTACAATGGTCAGACACGCCGATAGTGCTACTGCGTATGTTCAGAAACTCGAACCACGGAGCTCGATCTTCCGAGGAGGTACTGTAGGGATGGTTTCCCAGGCGGAGAAGTGGTGGGAAGCGATCGGCGTCAGTGGCGCGATCATCCTGGGGTTGGTGCTGTTTTTCTTCCCCGAACCAGCGACGTCCGTGCTGGGAGTGATAATCATCGTGGCCGCTGCGTTCGTCTGGTTGGCAGTCGACATCAGACAGGAGCGGAGACACGAATCGGAGTTGCTGCGTGAGTCCTCGGCCGAGGAAGCGACCGACTGATCGACGCGCACTGTCCCTTTCACAGTGATCGAGCGAGAGACTCCGGTTGCCCCCTCCGACGGCGCTTGGTCGTGGGGCCCGTATCGCCCCGACTCCCCCTCGAGGTCGATGCTCACGTCCTCTATTCGGGACTGTGGATGCTACCTTGTGTATATCGACATGCGATGTACAGCGTACGACGTTCGAGACTGGGTCAGGCGCCTCGATAGATGTAAAGTCCGGTCCGAAAAGCTATCCCACCCAGGAAGCGGTACCACCTTGCAACGGGTCGCCTGCGGCCGTAGAATGGAAGATTCCGTTCGGGAGGTCACACACGTGGGTCTGAGAACCGTAAGTGACTCGTCCCGACGGCTATCGCCGCTGTGTCGGTGGCGAACTTCCGCCGTTGTTCATCGAATCGAGTTTCCACCGAAAGATTCGATCTCCACGGGAGCGTCGAATCCCGTTCCGACAGCACTGCGAAATTTTTCACTCCGGACACCTTCGTCCGACAGGTTGCTACCAGTACGTCCAGCGACGAGTCGCCGGCTTCGAAGCGCAGTGATACACTGCGCCACGAGCGCTCCGAATTGACAATCAGTACGTGATTCCGCCACCTCCGATAGTCGACTCCCTGACTGCGACCGGACGATGGCCGCCGGGGGTGGTGCGCCGTGACCGGTGCTACCCCTCTCGGCGAAAGGCCGTTCGACGGCTCACGTTCACGCAACCCCTGGGGGTAGCGCATGCGAGAACGCCCTCCCTCGCGGCACCCGCCAAATTTCGAGCGTTAGGGCCGAGAGCGGCGGATCTCGCACACGAAGCTGATCCACACTCGCGAGGACTTGGTTCGAACGCTGTTAGCCTTCGCGGACTGCCCTACTACTAAGAGTTGTGATAGTAATTTCAGGCCGACAAATTCCGAATTTGCGGCGATCATCCTCGCCCTCGAATCAGACACCGAATCACCGGAGAATTCCAAGTCGTGATCACATACTCCCGGATAAAGACCCTTATTTGTGAGTGACGGCTCACAATAGCGAGGAACTTCGTACTTTTAGTTGTGTATCTCGTCGAACAACGTCGTGAGTTATACACAGATACAACTAAAAATTGTTAATCGAGACCCAGACGGTTCGAGCTGCTCTCGGGGTGAGACGGTGCTACCGACGATCGGTCGAACGGCCCTCCACCCCTATCATTTCAGTGACTAGACAGGGCGGTCCGTGGAGCGAGGCTCGTACCGGTCAGTGACCGACTCACGGGCGCCGACGTCTCGGCTCCGAAGATCGATACCTTCTGGGCCCCGACGATCGCTCGGCGGGGATGCGACCACACTCGCCCAGATCGTCGACCCACTCGGTCGGCGATGAGACGACGACGGATCGTGACCGACCGAACGGCCCGAAACCCTACTCGGTGGTGAGTCCGTCGGGTCCGGCGGCCCCGACCGACCCTACACTCCCGTCGGACGGTGCGACCGCGGAGCGGAGGCGGCGGAACTCGGCGGCTGGCCGCTACCTGTCCACGGCGAGGGAATTCGCCGTTCAGGACAACCGTGAACCGATAGTCCCGGTGCTCCGGACCGACGGAACACGGTACTCTGGGCACAGCCGAATAGTACCGGCCGTGACGCCTGCCGCAGACGAACTCCGTCGACCCTGCTGTCGACGAACGCAGGGGCCGGGATACTCCCACGTGGCAGTGCACGAGACATTCTCTGGTGGGTGTTCCTCGAGTCTGACCTGTTAACTCCTCACGGGACTGCCCTGTACCACCGGATATCGTCGAGAGACTGCAGAGAGGTGGTGGTGGCTGGGAGTTCCGTAACGAGGCACGGGTCGGCCGGTCGATGCCCGGATCCGCCTCGCCCGACTCGGGAGCGGTCGCACCAACCGGGAGCGAACCGCTCTCCGCCGGGAGGGGTCCGTCGGGGCCCCCGACGCCTCACGACAAGGCGAACTACGTGACGCCTCGATCGAAGACCGGCAGCTACCGGGCGCGAGTACGACCTCTGACTTCGATCGTTCGTCGGGTTCCGGAAGTCGGTGCCTGGCGTCGACCGGTCCCCGGCGTCCGAGTGAACGAACGCAGCTGAACCCTCTGCGGCCGTGGCGTACTCGTCGAACACCGTGCCCGGTGGGCCGACCGCGAGTCCGACTCGGTCGCTCCTCCGACGAGACCGAACTCTGCGAGTCCCGACGAAGTGGTCGGGATTGGGTCGAGCCGACACCGACCACAGATGGCGCTTAGACGCCGCTCTGTCCCCGCTCGCAGCCACTTTCCGTCCGAACGGGGCGTTATGTGTTTCTCGGCCCGTCTACGCAGCAGCGACTCTGGGCGACGGTGTGTGCGCCCCCGCTCGACCCCTACGCAGTGTCGCCGTGGTCCGGGTCCGCGGACGCATCGAGCCTCGAGACGGGCGTTCCTCGAGCGAGTCGCCCCGTCCGAGTCGACGGGGAAATTCGACGACACGGGTGGCGTTCGAATAAACATTCAGTCTCACCTATCAGAACTCGGTGTTCGACGTGCTACCGGTAAACTACATGCTGCTATACGAAGTTCGACGGCCCCGCTCGAAACCGGTGACGAAACGACGCGCGAACGGGCCGCCGAAGCGGGAGCCGACAGCTCACGCTCGGGAACCGGTAGACTGAGGCGGCGGTGGACCGAGGGCGTGGTATGGACGAGCGGCTGCTTCGAGCGACGGCGAGCATCAGGGGCGCGGTCTGCTCTCCGGCAGGCACGACACTGACGATCCGCCGCGCCAGCGACGACGGATGGGAACTCCCAGGCGGCCGGATCAGAGAGGGCGAAGCCGTGACCGACTGCCTCCGTCGGGAGCTCACTGAGGAGGTCGCTATCGACGCGACCGTACGCGAACCGGTCCACGCGCACGCGTGGCGAAACGACGACGGCGACGACCGGCTGGCAGTCTACTATCACTGCAGTGCCGTCGAGATGGAGCCGCTACTGAGCGACGAACACACCGAGGCCGAGTGGGTCAGCGAGGCGGTAGCCCGCGAGCGGCTCTCGGCGCCGCAGACGACCGCCGTCGCGAGAGCGATACGCGCCGATCGCCGCGAACGGACGGAGTGACGAGCGAACCGATCCGCTCCGACCGGAGCGCAGTGCGATTGACTGTTTCGGTGGCGACTGTTCGAAGCGGTGGGGGTCGTACGCCGAAACCAACAGGTGCGGTCGGGAACGTTCGCGGTCACAGACGGCGAACATCTCTCCCGCCACCGAGTCGACGAGCGTCCCGTCGGGTCAGGCCCGGACGTAGCGAGGCGTCGCGTCGCTCGCGACATCGCAGGCGGCGAGCCACTCGCGGCATCCGAACAGGCAGCCGGTCCGGGACTGCTGGGTGACGACGGCGTTCCCCTCGGAGGAGTCGAGTTCGACGACTGAGCTCCGAACCGTCACCGTGAGAGCGCACATCGGGTCGTCCTCGACGGCTCGGGACGTAACTGGACCCGAATTGCACGGTGAGCGACTGGCCCGTATCGGGTAGGTTTATCTCCGCGTCCGCCGACTAACTCGTATGACCGCACTGGCCGTGGGGGTCGTCGGCGCCGGCTGGATGGCGACCGACTACCACGTCCCAGCCTTCTCAGACCACCCGCGGACGACCGTCGTCGGCTTCGCCGAACGGGACGACGCCCGCCGCGAGGAAGTCGCCGGGACGACCGGCCTCCCCGGGTACGCCGACGCCGCCGGGCTGTTGCGCGCCCACGACCTGGATATCCTCAGCATCTGCACGCCGCCGAGCACGCACGAACCGATCTTCCTCGACGCCGTCGCGGCGGGCTGTCACGTGCTCTGTGAGAAACCGCTGGCAACGACCGCCGCGAGCGCGCGTCGGATGGCCGAGGCGGCCGCGGAAGCCGGCGTCGTCACCCAGGTGGGATACCTCCACCGGTACTACGAGAACTACCGTCGCGCGCTCCGCCTGCTCAAGGAACACCTGCTCGGCGATATCGTCGAAGTGACCGTCGCCCACCACTCGGCACCGCCGACACAGGGCTGGTATTACGACCCGTCGCTGTCGGGCGGGGGCGTCGCTCGCGACCTCCTGCCCCACTCGCTGGACGTGCTGTTCGAAGTCCTCGGGGCGGACCCGACGGTCACCGACGCCTCCGTCCGGCACCTCCGCGACCGCGCGGTCGAAGACGCCGCGCGCGTCTCCCTAAAGTTCGACGGGGTGCCCGTTACCCTCTCGACGACCTGGACCCAGACCGAAGGGGTCTCGCGGTTCATGGTCGTCGGGACCGAGGGCTGGCTCGAACTCGACGCCGAGCGTCTGGCGGGCGACGTGTTCGGCCGGCCGTTCGCCTTCGAGGGGGGCCGACTCCCCATCGTCGACCTCGGGGTCGCCGACCTCTTCCCCGCGAACGACGAGGACGCTCACACCGCGCGGATCCACGACTTCGCCGACCACGCCGCCGCGGGCGACACCGACACCGCCGCGCCCGCGAGCCGTGGCGTCGCCGTCGCCGAGGTGATCGACTCCGTCTACGAGACGGCCGGCGTCGACTGGGAGACCGGATCCGACCGGGAGGCCGACCGATGAAAGTCCTCGTCACCGGCGCGACGGGGTTCATCGGGCTGAACCTCCTCCACGCCCTCGACGAGGGCGCGACCGGGGACGAGACGGTCGACCCGGTCGCGATGGTCAGGCCGTCCACCTCGACGGCTCGGCTCCCCGAGGGGACCGAAACTGTGGAGGGGGATCTGCGCGACCCCGACACGCTGCGGGCGGCGATGGTCGAGTCCGGCGCCGACGCGGTCGTCCACCTCGCGGCGGCAGTCTACGAGACCTCGGAGATGGCAGGCACCAACACTGCCGGGACCGAGAACCTCGTGGACGTGGCCGCCGCGGCGGATATCGACCGGTTCGTCTTCGTCTCGACCATCGGGGCACACCCGGACGTGCCCGCCGACGAGGGGTCGCCCTACCAGCGGTCGAAGGTCGAGTCCGAGGCGCTGCTGTTCGGCCGCGAGCACCCCTTCGCCGTCTCGGCGCTGTACCCGACGTACATCTTCGGGCCGCGCGATTACCGGCTGACCCGCTACGACGTGGTCCGGATCATCGCCGCCAACAGGGTGCTCGTCCCGCCGCTGTACACCCACGACGAGTACAACGTCGTCCACGTCGCCGACGTGGTCGACAGCCTCGTCCACTGCCTGACCGCCGATCGCGGTGACGCGGCCGGTCGCCACCTCGTCACCGGCCCGAACCTCTCGAACGGGCAGGTGTTGCGGACGATCGCCCGCCACGCGCCCGGGAGCAGCACCGTCGTCGGCGTCCCCTACGCGCTGACGCGCTGGGGGATCAAGCCGGCGATGGACCTGCTGTATCGCGTCGGTATCTCGCCGGTGCCCGGCGAGGGCTTCCTCGAACGCGGGGACTTCGGGACGGTCGCGCCGCCGCTGGAATCGCGGGCGCCGGTCGAACAGCGCTCGTGGGAGCGCGCGCTGGCGGACACCGTGGCCTGGTACGAACGGGTCGGGCTCCTCTGAGATGCGCGGTCGTGGCCCACGCGGGACGCTCGCGCCCCCGCGACTCCGCCGAACGATGAACCTCGCCCGCGCGAGCGGGCTGCTGTTCGTCGTCGAACTGGTCAACACCGCCCTCGGATTCCTCGGCACCGTCTACTTCGCCCGTGAACTCGGCGCGACGGCGCTGGGCGTGTTCTTCCTCTTCGAGGCGACGCTGTACACCATGGCGACGGTCGTCGACTTCGGCCTGCGCGGCGCCGTCGAGAAGCGCATCAGCGCCGGCGACGACCCCGCACGGATGTTCGGGGCCGCCCTCGCGCTGAAACTCGCGCTCATCGCCGTCGTCTCGACGGTCGTCCTCGCCGCTCGCGAGCCCCTGGCCGCCTACATCGGCGTCGACCTCGCGCTCGAACTCGTCGCGGTCGTCGCCGTCTTCGAGCTGTCGATGCTCGCCGTCCACGTCCTCCACGGCGAGCTCAGAGTCGCCCAGACCGCCGTCCTCCACTTCCTGCGCAGCCTCACCTTCGTCGTCGTCGCCGTCGCGCTCCTCCGGCTGGACTACGGCGTTCGCGCGCTCGTCTACGGCCTGCTCGTGAGCTACGGCCTCCTGCTCGTGACGGCGACGTTCCGGCTGGAGACGCCGCTCGCGATGCCCGGCCGTCGGCATCTCCGCTCGCTGTACGACTACGCGAAGTTCAACGGGATCTGGGGGCTCGGCGGTCACGTCTACAACTGGATGGACGTGATCGTCATCGGCCTCTTTCTCTCCCAGGCCGCGGTCGGCGCCTACGAACTCGCCTGGCGGCTGACGACGACGGCGATCATGTTCAGCACCGTCTTCGCCCGCGCACTCTTTCCCCAGCTGTCCGCCTTCGAGGCAGACGGCGCCACCGAGAAGCTCTCGGCGCTCGTCTCCGACTCGCTGACGACATCGCTGTTGCTCATCCTTCCCTCGGTCGTCGGCATCGCGCTGCTCTCGCGGGAACTGCTCGGCGTGATCTTCGGGCCCGAGTACGTGATCGCCGCCGGCGCGTTCGTGATCCTCGTCGTCGAGAAGCTCCCGCAGGCGGTGAACCTCGTCCTCGACAAGGGCATCCAGGCGTTCGACCGACCGAAGTACGGGGCCATCGCGACCGTCGTCTCGCTGTCGATGAACGTCGCGCTCAACCTCGCGCTGGTGCCTCGCCTGGGGCTCGAAGGCGCGGCGCTCGCGACACTGCTGTCGGTCGTCGTCAACACGGCGATCCTCGCGTACTTCTTCCGGCGGCTCCTGCCCGTCCGATTCCCGGTCGCGGACGTGGCCTGGTGTTCGCTGGCCGCGCTCGTCATGGGCGGGGCCATCGTCGCCGTACTGCGCGTCGTCGTCGTCGACACCGCGGTCGGCCTGGTGGCGGTCGTCGCCGTCTCGGCTGCCGTCTACGGCGCGGGCGTGCTCGCCTCGCCGTCGCTGCGGGAGAAAGTACTCGGCGGGGTCCGCGGCGCGGTGGGGTAGTCCCCGCGTCTGTCGGTCGTCGCCGTCAGGCCGACGCGATCCGATAGACGACGCCGTCGGTCTGCGAGAGCGGATCCTCCGCCAGCGCCGCGCGCGTCCCGAGGACGTAGCTGTCGCCGTCGGCCACACCCAGCGAGAGGACCTGGATGTCCAGCCGGTCGCGGTCGGCGAACTGAATCTCCTGGACCGGCCACTGTCCCGACCCGGAGGGGTCGGCGGCGAGCAATCGACCGGCCGGCTCCTCGAAGGAACTCGTGAAGGCGCCGAACAGATACGAGTCGGCGACGGCCGACACCGACCCGGTGTGGACGTGGCCGCCGATGACGGCGAACCCGACCGCCCGGTCGTCGGCGAAGTGCGGGAACTCCAGCACCGGGTCGACCAGCGCCTCGCCGCGCTCGGACTCGTCGACGCAGCCCTCGTCGCTGCTGGTCCCCGTCTGGGGGTCGTGGCAGTGCAGCCCCTCCCGCAACGGCCAGCCGTAGTTGGCGCCGCGTTCGATAACGTTCACCTCCTCCCACTCGGCCTGACCGACGTCACCGACGATCAGTCGGTCGCCGCTGAAGGCCATCTTCCAGGGGTTGCGCAGTCCCCACGCGTAGTACTCGTCTCGACCCTCCGCCCCGACGAGCGGGTTGTCCTGGGGGATCCCGTACGGTCGTTCGCCGCCGTCGAGGTCCTCGCCCCGTCCCACCGGCAGTGCGTCGGGCGAGCCGCCGTCCACGTCGATCCGGAAGATCCCGCCCTTGAGCTCGCCCGTGATGTCTTGGCCGTTGAACGGATTGAGTCCGTCCCCGAGCGCCCCGTAGAGGTAACCGTCCAGCCCGAACTCGATCGTCCCCGCCTGGTGGATCGGGCGGGCCCAGGGCAGGTCCATCAGGACCCGCTCGGTGCCGGGGTCGACGCGTTCACCGTCGTCGTCGGCGGTGAACTCCGAGAGCCGCTCGCGGTGGTCGAGCTCCTCGTCGTCGCTCGGGGCGCTGTAGCGGACGTACAGTCGACGGTTCTCCGCGAACGCGGGGTGGAAGGCGATCCCCAGCAGGCCCCGCTCGTCGTAGGAGACCCAGTTCGGCAGCCCCTCGCCGACCGCGACCAGCCGGTCGGTCAGGTCGAGGAACGGCTCTGCTCGCAGGTCGTCGCCTTCTATGACGTGGACCGTCCCGACCTGGTCGAGGACGAACCGCCTGTCGGTCCCGTCGTCGGCGGTCACGAGCGCGCTGGGCGAGACCAGTCCCGTCGCGACTTCCTCCAGTCGCACGGTCGGTCCCGGTTCGAAGTACGGCTCCGGCGCGTCGGTCGCCGGCACGTCCGTCGCCGGTGCGTCGGGTGGCGCGGTTCCATCCGGTGTCTCGGTGTCGTCCCCGCTCCCACCGCTTCGGCCAGCGAGCGAACAGCCAGCGAGGGCGCCGGCGACACCCGTCACCGCGATAGTCCGCAGCAGAGACCGCCGTGTTCGGCTTCCGACCTCGTCGTCCACCGGCACGTCTCGTGAATCCATACTGTCCTGACGCAGTACGTAGATATAACCGTTGCCAGCGGACAGCCGCGAGACACCCCGAGAGACCCGTTCGCCCCTGGATCGTGATCGATAGGTCGGAGATCGGTCGGATCGGCGTCGTATCCGGTTCTGTGCGTGACACTGTCGGGATAGGCAAAGCTATACTCCAGTCAGTCGTACCGTATACATGGATTGTGACGCGGATGGAGGCCGGATATGCGAACAGTGATACTCGCAGCGGGGCGGGGCGGTCGGCTCGGTCCGCTGACGGAGCTGCGACCGAAACCGATGCTCCCGGTGGCCAACCGGCCGATCCTCGAATCGGTCGTCGAGACCGCCATCGAGGCCGGGACCGACGAGATCGTTCTCGTGGTCGGCTACCGCCGGGACCGCATCCAGGACCACTTCGGCGACGGCGACGACTGGGGCGTACCGGTCCGCTACGTCGTCCAGGAGCACCAGCTCGGCGCCGCACACGCGCTCTCGCTCGCCGAATCGGCCGTCGACGGACCGTTCCTCGCGCTGCACGGCGACCGCCCGGTCGACGGGGACCTGCTCGCGCGTTTGACCGACCGCTACGAGGCGAGCGGCCGGCCGACCGTCGCGGCCGCGCGCTCGCGGCGACCCACGGAGTACGGCGCGGTCGAACTCGACGGCGAGGCGGTCGTCGGCGTCTCCGCCGAGCCGACCGCCGACCCACCGTTCCTCGTCAACGCCGGGGCCTACGTCTTCGACGAGCGCGTGTTCGACGCGGTCGAGGCGTCCGACTCGGACACTCGGGGCGACCTCGACCTCGGGATGGCGACGGCGCTGCAGTCGCTCGCCGACGACGGCCTGCTGACGGCGGTGGTCCACGGCGGCTCGTGGCAAGACGTGACCTACCCCTGGGACCTGTTGTCGGCCAACGCCGCGCGGCTCCGGGACGGCGGGAGTACCGACGTTCCCGACGGTGTCCACGAGACGGCCGCGGTGTCCGGCGACGCGGCGCTGGCGGAGACCGTCTCGGTCGGCTCGCACGTGTCGGTCCTGCCGGGGACGGCGCTCGGCCGGAACGTCCGCGTCGGCTCGAACGTCACCCTCTCGAACTGTATCGTGCTCCCAGGTGCGGAGATCGGGCACGGGGCGGTCCTCTCGGACTGCGTCGTCGGCGAATCAGCCTCCGTCGGACCGAACGTCACCGTCGAGGGGGGCGACGCCGACGTGGTCGTCGACGGGCGCGTCCACGAGGACGTGCGACTGGGCGGCGTGCTCGGCGACCGCGCGACGCTCCGGGGTAACGTGACCGTCCGCCCGGGGACGACCGTCGGCTGTGACGTGCGGGCGGACGCGGGGACGGTCCTCGACGGTCGGATCGACTCGCGAGAGACGGTGCGGAGGGGATAATCATGTGTGGAATCATCGGCTACGTCGGCGACGAATCGGCACAGCCACGCCTCGTGAGCGGGCTGCGGAAACTGGAGTACCGCGGGTACGACTCGGCGGGGATCGCCCTCGCCAACGGCGACCTGAGTGTCACCAAGCGCACCGGTCTGGTCGGCGACCTCGACTTGCCGGTCGACTCCCCGCAGACGGTGGGGATCGGACACACCCGCTGGAGCACCCACGGGCCGCCGACCGACGCCAACGCGCATCCCCACACCGACTGTTCTGGCCGCGTCGCGGTCGTCCACAACGGGATCGTGGGCAACTACGACGACCTGCGAGCGGAGCTACCGGGCCATACCTTCCGCAGCGAGACCGACACCGAGGTGGTCGCCCACCTCGTCGAGGAGGCGCTGGCCGACGGCCACGACCTCCCGAGCGCTGTCGCGAGCGTCGCCGAGCGCATCGAGGGCAGCTACGCCCTGGGCGTCGTCGCCGCCGGCTTCGACGGGATCGTCGTCGCGCGGCGGGCCAGCCCGCTCGTCGTCGGCTACGGCGAGGGCGAGAACTTCGTCGCCAGCGACGTGACGCCGCTGCTCGAACACACTCGCTCGGTCTCCTACCTCGAAGACGGCGACGTCGCCGTCGTCACGCGCGACGGAATCACCGTCGAACACGGCGGCGAGCCGGTCGAGCGCGCCCGCCACACCATCGAGTGGGACGCCGACGCCGCCGAGAAGGGCGGCTACGACCACTACATGCTCAAGGAGATCCACGAGCAGCCCCAGTCGCTCCGCCAGGCCATCGCCGGTCGGATCGACGACTTCGAGGGACGAGTCGATCTGGACCTCTCGCTGCCCGAGTCGTTCCTGCGCGAGGTCGACGAGATCCAGCTCGTCGCCTGCGGGACCTCCTATCACGCCTGCCTGTTCGGGAAACAGCTGATCGAGTCGCTGGCGGACGTGCGTGCGACCGTCGAGTACGGCAGCGAGTACGCCGTCGGCAGCGGGCGCACGCCTGACCGCACGCTCGTGGTCGGAGTCAGCCAGAGCGGCGAGACCGCCGACACCCTGCGCGGGCTGCGGGCGGCGCGGCGCTCGGGCGTCCGGACGCTCGGCGTCACCAACACCGTCGACTCGACGGTCGCCCGCGAGTGCGACGACGCCGTCTACATCCAGGCCGGTCCCGAGATCGGTGTCGCCGCGACCAAGACGTTCGGCTCGCAGGTCGTCACGCTCGCGTTGTTGGCCGTCGCGGTCGCCGACGCCCGGGACGAACTCGACCCCGAGGTGGCAGGGGACCTACTCGACGGCCTCCAGCGACTCCCCGGCGCCGTCCAGGGCGTCCTCGACGACGAGGAGACCATCAGAGACGTCGCCGAGCACTACGCCGATGGCGAGGCTTTCTTCTTCGTCGGCCGCCAGTTCGGTTCGCCCGTCGCGCTGGAGGGCGCGCTGAAGCTCAAGGAGATCTCCTACGACCACGCCGAGGGGTTCCCCGCCGGCGAACTCAAACACGGCCCGCTCGCGCTGGTCACCGACGAGACGCCGGTGCTCGCCCTCCTGACCGACGGCGCCCGACCGGACGAGACGGCCAACAACGTCCGCGAGGTCCAGGCCCGGGGCGCCCCCGTCATCGCCTTCTCCTCGGCCACCCGCGGCGAGGAAGACGTAGCCGAGCAGTTCTCGATCCCCGACCTCGGACTGCTGGAACCGCTGGTCGCCAACGTCTACCTCCAGCTGTTCGCCTACCACCTCGCCAACAGCAAGGGCCGTTCGATCGACAAACCGCGCAACCTCGCCAAGAGCGTCACCGTCGAGTGAGCGGCCGGCCCGCCCGACGTGTCGGTCCCCTGATCGCCTACCCCGTCGTTCGCATCCGGTTCGTAACCGATCTCCGAGATCCGGTACGAGTAAACATTTGTAACAGCAATCGGGTATTATACTGATTTTATCTGAACATTTGTCGGAGAAAGAGTGATATTAACACGAAGCTTAAGCACCTGCGCATGGCACCCGACCCACCACGGGGGGACGACGAGGGGGACGAGGAGACGCTGGACATCTCGCGCCGGTCGCTACTGCGGGCGACCGGCGCCGCGACTATCGTTTCGGCGTCGATCGCGGGCTGTCTCGGCGGCGACGACCCGGGCGAGTACCGCGTCGGCTACGGCGGGACGGCCTACCGACTCGAAGGGGGGAGCGATCCGGCGCTCGCCGCCGTCGCGACGTTCACAGCGACGAGCGACGGACTCGTCGCTCGCTGGTCGTTCGACGGCACCGGCGCCTCGGCGACCGACGCCGTGGGCGACAACGACGGCGCCGTCCGCGGCTCGCCACGCCAGGGCGTCGCCGGCGCCCGCGGTTCGCTGGCCTACGAGTTCGGTCCCTCGGCGGACAACTACGTCGAGGTCCCGGACGCTGGCGCGCTCAGACCCGCGAGTGCGCTCTCGTTCGGCGGTTGGTACCGGACCGATTCGGGCGCGAACAGCCAGACGCTCGTCCAGAAGGCCGACCGTCGCTACGGTGACGAGGGCTACGCCGTCGACGTGCAGACGCCCAACAGCCTGCGCGGGCACGTCGCCGTCGAGAGCGGCCAGGCCAGCGTCAACCCCTGGGGGCTCGACACCAACGACGGCGAGTGGCACCACGTCTTCCTCACCTGGGACGGCGAGGTCCTCGTAGGGTACTTCGACGGCGAGGAAGTCGACCGCGACGACTCCCAGTCCGGTGACGTGGTCCACAGCGACCGCCCGCTGTACGTCGGGTACGGCGACAACAGCTACAGCACCGTCTACGATATGGACGGGGCGGTCGACGACGTGCGCGTCTACGACACCGCGCTGACCGCCGAGGACGTGACGGCGCTGTACGACGGGGAGGCGACCACCGCCACGCCGACGCCAACGAATACCGCGACGCCGACCCCGACGGACACCGCGACGCAGACATCGACGCCGACGGCAACCCCGACGCCGACGGACACTGCAACCCCGACGCCGACGCCGACATCGACTCCGACGCCGACGCCGACACCGACGGCCACTCCGACGCCGACGCCCGCCGGGTCGGGACGCCCGACCCCGGTCGCTCACTGGCGGTTCGAGGAGACGGGCGGTTCGACGGTGGCAGACGGCGTCGGGTCGAACGACGGCACCGTGGTCGGCGCCCCGGATCTCTCGACGCCCGGCGTCTTCGACTCCTCGGGGGCCCGGTTCGGACCCTCGGCCGAGGACTACGTCGAAGTGCCCGACGCGCCCGCGCTCCGCCCGACGGCGGAACTCTCGTTCGGCGGCTGGTACCGGTCGGACTCCGGTACCAACGGCCAGACGCTCGTCCAGAAGGCCGACCGTCGCTACGGTGACGAGGGCTACGCCGTCGACGTGCAGACGCCCGACAGCCTGCGCGGGCACGTCGCCGTCGCCAGCGGGCAGGCCAGCGTCAATCCCTGGGGGATCGACACCGACGACGGGGAGTGGCACCACGTCTTCCTCACCTGGGACGGGACCGATCTGGTCCTGTATCTCGACGGCGAGGAAGTCGCCCGCGACGACTCCCAGTCCGGTGACGCGGTCCACAGCGACCGCCCGCTGTACGTCGGGTACGGCGACAACGGGTACACCTCGTACTACGGTATGGACGGGGCCGTCGACGACGTGCGGGTCTACGACACCGCGCTGACCGCCGAGGACGTGACGGCGCTGTTCGACGGCGAGACGCCCACGTCGACGCCCACACCCACGCCGACGCCCACACCCACGTCGACGCCCACACCCACGCCGACGCCCACACCCACGTCGACGCCCACACCCACGCCGACGCCCACATCCACGCCGACGCCGTCGGCGACTTCAACACCCACAGCGACACCGACGCCGACCGACACGCCGACAGAGACATCGACCGACACGCCGACAGAGACGCCGACGCCGACCGACAGCGTGACCGTCACGCCGATCCCGAACGACGAGTTCGGGGAGCGGGGGTACGGCGAGTTCGGCTACGGCGGCGTCGACCCGGAGACGACATCATGACCGAGAATCACGACTACGAGACGCCCTCCGCGGGGACGCTCGACTGGAACCTGCCGCTGAATCGCAACTTCGAACGCATCGACACGGACGTAGAGGTCCGCGACGCCGAGGCCAACCGCTCGCAGTACGCGCCAAAGGACGGGGGGAAGTTCCTGGCGACCGACACCGGGGCCGTGTTCGTCGGGGACGGCTCCGACTGGATCGAACTCGGGACGATCGGCTCGGGTGGCTCCGGCGGGTCGGGCGGGAGCAGCCTGACGGAGCTCCTGCTCGGCGGGAACGTCGTCGCCGTCGCGCGCAACCTCGCGGACCTGCGGACGGTCTCGCCGGCCGAATCGGACACGCCCGTCCAGGACGCCCTCGACGTCCTCGCGGCAAACGGCGGCGGGCAGGTCCGGCTGCCCCCGGGCGTGGTCGAGGAGACGGGGCCGATCCGTCCCTACGAGGACACCGAGATCCGCGGGCTCGGGGTCGAAGTCACGAAGATCTCGATCACGGGGCAGCCGGTCGACGGGATCCGATTCGACCGCGAGTCGGGGACCAGCCGCGTCGTCCTCGACGGCTTCGCGCTGAACGGTCCGGGCGGCACCGCCGAGACCGGCGTCGCCGTCCACCACACCAACAGGGACACGCAGGACCTGCGGGTCGGTCGAATCGTCTTCTGGGGGTGGAACAACTCCGTGTATCGCGTCGACGAGGACGTCGGTCCGTTCCAGTGTCGCCACGACCAGATCACCGTCTACGGCTGCGACGCCGGCGACCAGGACGGCCTCTTCGAGTTCCGGTCGTGGTACGGCCCGGCCAACTGGTTCGGGACGATCGCCGCCTACCCGGTCACCGACGCGAGCGGGGCGAACACGACCGTGTTCTTCTCCCGGGGCGGCACCCAGACCGTCGACTACCTCACCATGGGCGGCTCCTCGGGGATCGCCGTCGACCAGACCTGGGACGCCGTCGTCGAGTTCGGCAACGTCCACTGGGAACCGACGACGAACCCGACGACCCCGCCGGCGATCGTCCGGCTGCGCGGTCACGGCACCGCGAGCGTCGACTCGCTGAAACACGTGACCGGCGTCGCCGACTACGTCTACGAACTGGGCTACGACGACTACAACGGTCGCGGCCCCGCCCGGAAGGTCCTCGGCCCCTACATCGAACTGGGCGCCGAAGCCGACGTCGTGACGAACGTGGTCAACCTCTCCGCGCAGGCCGACCCGGCGAACCCGTCGTTCTACTTCGGTGCAGCCGACGACGTCGACGTGACCCACGGCGACGGCTCCAACGGCGGCCTCCGCGCCATGGGGTCTGCCGGTACCGGGTTCTGACCGCCCCGAGCGACGGCGACGGTTAAGTCCCCGGCCGCCGGAGGTAGACCCGGACAATGGGCGCAGACAGGCAGGGACGGGACGGTGGGGACGGGAGAGAGACCGACCGGGCGACCGACTCGGGGACGCTCGAACTGCCCTCGACCGACGAGCCCGACGAACACGCGCTGCTCGCTCACGCCCGCGCCGACCCGGACCCGCTGTTGGTACGGATCCGCCGACGACTGGCGCGATCGACCGTCTTGGAGCGAGCCGTCTGGCACACCGGCGAACTGCTGCACGTTCGGAAGGGCGCAGGCGAATTCCGACCCGACCCCGTCGACGTGTCGGGGCTGTACGACGGCGAGACGGTTCCCTCGTACCCGATCGACGCCGAACGGGCTCCGTCGGAGTTCCTCCCGGCGGGCGATCTCGACCCCGTGATCACCGCCGCGGACGTGACCGACTTCGGCCGCGCCGACTGCGTGGCCGACCCGTTCCTCTTCGTCGACGTCGAGGGCCGGTGGCACTGCTTTTTCGAGGTGTACACGCTCGACCGCGAGCCATCCGCGGCCATCGCCCACGCGGAGAGCCCCGACGGCTACGAGTGGACCTACGACCGGGTCGTCCTCGAACACCCGTATCACCTCTCCTTCCCGTACGTCTTCCGCTGGGCCGGCGAGCACTACATGGTGCCCGACCAGTGGTCGAAGACGGTGGATCCCGCGCCGGCGACGCTGTACCGCGCCGAGTCGTTCCCGACGGCGTGGGAGCCCGTCGCCGACCTCGTCCGGCCGGAGACGCCCCGCCACGACTTCGCGCCCTTCCGCTGGGGCGACCGCTGGTGGGCGCTGATGGGCGACGGCGTCGACCTGTACGCCTACCACAGCGACGACCTCGAAGCGCCCGACTGGACGCCCCACGAGGCCAATCCAGTCGTCGAGAACCGGCCCGCCGCGGCCCGCCCCGGCGGCCGCCCGCTCGTCTTCGACGACCGGGTGCTGGCTTTCTACCAGGACTGTGTCGGCCGCTACGGCGAGCGGATCCGACCCTACGAGATCACCGAGCTGACGCCGTCGACCTACGAGGACCGCGAGCGAGCCGACTCGCCCGCCCTGGAGCCGACCGGTGGACTGGCGTGGAACTCCGGCGCGATGCACCACGTCGACCCCTGGTGGGACGGGGAGGGGTACCACTGCGCGGTCGACGGGAACATCGGCTTCGGGTACCAGGTGCTCGGGGAACACCACTGGTCGATCGGTATCTACCGTGCCTGAGCGGGCGGGCGCCTCCGGAGGGCGGCGCGGCCGGCTCGGCTCAGGGGTCCTCGACGGTGAGTCCCTCGGCGAAGCCGACGCCGTAGGCGAGGTACTGGACGGCGAAGATGACGGGGACCAGCGCGGCGAGGGGCGTCCCGCGGTCGCGGTACACCTGAACGGTTGCGTAGGCGCTCGCCAGTAGAAACAGCGCGGCCAGCAGCGGGACGTAGCGCGCCCGTCGCGTCGCGAGGTCGGCGGCCGCCGCGGCGATCCCGCCGCCGATGGCCGCGGTCGGCAGAAACGAGTACCACCGGATCAGCTTCCCGTGGCGGCGCTGGATACGCGCCATCGCCGTCCCGTACGAGCGGTTCTTCCGCCAGAGCGCACCGAGGGTCGGCGAGAGGTGATGGGAGACGGCGATCTCGGGGTCGAAGGCGAAGCGATAGCCCGCCTCGCTCAGTCGGAAGTGCAGCTCGGCGTCCTCGCCGACGTTGACGGAATCGTCGTAGCGAACGGAGTCGAAGACGGCGGCGTCGTAGAGGACGTTGCAGGCGGCGACCGAACCGACGAGGCGCTCGCGGCCGATGTCGTGCGACTGGGGCGAGCGCCCGGATCCGAAGACCGTCCCCTGGAAGCTCCCGACGAGCTTCGTGAACGACGAATCGGTCGGGAACGGCCGGTTCGGTCCGCCGACGCCGACGACGAACGCGTCGTCGGCGTAGGTCGCCATCCGGTCGACCAGCGAGTCGAGCCAGGTGGCCGGGACCGCGCAGTCGGAGTCCGTGAACGCCACGTAGTCGCTCTCGGCGCGGTCGATCCCGCGGTTACGACAGGCGCCGATACCCGCTCCGTCCTCGACGAGGAACTCCACGCCGTAGTCGGCGACCGTCTCGGCCGTCCCGTCCGTCGACCCGCCGTCGACGACGACCACCTCGTACCGGTCGGACGGGTACGTCTGGTCGGTTAGCGACGCCAGCGTCTCGGCCACCGTCGGCACCGAGTTGTACGTGACGACGACGACCGTCACCGTCGGTCGAAGCTGTGCCTCCGACTCGTCTCCGTCCGTCCCGGCGGCCACCACGTCGTCACCTCGCACCCCACCGCCGCCGTCGAGCCGGTCCGTCACGCTGAGATCACAGGGTCCGATACCCGGAGTGGAGGAATAACGCTATCGGAGCCCAGGGGATTCACCCGAGCCCGCGACCGGCCTCGTCCATCACGCGGAGGCTCCCGGTTCGCGTCGAGGTCTCGACGGTGACCTCGTCGGCGGACCCGAAGTACCAGGACCGGCGCTGTGGGTGGAGCCGACCGGTGACGCGGACGATAGGGCCGGTGACCTCGCCGCGGTCGGCCGTCGGCCGGTAGAGAACCGCGTCGCCGGCGCCGTCGCCGAGTTCGTAGACGGTTTCGACGCGACCGGCGTCGACGATGACGTCGTCGACGTGAGTCTGACCGACGCCGGCGACGCGAACGAGCGAGTCGGGTACGCTGGGCTGGGCCTCGGGTTCGTAGTGGAGGCGACCGACCCGGAGTCGGCCCGCTCGCTTGTCGACCATCCGTCCGGCCGTCCCACCGACGGAGATGTCGCCGACGGTGAGTTCGCCGCCGCGCTGGGAGAGCACGTCGGTGTTCTGGCCGCTGACGCTGTCGTTCGGGTAGGAGACGATCGTCCCGAACCAGTTGGCCGGGCCGTAGGTCGACCGCCAGTCGACCAGGGCTCGGGCGTCGCCCGCGTCGCAGTCGTCCGCGCGGAGGTACTCGAGACGACACTGGAAGGGCCCGACCCCCTCGTCGACGCGGTACACCGAATCGTGCCACTGCCGGCAGTAGAGGTGCCCCACGCGCAGGTCCGAGGGGTCGCTGACCGGCTCCGTTCCGTTGTCCACGTAGTGGATCGCGACACCGGTCGGCGAGTCCGCGCCCGGACCACGCAGCTCGAACCCGTCGAGTTCGACCCAGTGGGCGCGGCGGTCGCGGTCGAACCGGATCCCGTCGGACCCTGCACCCGTGATCCGGAGTGCCGACACGTTCGTTCCGAACCCGTACAGCCCGGTGTTCCGGTGGGGCCTGAGGGCGCCCTCGTTGCGGGTCGTGCCGGGCGGCAAGTAGACGTGGCCGCCGCCCTGCTCCGCGACGAGGTCGAACCCGTCTTGAACGGGCGTCGCCGAGTCGGCCGTCGATATCCGAACGTAGTCGCGGTCGGCGGCCACCGCGACGACGTCGCCGGCCGCCGCGGCCCCGACGGCGTCGGTCCCCGTGTGCGGGGTCGCCGTCACCGTCTGTGCCGCCTCCGTCGCGGTCGCAGTCGATTCACCGTCGTCCGTCGGCTCTCGTCTCTCATCTGTGGGTTCACCGTCCCCGCCGAGCATCGAACAGCCGGCGACCGACACGGCCGCCGCGAGCGCGAGGTACGACCGGCGGCCGATCCGGGCCCGACCTCGACCCTCGTGCTCGTCGTTGGGGGACACCGACAGTCGCTACGGCGTATCGGGTCAAAAGCCTTCAGTACCCCGCATCGCCCAGAAGACATAAGTCTCGTCTGACTGATGTACTGACGAGAGCGGCCGTCGAGCGGGCTCGAAACCGATCGCGAGCCCGTTCAGCGGCCACACGTCGAAATGTCAGGAATATTCACATCAGAGGGAACCACGTCGGGCACCGACGCGGACGCACCCGCGAGCGACGCACCGTACCGGGTTCTGGGGTGTGCGGTCGAACACCCGAATCACGTCTTTCCAGTCCGTACTCCGTTCAACCACCGGTCGTTCGACGCCCTGCACCGCGCCGGGGTCGGGCTCGACGTCGTCTCGCCGACGCCGTTCGCCCCGCCGGTCGGTCCCTACTCGGAGTACCGTCACGTCCCCGAGACGGAGCGATGGGGTAGCTACCGGGTGCACTACCCTCGCTTTCTCTACGCGCTCCCGAAACGGTATCTCTACCAGGTATCGGGCGACTCGGCCCAGAAGCGGGTCACCCGCTACGTCGAGGAGACCTTCGAGACACCACACGACGTGGTGCAGGTCTGTGGGCTCTACCTGGACGGCTACGCGATGTTGCCGTACTGCCGGCGCCACGACGTTCCGATGGTCGCGATCTCTCACGCAGGCGACCTGAAGAACTTCGACCGGTTCAACGAGGGCGTCCGCGAGCGGATCCGGGAGACGATCGACTACTGTTCGGCGGTCCTGACCGTCAGCGACGAACTGGCCGGTATCGCCCGCCAGTTCGCCCCGGCCGAACGTGTCCGGACGCTGCCGATCGGGGAGAACCCCGACCTCTACCCGACGGAGCGCCGGGCGGCAGTACGGCGCGAACTGGGGTTCGACTCCGAGACGGAAGTGCTGCTGTACGTCGGGCGCTTCGAGAAAGAGAAGGGGGTGCGCGAACTCGCGGCGGCGCTCGACGCGCTCGACCGGGACGACGTCGCAGTCGCCGCGGTCGGCCACGGCGGCGCGTTGCGGTGGTGGTTCCTCGACCGACTGGGCGAGCTTCGCCACTCCGCCCACGCCTACTGGGAGCTGGACCCGATCGCGTTGCGGCGGTTGTTCGTCGCCGCCGACTTGCTCGTTCACCCGAGCCACGACGAGGCACGCCCGACGGTCATCTACGAGGCGATGGCCGCGAAGCTCCCGGTGCTGGCTTCCAACGTCGGCGGCATCCCGGAGATGGTCGTCGACGGCGAGACCGGCGTGCTCGTCCCGCCGTACGACCCCGACGCTCTCCGTGCGTCGATGGCGGAGCTACTGGACGAGCCCGAGCGGCTGCGAGCGATGGGCGAGGCCGGCCACCGGCGCCTGCTGGACCAGGAGTGGACCTGGAGCGCCCACGCCGAGAAGCTCTCGGCCGTCCACCGGGAGGTCATGCGTGAGTGAAGAGACGTCTGAGGGTGCGTCGCCTGACGGCACGGACACGACGGCGGACCCGCGCGTCAGCGTCGTCGTCCCGGCCTATCGCCGAGCGGACGTGGTCGGCCGCGCGCTCGACAGCGCGCTCGCCCAGACGACGACCGACCTCGAAGTCGTCGTCGTCGACGACGGGAGCGACGACGGGACCGAAGCCGTCGTGGCCGCCTACGACGACCCCCGCGTCCGCTATCTCGCCCACGAGGGAAACCGGGGCGTGAGCGCGGCTCGCAACACCGGCGTCGACGCGGCGACCGGCGAGTACGTCGCGTTCCTCGACTCCGACGACGAGTGGCTCCCACGGAAGCTCGAACGACAACTCGCCGTCCTCGACGAGCGCGGCGGTGAGTGGGTCGGTGTCTACTGCGACGTGGCCACGGCGGATCTGTCGCTGCTCGGTCGGCTCGGGGCCGCCTTCTCCGAACGGGTGGTCCGAACCGGCGGCCCGGTGGAGGGCGGCCGCGAGCTCGCAGAAGCGCTGGTGACGATGCGGGTGTTCATGAGTCCGGGGTCGACGCTGCTGGTCGAGCGCGAGGCCGTCCGCGCCGCTGGCGGCTTCGACGAGGGACTGTCGATCTACGAGGACTGGGACCTGGTGTTGCGGGTCCTCGCGGCGGGCCGGATCGCCCACGTCGCCGAGCCACTCGCGGTGACCCACTTCACCGGTGACGCCCCAGCCGAGGCCTACGTCGAGAACGACGCGCGCTACCTGTCCCGCAACGCGGCCCTCGTCGACGATCTCGAAGCGCGCGGTGTTCCGGTCCGTCACGTCCACCGGATGGGGCTGGTCGGCCACTTCCTCGCGGAAGGCCGGTTCGGCGACGCCGCGGCGTACCTCGACGGGCGGGTTCTCCGTCGGCCGGCCGACCTCGCGCGGCTGGCCTTCTGGTCGGTGCTGGGCGTCCGCGCTCGCCTCGGAGGGGAGCGATGACCGAGGACGGTCCCAGCGGCGCCGCCGCGAGCGGCGACCCCTACGACGTGCTGGCCTGCTGTGTCCACCACCAGAGCCACTCGCTGCCGGTCCGGTCGCCGTTCAACCACCGCTCGTTCGACGCGATCAACCGGACGGCGGCGGACCTGGACGTAGTCGTTCCGACGCCGTTCGCCCCCCGCGTCGGGCCACACTCCGAGTACGACCGCGTCCCGCGGACCGAGCGCTGGGGCACCTACGTCGCCCACTACCCGCGATTCCTCTACATGGTCCCGAAGCGTCACTTCTACCACCTCTCGGGCGACTCCATCCAGAAGCGGGTCACGGAGTACGTCGAGGAGACCTTCGAGACGCCCCACGACGTGGTCCACACCTCCGACATCTACCTCGACGGCTACGGGATGTTGCGATACTGCAAGCGCCACGGCGTGCCGCTGGTGGTCAACAGCCACGCCGTCGACCTGCACAACTTCGAGTCGTTCAACGAACCGGTGCAGGCGCGTATCCGCGAGACGATCGACTACGCCTCGACGGTCGCGGTCGTCAGCGACGAACTCGCCGAGGTGGCGCGGCGGTACGCGCCGGCTGAGAAGGTCGAGACGGTCCCGATCGGCGAGGACCCCGAGAAGTTCCCGACCGACCGCCGCGCCGAGATCCGGCGGGAGCTGGGGATCGACCCGGACACCAAGCTGCTGCTGTTCGTCGGTGCCTACACCGAGCAGAAGGGGCTGCGCGAACTCGTGGCGGCGGTCGGCGCGCTGGATCGCGACGACGTGGTGCTCGCGACCGTCGGTCACGAGGGCGACCTGCGGTGGTGGCTGCTCGACCGCCTCGGAGAACTCGACCACCCGGCGCGCTCGCAGTGGCGCCTCGATCCGGTGGCGCTCCGACGCTGGCACGTCGCCGCCGACGCGCTGGTCCACCCCAGCTGGACCGAAGGTCGCCCGACGGTCGTCTACGAGGCGATGGCCGCCGAGACACCCGTCGTCGGATCCGCCGTCGGCGGCATCCCGGAGATGGTCGCCGACGGCGAGACGGGCGTGCTCGTCCCGCCGAAAGACCCCGAGACGCTGACGGCCGTCCTCGACGAGCTGCTCGACGACCCCGAGCGGCTGCGCGAGATGGGCGCCGCGGGACGTCGACGCCTAATCGACCAGGAGTGGACGTGGGCGCGCCACGCCGAGCGGTTCGTCGAGATCCACCGGGAGGCCATGGATGGGTGAGGCCGACGCGGGACCCGGACCCACCGCGGACGGCCCGCCGGGCGACGTCGCCGCCGACGGCGGCTATCCGACCGTCTCGGTCGTGATCCCCTACAGCGATCGCTACACGCCCCGCGAGATGCTGGCCGAGGCCGAGGCGACGGTCGCGGCCCAGTCGGTCCCGACCGAGACCGTCGTCGTCGACGACGTCGAGACCGGTCCGGCCGACGCGCGCAACGCCGGCCTCGACCGCGCCGAGACGCGCTACGTCGCCTTCCTCGACGCCGACGACCTGTGGGAACCCGACAAACTCGAACGGCAGCTCGACCGGATGGCCGAGACCGGCGCGGGCCTGTGCGTCGAGGCCGAACCGATGGCGCTCGACGACTTCGTCTACGAGGTGTTCGTCGGCGACCTCCACGAGGTGACCTCGGCGATGCTCGTCGACACCGACCGCGTGAGCGCCCGCTTCGAGGCGGATCTGCGCCGCGGCGAGGACCTGCTGTACGCGCTGGAGGCCGCGACCGAGGCGGGCGTCTGCTGTTGCCCCGAGCTGTTCACCCGGCGCCGGCACGACGCCAGCATGATGGCATCGGGCATGGCCGTCGACGAGTACCGCGCGCAGGCAAAGCGCTTCGGCTACCTCGTCAGCGAGCGGGTGCCCGCGGCCCAGCCGTACCTCTCGGTCTACTACAACCAGCTGTACACCGACCTCGGGCTCGCCTGCCACGACGCCGGCGAGTACGACCGCGCGGTGACGATGTTCGCCCGCGCCGTCCGGATCTCCCCACACCCGTTCTCGGTCGCGTACCTCGTCCGGAGCGCGTGCTACCGCGCGGTGCCGTTCGCGCCGTAGATCCCCTCGAAGCCGCCGGGACTGTGGTACACCCGCACCCGGCCGGCGGTGTAGACCTTGTCGGCCGTCGCGTCGCCGGCGGCGAAGCGCTCGGGCGACACGACGAACGTGTTCTGGTCGGCCGCGCGAAGGCTCTCGGTCGGTGCGACGACGTGGCGCTGCCACTCCCTGCGGACGACGAGGAACGAGGCGTCGGTCGCGAGTCCGTCCGGTCGGACCCGCAGCCGCTCGGTGGCGTTGTACGGCGTGGTCTCGAAGGCCCGATTGGTGATCCGGTCGGTCGCGGCCTCGCCGGCGAGATAGCGGTCGGCGAACGCACCCGTCGACCCGACGGCCCCGAACTCGGCGTCGCTCATCGACACCTGCTGGCGAGGCTCGTCCGTGTAGACGCCGGGCACGTCGTCGGCGACGAGGACGGTGAACGTCGTCGCGCCGCCCAGCGCCGCGAGGACGACCAGCGCGGCGAGCGCGGTTCGACGAGGGGCCGAGAGCGCCCTGTGGAGGCCGACGGCGACCGGGAACACCGCGACGAGCGTCACCACGAACTGGAGGCGCTCGATCTGCGGGATCGCGACGGGGACCGGCAGCAGCAGTCCGGCGAGAACGAGCCCGGTCGCGGTCAGAGTGAACCCTCGCTCGTAGCGGTCGGTGCGGTCGAGCAGCTCGTAGCCCGCGACCAACAGCACCGCGCCCAGTCCGACGGCGTAGACGCCCGTGGGCGTCAGCAGCCACTCGACGGCCCGGTCGACCGAGTCGGTCGGCAAGGTCTGGCCGTAGGCCAGCAGCTGCGGCGCCGGCACCGACACCACGTCCAGCAACACCCCGGCGGTCAGCTGGACGATGCCGACGACGATGATGCTGGGCGAGTACGTCCAGTACGCGAGCAGGACGACGCCGCCGACGAGCCCGGGGAACACCCGTCTGAAACGCAGCGTCCGCGCGGCGTCGCCGAGGTCGCCGCCGAAGACGAACGGGCGCACCAGCGCCGCGACCAGCGCGACCGCGGCCACGCCACCGAACAGCAGGTAGGTGAGGTGGTGAGTGAACACCATCACGACGATCAGCGCGAGCGCGAACACGGAGAGCCGGCGGTACCCCCGCTCGTCGCCGGCGTAGAACAGCGCGGCGTTGACCGCCAGGAGGACCACCAGCAGGAGAGACGCCAACGCCTGCGGGAAGAAGTAGACGGCGTGGTAGGCGAAAAACTCCAGGACGGTGACCGCCAGCGCGGCGGTCAGCCCGAGGCGGGGGTCGTCGAAGACGGTCACGGCCAGGACGTAGACGACCGGGACGACCAGCGAGAGCGCGCCGATCCCGGTCAGGACGAGCGCGTCGTACACCGGCAGCCCGGAGAACGCCGTCGTCGACCCGACGAGGTAGTGATAGACGGGGTAGAGGTCGTACCCGTGGGGGAGCGCGGTCGAGTAGCCGGCCGCGAACAGCGCCTCGACGGCGCCGACGTGGGCCAGCGTGTCCGAGCCGCCGAAGTAGACGCCCGTCGTGACGTACTTGCCGAGTCGCGGCGCCAGGAACAGCGCCCACAGCCCCGTCAGCACGGCCGGAACCGACGGCTCCGACCGTAGCTGGAGCCCGACGAGCAGATAGCCCAGCGGGAGCGCGACCGCGAAGGGGAGCACGCGCGAGCCCGTCTCGGCGGAGGCGACCACCGCTCCGGCACAGAGCGCGATGACGATTTTCGTCGCGAGGGGGCCCGAAAGTGCCGGCACGAGTCGATCCGTCGTCCCGTCGTCCATCCCGCGGCTCGCCAGGAAGAGCGCGGCGGCGACGACCGCCGCCAGGGGCGCGAACCCGGCGCGGACGAGCGTCGGGCGGGGGAGGACGGCGAACGCGTCGAGCGCGACCAGGCCGACCGCCGCGACGGCGGGGACGGCGAGGGCGAGCCAGTCGACGGGACGGAGCGACGTTCGGGGAGTCATCGAGGCGTGAACCTTGCTCTCACTTCCGTACCGACCGGCAAAAGTGTTGCATCCGACCGGCGAGCGACGGATGTGTTTATCCGGGTGTCCGACCAGTATCCGGTATGTACGACAGACGAGCGGTGTTGCGGGCGACCGGAGCGACCATCGCGGCCAGCGTGGGCCTGGCCGGCTGCTCGTCCGACGGCGGCGACGGGTCCGACGGTGGCGGCGACCCTCCCACCGAACCCGGGACCCCGGCGCCGGTGACCGTCGAGATGACCGACGGGCTGAAGTTCGATCCGGCGACGGTCACCGTCGACCGGGGGACGACGGTCGTCTGGGAAGCTGTCGGTTCGGTGGCCCACAGCGTCACCGCCTACGAGGACGGGATCCCGGGGGACGCCGAATACTTCGCCTCCGGGGAGTTCGACGAGGAGTCGGCGGCCAGGTCCAGCTACCCCGACGGCAGCGTCGGTCCCGACGAGACGTTCGCACACACCTTCGCCGTCGCCGGCGAGTACGAGTACTTCTGCGTCCCCCACGAGTCGGGGATGAAAGGCACTGTCGTCGTCGAGTGAGCGCGGTTCGACGGGGACGACACTCGGTTCGACCGTGGAAGTCGGCGAGTCCGGCTCACCCGAGGAGGTCGGCGAGTCCCTCGGTCAGCGGGACGGTCGGCTCGTAACCCAGACGATCGCGGGCCTTCCCGACGTCGGCGACGCTCTCGCGGATGTCGCCCGACCGCGGGTCGCCGTGGACGACCTCGACGTCGGGTGCGACGGTGTCCCGGACGATCTCCGCGACCCGTCGGATCGTCGTCGCCTCGCCGGTCCCGACGTTGAACGCCTCGCCGGTCGCGTCGGTGGTCGCCGCGAGCAGGTTCGCCTGGACCACGTCTGCGACGTCGACGAAGTCGCGAGTCTGCTCGCCGTCGCCGTCGACCCGGAGCGGGCCGCCGGCTCGCGCCTGCTCGGCGAAGGCCGTGATCGCGCCGGCGTAGTCGCCGCCGGCCTGCCGTGGGCCGTAGACGTTGAAGTAGCGCAGCGCGACCGTCGACAGGTCGTAGAGGTCGGCGTAGAGCCGACAGTAGTGGTCGCCGGCGAGCTTCTCCAGGCCGTAGGGCGAGGCCGGTTCCTTCGGGTGGCGCTCGTCGACCGGGACCGATTCCGGCTCGCCGTAGATGGCCGCCGAGGAAGCGAAGACGACGCGCGCGTCGGCCCGCCGCGCGGCTTCGAGTACCGCGAGCGTCCCGTCGACGTTGACGGCGTGACTGGTCGTCGGGTCCTCGACAGATTGGGCCACGCTGACGATCGCGGCCTGGTGGAAGACGACGTCGACGCCGTCGACCGCCGCCGCGACCGCGTCCTCGTCGCGTACGTCAGCCTCGACGACGCGCACGCCGTCCGGGACCCGCTCGCGGTCGCCGCGGACGAAGCTGTCGAGTACGACCACGTCGGTCTCGGGGACGAGCGCGTCGACGATGTGGCTCCCGACGAAGCCACCACCACCGGTAACCAGCGCCGTCCGACCTTCGAGTGACCCTCGCACGCCCCGACGTGCGCTCCGCGGCGATATATAGGCGCGGGTCGTCACCCGGGCGACGACCACCACGGCGCGACCGCGAAGTGGACCGCGAACACCGCACAGCCGACGATCCCCGCGATCGACGCCGCGATCAGGTCCGGAATCGCCACCGCGTTCAGTAGCGCGAAGATGTCGACTGGGGTGTCGTAGGGGTAGGGGGCCAACACCGGCCACAGGAGGTACGTCAGCTCGTCGACGCGCCAGAAGTAGATCTCGACGTAGGCGTCGCCGAGCAGGTGGCTGAGATAGCCCACGGCGACGGCCGGCGCCACGCCGAAGTGGCCCGCGCGGTGGGCGACCACGCCGACCGTGACGATCAGCGGCAGCGCGAACAGCAGCGAGTGGCCCAGCGACCGTCCGGAGGGGAGCAGGGGCACCCACCACGCCAGCGGCTTGTCGATCAGGTCGGGGAGCTGACTGGCGACCAGGACGCCGATCAGCTGCGCGCGCGAGACGCGGCGATGGGCCAGCAGCGCGAGCCCGACGAACAGCAGGTACGCGAAGGCGGCGTGGCCCCAGGGGTACATCGATACCTGGCAGACGGGCTCCAGCGGCTTCAACGACCCGGATGACGGGCGAGACCGTCCGATCGGGCATCGACGCCCGCGAGCGCCGGTCCCGGAACGGCGACTGCCCCGGAACGACGCCGACCCCACGTCGTTATACCGGTCGGCGGTGTAGGGGGCGCCGTGCCGACCCCGAGACAGTACCGATTCCTCCGGACACAGCTGTACGCGACCCTCCTCTGCGTCGCGGGACTGGCCTCGCTCGGGGCGCTGACGCTCGAACGCGCGTTTCTGGTCGGATTCCTCGCGCTCGTCACGGTCGCGACGCTGACGGCGCCCGTCCACGTGACGCCGCCGTGGCGCCGCCGGCTCAGGTGGCCGCTCCTCCTCGGGAGCGTCGTCTTCCTCGCGCTCGTCGTCGTTCGGACCGCCGAGAAGCTGCTCGCAGCGCTCTGAGACCGGTCGATATCGGTCGGCGGGCGCCCCCGAGTCAGCGTTCCTCGTCGGTGACCCGCGGCTCGTTCGCGGCCGGACCGGCTTCGCCCGGAGCGGCCGCATCCGGAACGTCCTCGCCGCCGTCCCACCGGCAGGTGACGACCAGCCCGTCGTCGGTGACGGCGCTCTCGACGGTGGCCGGGCGGTCGACGGCCTCGACTATCCCGACCGCGAACGCCGACGCGACGGGGTGGTCGTACAGTTCGTCGGTCGCGAGCCGGGACCGCGCGGTCAGCTCCGCGCTCGACTCGTCGACGGTCGCCGCGGCCCGCTCGGCCAGTTCGAGGTGGTTGACGACCGCGTCGACCAGCGTCGCCGCGCGGGCCGCCGGCGTCTCGGCCGCCTCGTCGGTCCGGACTCCGGCCAGCAGCCGGACGCCGACGGGTTCGCCGCCGGACGCGAACCGGACGCCGGACTCGGTCGGGACGTAGCGCTGGGGAGCGGCGGCGTCGGGACGGGCGCGCGCGGCCGCGACAGTGTAGATGTCTCCGGCGACGGTCGCCGGTACCGTCGGTTCGGCGGCGACCAGCCCGACGAAGAGGGCGACGAACAGCGCCGTCCCGCCCCAGACGAACAGGAGCGTGTCCCAGTCCGGGAGGGCGACCCCGCCCGCGAGGAGCGCGACGCCGACGAGCGCGAAGGCGGTCGCCGGCGCGCGTCGACCGACGCGGTCGCGGCGCCTGCCGCCGGCCGCGACGTGGACGGCGTCATCCACGGCGACCACCGCCGACCACGGGGGTCAGCCCGCGCTGGTTCGGTCTCATACTCCTCTCGTCCGGCCGCTCGCGTTTAGCCCTTCCCCCCGTTCGACCCGGTCCCCGCGAGTCACTGCTGGAGGTTTCTGACGGCGGGATGGGCGTTCAGGATGTGCATGACGAGTGCGGCGACACAGACCAGCACGCCACCGACGAGGACGAGTGTGGCGATACCGAGCTGTACCGGGGCGAGCCCGCCGCCACCGTCGTATCGGACGAGCGCGCCGAGGCCGACGGCCACGCCGAGGAGCGTCAGCAGCAGGCCCGGCAGACCGACGACCAGCAGCGGTCGGCCGTACTCGACGGTCCAGAGGATGTTCCGCACGAGGTCGATCCCGTGGGACAGCGACCCCTGCGTGCTCGATTCGGGCACGTCGTAGGAGATGGTCGTCCCGACCTCCGCGACGCTGAGCCGGTTGCGGTGGGCGTGATAGAGGATGTCCGTGCTGGCGCCCATGTTGTCGCCGATCGCGCGGTCGGCGGCCAGCGAGCGGATCGCCCGCCGGCCGTAGCTGCGGTACCCGCTCTGAGTGTCGCGGATCCAGCCGCTCGGGCGCAGGTTCCCGAGGCTCACGTTGGTCAGGTTGTTGATGACCGCGAGGCCGATCGACCGGACGAACGGGATCCGCGTCTCGCCGCCGACGTACCGGCTCCCGATGACGATGTCGGCCCGCTCGGTCTTGCTCGTCTCGACGAGCGTCGGGATGTCCGCGGGGTCGTGTTGCCCGTCGGCGTCGATGACGACGAGGTTGTGTGCGTTGCGGTCCGCCGCCTCCCGAAAGGCGGTCTTGAGCGCGCCGCCGTAGCCGCGGTTGCGGTCGTGAACGACCACCGTCGCGCCGGCTTCGCGCGCCCGGGCGGCCGTCTCGTCGGCACTGCCGTCGTCGACGACGATCACTTCGTCCGCGAACGCGCTGGCTCGTTCGACCACCTCGCCGACGCTCCCGGCCGCGTCGTACGCCGGGATCGCGACGACGACCAGCGGATCGTCGGTCTCGTCGCTCCACGTCTCGGGGACGGCGACCACCTCGTAGTTCGCGCTGTCGAGGGCGGCCAGCGACCGGTCGTAGTCGATCCGCGGGCAGTCGCCGGTCTGGAGAACGAGACCGGCCAAGCCCCGCTCGCGCGCCGCCGTCGACAGGACGCGGTTCAGCTCGGCGCGGGTCGTCTCCGCCCCCGGGACTTCGAGGACCGTCACGCCGACCGATTCGAGCGTCGCCGCCAGCTCGCCGCCCGGGTCCGGCGCACGGATCACGGCGAAGGTCGGGTGACCCCGCTGGCCCGCACGCATCGCCGTCCGCAACGCCGCGTCCTGGTTCGAACGGGTGACGACGAACCCCACCGCGATATCCGACAGGGTCTCGAGGCCGGGTCGCGGGGCCGATGCGCTCGGCTGTGTCGCCTCACCCCGCCCGGACGACCGGACGCCGACCAGCCCGATCCCGGGCGAGGACGCCTCGTCGTCGCGGCGGTCGCCGTTCCCCTCCGAATCCCGCTCGGTCGTGTCGATCGCGAGGGGGGAACCCGGGCCCTCCGTCGGGAGCCACCGACCGATCGTCTCGGTCGGCTCGGTCGCCGACTGGCCGCCTCGTAGTCGTTCGACGGTCACGGCCGGGAGCGTCGCTGGGCCACCGACCAGTCGGTAGCGTAGCCGTTCGGCCGTTCCCGCCGCCAGCGTCGTCTCGACGACCAGCTCGCCTCCGCCGGTCACGCCGTCCGCCGACGCTTCGTCGACCGGATCGACGACCGTCGCCGTCGCCGGAACCGGATCGACGACGCGGACCGAGACCGACTCGTCCGCGTCGGACTCGATCGTCAGCGTGACCGTCCGTCCGCGCTCCGTCGATTCGATCGATTTCAGAACGTCGATGCCGCTGTCCTGTCGTGACTGTATCTCTTTCACTCTCCGCTCCTCGTAACCCACCCGGGGTACGTTTCTACTGCGTTAATACGCTAATGTATACCAAATAGGTATCGGCTAGTGACCCTCAGGTCGGCGCTACCGCGACCCAGACGTGAACCTCGCGGAGCGGCCGGTCGGCGCCGTCGGGGTACAGCCGATAGGTCAGCCGGAGCGGGTCTCCGGGTCGCCTCGGCGTGACCGTGTGCTCGACGAGCGAGCGGTCGCCCGGTTCGACGGACACGCCGAAGCGAGCGACTTCCCACCGGCGGGTGACGCGGACGGTGTCCCCCTCGACGGCAGCGCGCTCGAGGTGGCCGACGACGGTTCCGTCGAACGAGTCCGGCCCCGAGACCCCGACGCCGACCGTCACGTCGGCCGGTCGACCGACCGTCAGGTTCGTCGGATGCGCGCCGGCGACCCGCTCGCCGTCGACCTCCCCGACGACGAACAGCTCGGTCGTCTCCGCGGTCGAGGTGGCCTCCTCGGCGACGACGCCCGCCGCGCCGACCGCGGCCACGAGCACGACGACGGTGAGCGCCGCCCCTGCGACCCCGTCACCGACGGCGACGGACCGCAACCGCGTTCCCACGGCTCCGGGCGTCACCGTCACACGAGCAGCGGCCGGAACGCGTGCTCGACGGAATCGTGCGACTGCCGCCGCGACGACCGTGAACGCGACCAGTCCGACGGCGACGGGCTCCCTGGCGAACCCCCAGACGGTGAAATCGAGGGCGCCCGCGACCGCGCCGACCGCGACGACGCTCCCGCCGACGCTCAGCGCGAGCCGCGACGTCCAGAAGACGCGGCGTTCATCCCAGGGCGTCGTCTCGCCTGCCCGTGGGAAGACGGCGGCGACCAGCGCGTACCCGGGGACGAGCAGGACGAACGGGACGCCGACGACCAACCCGACGAGCGGCGGGACACCGGGGACCAGCGCGACCGCGAGGGCACCCAGCGCGACCACACCACTCGCCCAGAGGTCGGCGTTCCCCGTTCGCTCCTGCGAACTCTCTGACACGGGACGTACTCCGGCGGCGACTACCAAAAGTAGAGAGGGTCCTGCGCCGTCCCGAACCCGCGATCGAGCGGGTCGGCTCCGGGGAACACGAATCCGGTCGGGCGGCCACGTCGGTCGGGTGCCGCCCGGACCACGTCGTTACTCCTCGGCCGGTTCGTCGGCGTCGGGGCCGCCGGGGCCGGGCGAGCCGGCGCCGGTCTGGAAGACGAACTCGTGTTCCTCCTCGGTCTCGAAGTTGCCGAGCCCGTCGCCCAGGTACTGGGCGTAGCGGGTGAGTTCCTCGGCGCGCGAGGAGACCTCGTTGAGCTCGGCGGCCTGTTCCTCGGCGGCACCGGCGACGTTCTCGCTCTCGGACATCGTGTCCTCGGCGAGGTCGGCGGCCTGCTCGATCATGCCTGCGACCTCGCGGATGCTGTCCAGCGAGTCCCCGAAGTCGACGTTGGGGTTGTCGGCGGCGAAGTCCTCGAGCTGGGCGGCGACGCCGTCCATCTCCTCGGAGATGTTCTGCAGACGCTCCTTCTGGTCGTAGGCGTCGTCGGAGATCCGCTGGATGGAGTCGGCGACCTGTTCGCTGGCGTCGCGGACCGTCTCGGCGCTCTGCTGGACCGACTCACCGCTCTCCTCAACCTCGCTCGCGAAGGTCTTGAGCTGGCCGGTCGTCATCTCCAGCTCGGTCAGCATCTCGTTGAAGTCCTCGGCGATCTGGTCCATCGCCTCGTTCTCGCCCTCGGGTTCCATCCGCTGGGTGAGGTCGCCGCGGGCGCAGGCCTGCATGATCTCGGAGTACTCCTCGGCCCGGTCCTGCAGGTAGTTCGACAGCTCCATGGCCTCGGCGCGGGAGACCTCCGCCTCCTTCCGGGCGCGTTCGGCCTCGTCGATCTGCTCGCGCAAGGAGTCACGCATCGACGCGAACCCGCCGTAGAGCTGGCCGATGCTGTCGATGCGGCCCGACTCGATGTCGACGTCGAGGTTGCCCTCCTCCATCTCCTGAGCCTTGCCCTTCAGGCGGTCGATCGACGAGGAGGTGTTGTAGCCGAGCGCGGCGCCGATGACCAGCATCACGAGCACGGCCCCGGCGGTCGCGAACAGCCCGAGCTGCTGGACCTGCTGGACGTCACCGAAGAGCACGTCCGTCGGCGCGTGGACGAGGACCGCCCAGTCCTCGGTGTTCCCGGGGACGAGGACGGGCCCGTAGCCGACCGCGTACTCCTCGCTCATGACCTGGTCGTTCGTCTGGCTGGGGGCGACGTCGCTGGGGTTCTCGGACAGCGACAGCGCGGCGTCGATGGTGTTCTGGTCGCCGTACGTCGTGAGCGTCGCGTCCGCATCCATATCCGGATCGCTCGCCCGCTCGTCGATCAGGACGGCCCCGCTCCCGTTGACGACCGCGGTGAAGCCGCCCTCGGCACGGTCGGTCCCCTGGAGGTTGCCCGCGATGTCGCTCGTGGACACCTCGACGAGCAGGACCCGCTCGGTCGTGCCGTTGACGAGGCTCGCGAAGCCGACGACGGGGACGCCGTTGGGCGTCTGGTAGACGCTGGAGACCTGCACCTGGTTCGTCTCGGTGAAGCTCCGCTCGGTGACCCAGTCGCGGACCGTCCCGTCGACCTCCGAGCCGGGCGCGACGTTCTGGCTGGCGACGAACGTGGTCGCTCCGGTACCGCCCTGGATCAGATGCATCGCGCTCACGTCGCTCGGCATCTGGCTCGATTGGCGACTCCGTAGCGTCTGAGACATCGCGGCCCCGTCGGACCCCCTGTACGCGGGGTCACCGGAGGCCAGCCGCGTCGAGAGGCGGTTGCTCTCCAGCCACTGCTCGACCAGGTTCGACTCCTGGGTCGCGAGCCCGCGGTACTCGCTCTCGACTTGGTCGCGCGTGTGGTCGACGAACTGCTGGGTACCCACGAGCCCGACCGCGCCGATAGCCAGCCCCATCACCAGCAGCACGATGAGGAACTTCAGCGCGAAGCGTTTCCTGACGAAGTCCGGAACGACCGTCCGGACGGCGCCCATGGCCCCACCGCCACCGTCACCGTCGTCGCTACTCATATGCCCTGCCTCCGTTCTGTCGTCGGTCGATGCCCCGCGTTCGAGTCACTGCCATCCCGAGCACCACGCCCGGAACGCTGACTCGACCTGTCGGCTGTGCCCCAGTTGCCCATGGAAATCCATGTCCGACTATGTCATATATAGCTTTGGAGTACTAGGTGACATCTCGGCCAACTCATGCACGTATCCAGCCGGCTCGACGTCGTGTCGGACGCACCCGGGGCGAGGCCGTGTCCGACTGCCGGCGTCCGCGCGCCGCGGATCCCCGCGGATTTATGCCGAGTCCCCTCCCAGCGACGGGTATGACAGATCTCGTGACCGTCGGCGAGTCGATGCTCAGGCTCTCGCCACCGGACCATCAACGGCTCGAAGCGATGGACGAACTCGACGTCCACGTCGCCGGCGCCGAGAGCAACGTCGCGATCGCCGCCGAGCGACTCGGTCTCGACGCCGCCTGGGTGTCGAAACTCCCCGACTCCCCGCTCGGTCGCCGGGTGACCAGCGCGCTGGGCACCCACGGCGTCGACGCCGACGTGGTCTGGGACGACGAGGCCCGGATGGGCACTTACTACGTCGAGATGGCCGGCAAGCCCCGCGGGACGAACGTCATCTACGACCGCGCCGATTCGGCGGTCACCACCGCCACCGCCGAGGAGCTCGCGACCGACCGGATCGCCGAGGCCGACGCCTTCTACACCTCCGGTATCACGCCCGCGCTCTCCGAGACGCTGCTGGAGACGACCGCGGGCCTCCTCGAACTCGCCGGCGACGAGGACACGACGACCGTCTTCGACGTGAACTACCGGTCGAAGCTCTGGTCGCACGCCGAGGCCCGCGACACGCTGGAGGAACTGTTCCCCGACATCGACGTGCTGGTCGTCGCCGCCCGTGACGCCCGGGACGTCCTCGACCGCGAGGGCGACGCCGAGGCCATCGCCCGCGGCCTCGCCGACGAGTTCGACTTCGAGCTGACGCTCGTCACCCGCGGCGGCGAGGGGTCGCTCGCGCTCCAGGAGGGCGAGGTGTACGAACAGGGCGTCTTCGAGGCCGAGGAGTACGACACCGTCGGCACCGGCGACGCGTTCGTCGGCGGCTTCCTCGCTTCGTGGCTCGACGGCGAGTCGGTCCCCGACGCCCTGGAGTACGGCGCCGCGGCGGCGTCGCTCAAGCGGACGATCCCCGGCGACATCGCGCTCGTGACGCCCGAAGAGGTCGACCGCGTCGTCGAATCGGGCGAGCAGGGCGGCATCTCGCGGTAGCGTCGTCGGTCCCGGTGCGACCGTCGGGGTCGGGGAGCGGCCGAAACCGAAACTAGGTTATGCCAGCGCGGGTGCTGTCGTGAAAGAACGGGGGACCCCGGGCGTCACACCCGGCGGCGCTCGACACACGTAGCAATGAACTCCAGGATACGAGTCGACTGGCGGGCGAGCGTCAGCCTCACCGGCAGCGTCGTCAAGTGGCTCGCGGTGCCGATGCTGTTCCCGGTCGCGCTCGCGCTGTACTACGGGCGGGGTATCGAGGCGTTTCTCGTCACCGTCCCGCTGGCTCTCGTCGTCGGGTACTCGCTGGAGCGGCTCCACGACGACCCCGGCGAGGCGCTGGGCGCCCGCGAGGGGTTCCTGATGGTCGCGCTCACGTGGCTGCTCGTCAGCCTCGTCGGCGCCGTCCCCTATCTCGCGGAGGGATGGTTGACTGCCTACGGGTCGGCCTCGACGCTGAAGTGGCCGGTCGACGCCCTATTCGAGTCGATGAGCGGGTTCACCACCACCGGGTCGACCGTGATGGGAACGATCTCCTTCGAGAGTCACTCCCGGGCCCTGCTGATGTGGCGCCAGCTCTCCCAGTGGCTCGGCGGCATGGGCATCGTCGTCCTCGCCATCGCCATCCTCCCCGAACTCTCGGTCGGCGGCGCCCAGCTGATGGACGCCGAGGCACCCGGGCCGGGCATCGAGAAGCTCACCCCGCGGATCGCCGAGACGGCCCGCACCCTCTGGGGACTGTACCTCGGGCTGACCGCTCTGGAGATCCTGGGGCTGTATCTCTTCCACCGGCTCGGGATGGCGCCCGAGATGACCCCGTACAACGCCGTCGCCCACGGCTTCACGACGATGCCGACCGGAGGGTTCTCGCCCGAAGCCATGTCGATCGAGGCCTTCTCGGCGGTGGTCCAGTGGTTCGTCGTCCCGTTCATGATCGCCGCGGGGACGAACTTCGCGCTGTTCTGGCACTGCTGGAACCGCGACTTGCGGACCGTGGTCGGGGACGTGGAGTTCGGTTCGTACCTCGGGATCATCGGCGTGCTGTCGGCGCTGGTCGCCGGGCTCCTCTTCACCGGTCCGGGCCACGACGCCCTCGTGGGCGCCCTCGAACCGTCGGTCCGCCACGCGGTCTTCCAGGTCGTCTCCATCGTGACTACGACCGGGTACGCGAGCATGGACTTCACGCTCTGGGGAGAAAACGCCAAGTACGTCCTCCTGTTCGCCATGTTCGTCGGCGGTTCGGCGGGCAGCACCGGCGGTTCGATCAAGGTCATCCGCTGGGTCGTGATCGTCAAGTCGCTGTCCCGGGAGCTGTTCACCACGATCCACCCCGAGGCCGTCCAGCCCGTCCGCCTCGGCGACACCGCTATCGACGAGGGCACCATCCGCGGCGTCTACGCCTTCACACTGTTGTATCTCGTCATCTTCGGCGTCGCGGCCGTCATCGTCGTCGTCGTCGGCCACACCGAGGTGTCGCTCTCGGCGTTCGAGGCCACCAGCGCCGTCGCCGCGACGCTGGGCAACGTCGGCCCGGGCGTCGGCGCCGTCGGCCCGATGGCCAACTTCGAGGGGTTTCCTGTCGTTTCGAAACTGCTGATGGTCTTCCTGATGTGGATCGGCCGCCTGGAGGTCTTCCCCGTGCTCGTCCTGCTCACGCGGGCGTACTGGCGGTCGTAGCATCGGGCGGCGTCTCGTCCCTGGGGGCTACACGAGGTCGTCGGCGACGACCGGCGATAAAGAACGGTAGACAAACCCTATATCCCTCCCGCGGGAAGCCGTTCACATGAACCGAACGCTCACGCTCGCGGGGGTATCGATCTGAGATGCGCAGCGCGAAGATAGTGTGTACGCTGGGACCGGCCAGCGACTCCGAGGAGACCATCGAAGCGCTCGCGAAGGCCGGCATGTCCGTCGCGCGGATGAACGCGAGTCACGGGACGCCCGAACACAGGCGGGATCTGGTCGACCGCATCCGAACGGTCGACCGGCGGACCGACCGCCCGGTCGCCGCGATGCTCGACCTGCCGGGCCCGGAGGTTCGAACGGCCCCGATCCCGGAGGAGATCGCCCTCGAGAGTGGAACGACGGTCCGGTTCGTCGAAGGCGACGAGGCGACGCCCGAGGAGATCGGCGTCTCTCACGACATCTCCGCGGTCGAACCGGGCGACGTGGTCCTGCTGGACGACGGGCGCATCGAGACGACGGTCGACGCCGTCGACGACGGCGTCGTGACCGCGACGGTCGAGAACGGCGGCGACCTGGGCGCGCGCAAGGGCGTCAACGTCCCCGGCGTGGATCTCGATCTCCCGGTCATCACCGACCAGGACCGGAAGGAGCTGCAGGTGGCCGCCGACAAGGAGGTCGACTTCGTCGCGGCGAGTTTCGTCCGCGACGGCGACGACGTCTACGAGATCACCGACGCGCTGGACGAACTCGACGCGGACATCCCGGTCATCGCGAAGATCGAGCGGGAGGTCGCCGTCGAGAACCTCGACGGGATCATCGACGCCGCCTACGGCGTCATGGTCGCCCGGGGGGATCTGGGCGTGGAGTGCCCGCTGGAGGACGTGCCGATGATCCAGAAACGGATCATCCGGACGTGCCACGAGGAGGGCGTCCCCGTCATCACGGCGACGGAGATGCTCGACTCGATGGTGACGGCGCGCCGGCCCACGCGAGCGGAAGCGTCGGACGTGGCCAACGCCGTCCTCGACGGCACGGACGCGGTGATGCTGTCGGGCGAGACGGCCATCGGTGACCACCCGGTCCGAGTGGTCGAGACGATGGACCGGATCGTCCGCGACGTGGAAGAGTCGCCGGAGTACGCCGAGAACCGCGAGCAGCGCGTGCCGAACGCCGACGAGACACAGACCGACGCGCTCGCGCGCTCGGCTCGGTTCCTCGCGCGAGACATCGACGCGGCGGCCATCGTCGCGGCGAGCGAGTCCGGCTACACCGCGCTGAAAGCGGCGAAGTTCCGGCCTTCGATCCCGATCGTAGCTTCGACGCCCAGCGAGGAGATCCGCCGCCGACTCGCGCTGTCGTGGGGGATCATCCCGCAGAGTTCGCCCTACACCGCCGACGGCGCCGACGCGGTCATCAACGACGCCGTCCAGTCGGCGCTGGACACGGGCGCGGCCGACAGCGGCGACACTGTCGTCGTCCTCTCGGGGATGATGACCGAACTCGAAGGGGTGAACACGGCGAACATGCTGAAAGCACACGTCGCCTCGGAGACGATCGCGTCGGGCCGCTCGGTCGTCGAGGGACTGGTCTCGGGCGAGCTACACTGGACCGAGACCGGTGACCTCGCGGAGGTTCCGGAGGGCGGGATCCTGGCGGTACCCGAGGACTTCGACGGGGAGTTCACCGGCGACGTCGAGAAGCTCGGCGGTGTGATCGACCGCCACGGCGGCATGACAAGTTACGCGGCGATCGTCGCCCGAGAGCTCGACGTGCCGATGATATCCAACGCGTCGCTGCCCCGCGAGGTCGACTCGGGGACCGTCGTGACGCTGGACGCCGAGCGCGGTATCGTCTACGACGAGGCGATCCAGAGCCGCACGCGCGAACGCGGCACTGCACGAGATCGCTGAGCCAGCGCGAGACGACCGTGGCGACCGTCGGCGACCGACGCGACCGTCGGCGACCGACGCGCGCGGACTCGCGTCTCTTCGGCCGAGCCGTCCGCGAGCGCGTTCGGCCCGCCGGGCGAAAGGGTACTCGGTGGCGGGTGAATATGTGCAGTTAAGTAGCGGAGGGTACACCGATAAGGTACCATGGCCACCTACGCAGGGGTCGACCTCGGCGCGACGAACATCCGCGCCGTCGTGGGGGACGAGACGGGGCGGGTCGTCGCGTCGCGACGCACGGGGACGCCGCAGGGACCGAACGGCATCACGGTCACAGAGGCGGTCCTCGACGCGCTTCGTGGCGCCGCCGACGAGGCCGACGTCGACCCGACGCGGATCGCTGCGGTCGGAATCGGCTCTATCGGCCCGCTCGACCTCGCCGAGGGGGCGATCGACAACCCCGCGAACCTCCCCGATACGATCGACCGGATCCCGCTGACGGGTCCCGTCGGCGAACTCGTCGACAGCGACGATATCTACCTGCACAACGACACCACGGCGGGCGTCATCGGCGAGCGCTTCTACTCCGACCGCAACCCCGACGACATGATCTACCTCACTATCTCTAGCGGCATCGGCGCGGGCGTCTGCGTCGACGGCGACGTCGTCGGCGGCTGGGACGGCAACGCCGGCGAGGTCGGGCACATGACCGTCGACCCGCAGGGGTTCATGACCTGCGGCTGCGGCATCGACGGCCACTGGGAAGCCTACTGCTCGGGCAACAACATCTTCCGCTACGCTCAGGAGCTACACGACGAGGACCCCGTCGAGACGTCGATGCCGATGGAGAGCGCCGATTTCACCTCGGCGGACGTGTTCGCCCACGCCGAAGAGGGCGACGAGTTCGCCGGGTACGTCTTGGACCAGGTGACCCAGTGGAACGTCGTCGCCACGGCGAACATGATCCACGCCTTCGCCCCGCTGGTCATCTACGTCGGCGGCGCCGTCACCCTCAACAACCCCGAGCGCACCCTCGACCCGATCCGCGAGCGCCTCGACGAAGTGGTGTTCGGGAACGTCCCCGACGTGCAACTCACCACGCTCGGCGACGACGTGGTCGTCAAGGGCGCCCTGGCGAGTGCGATGACCGCGGGCACCGGCGACCGCTCGCGGGTTCGGTAGCGATAACTCCGGTCAGACGCGGTGAACCGGCCGTTCAACTCGTTTTGAGAAGCGATCACGGTTCGTCGCCAGTAGGTGAAGTATCCGCAGTGTCCGGGTGTAGCGCGGAGACCACGCTCCCGACGAACCCGAGCCCGGCGAGGACGACCCCGGCGTGCGGGAACGGAGTCGCATCGAGACCGTAGACCTGCAACCAGTTCCCGAACAGGACGAGAGCGATACCGAAGAGGAGGGCGTCTCGTGACAGTGACATGATCTAACCGGGCCGAGAGAAGTAACATAAGTTTTACCGATCCCGGTGGGGGGGAATACTCCTGTCCGACACTCGTTCTCCCGAGCCGCTCACCCGCGCAGGTCGTACAGCCGACGGAACGCCGTCGGCGAGAAGCGGAGTTCGACGCGGCTCGGCGGGCGGCCCTGTTCGTTGGTGGTCTCCGACTGGACGCGTTCGACGACGCCGACCTCGGCCATCTCGTAGAGGTAGCGCTTGACGGTGCCCGGCGAGAGGTCCACGGCGGGGACGGCGCCGATCGCCTCGGTCGTCGCGGTGACCGAGGCCCGGTCTTCGGGGTCCAGATCGACCAGTTCCCGGAGGACGAGCTGTTTGTTCGCCGGGAGCGCGAGCACGCGCCCGAGCGAGACGGACTCGCGGGGGACTTCCTCGACCGCGGCGGTCACGTCCGCTTCGGTGAGCCGGGTCCGTCCGTCCTCGGTGGCGCGGACGGCGGCGACGAACAGCGCGGCCATCGCGTCGTGGGCGTTGCCGTCGGCCCACTCGGCGATCCGGCGGGCGAGTTCGTGGTCGAGGCCCTGGCGGGCCACCCCGAGCGAGGCGCGGGTCATCAGCAGGTCGACGAGCGTCTCGCGGCGGTAGCGGTCGACGCGGATCTCGGCCGCGGTGTAGTCGGTCAACGGCACGTCCTCGGGGTCGCGGCGGCCGACGGCGAGCCAGCTGACGTTGCTCGGGAGGCCGGCGAACAGCTCGACCAGCTGTTCGTCTCCGGTGCCCTCGGACTCGCAGACGTGGTCGACGACGACGACGACGCCGGTGCGCGACCCACCGAGCAAGTCGTGGAGCCGCTCGCGCAGGTCGGCGGTGGAGATGCCGTGGTCGGGGACCGACTCCTCGACGAGCGCGTCGAGGACCGCGTGATAGAAGGCGAACTCGCTGGTCGTCTCGCGCAGGTCGACGTAGGCGAACGCGGGCGAGGTGGGCGTCGCCGCGCGCGTGCTCGTGTGGATGATCGACCTGGTCTCCGTCGAGAGGGTGTCGAGGTGGGAGAACAGGGCGGTCACGACGGCGGATTTGCCGGCGCCGAAGGGGCCGGAGACGTAGGCGTTGCCCGGGAGGTTCCCGTCGAAGACGGGGTCGAGGTGGTCGAGCAGCCGTTCGAGGGTCGGGCCGCGGTCCGAAGGTTCGTCGACGTGAGCGACGGGCGACAGCGACTCGTAGTCCTCGACGAGGCGGCGGCCGTCGGTCCGGCGCTGTCGTCGTTTGATGCGCGCGTCGATGTCCATGGGAGTCCAGTCGAACGGTTGTGAATCAGTTCCGTCTCGGGATATAAATCACTCGTATTAGGCCCGGTCGTCCCGGGCCGGTCGAGCGAGTCGTGGCCGCTCAGAGGTACCCCGCGCTGGGCAACACGCCGACGATCGCGAGGACGCCGACGGCGAGCATCGCGAGGGCGATAGCCATCGCGGGCGGGTCGACGTGGGTGTCGGAGTGAGCGTAGAAGATCCGCTGGGTGACCTCGCCGAGTAGTCCGCTGACGGCGCCGAAGACGCCGGCTGCGAGCAGCGCGACGACGCCCCCGGCGACGGGGTCGACGACGACTGCCCCGACCGAACCCAGCAGCGTGATGTGGTGGGTCACGGGAATCTTCTCGACGCCGAGGTTCAGGAACAGCAGGCTCATCGCCGAGATGGCGTAGCCGAGGAAGATGCTGCCGGTCTGGAGCCAGATGTAGCCGCCCAGGATCCCGCCGACGAGACCGATGGCGGTGACGCCGGACCACTTGTACTGGTGGGGGAGCCACGGCTCGGTCGCCAGCCGACCGGCGTGTTCCTCCGGGACCTCGCCACCGTCGGAGCGGAACTCCGACGAAGGGTCGCTCTCCTCGCTCGCGACCCCACCGTCGGCGGCCACGCGGGGCTCCTCGCGCTCGAAGGGGGACATGTCGAGCAGACTCCCGCCCGCGGAGCGCCCGACGATCGGGTAGCCGAAGACGATGCGGGCGAGGAAGGCGCTGGCGACGACTGTCAGCGCGATGGAGTCGGTGACACCCGTCCCGCCGACGACGAGGATCGCCGCGAAGAACTGGTTGAGGAGCGCGCCGACGATGCCGAAGACGGCGCCGACCGCGAGGATGTCCGGCTTGGTGCCGAACGCGTAGAGGATGTTCTTCCCGAAGTGGTAGTCCCAGCCCTCGGGTTCCATCTCGGGGTACTTCTTGCCGGCGTAGGCGGTGGCCGCGACGCCGCCCGCGAACGCGATGTGCGGGCCGGTGATGGCGCCGAAGCCGATGACACCGGTCACGCCGGTCGCGAGCTCACCCGGCCCGACCGCCGGGACCGCTCCGCCGACCTGCCGTTCGAGGATCAAGAGGCCCTCACCGAGGAAGACGACGAAGCCGGTGAAGATGAACGCCGGCAGCGCCCCGAGCGCCGCGCCGAAGGCGCCGCCGGCGAGGGCGGTGATGAGCAGGAGCGCGAACTGCTCCCACTCCATGCCGATGAGCGGCACCTGGAGGACCGTATCGTACATGGGTCACTCCTCCCGGGCCCAGTCGAGCGAGCGCTCGACGGCGTCGTCCCAGCGGCCGTACATCCGGTCGGCCTCGCTCGCGTCCATCTCGGGTTCGAACTCGCGGTCGATCTGCCAGTTGTCCCGCAGTTCGTCGACGGAGTCCCAGTAGCCGACGGCGAGGCCCGCGGCGTAGGCCGACCCGAGCGCGGTCGTCTCGTCGACTTCCGGGCGGGCGATCTCGGTCTGGATGATGTCCGACTGGAGCTGACAGAGGAAGTTGTTCTTGACCGCGCCGCCGTCGACCCGCAGGCTCGTCGTCTCGACGCCCGAATCGGCCTCCATCGCTTCGGCGATGTCGCGGGTCTGGTAAGCGATCGATTCGAGGGTCGCCCGGACGATGTGTTCCTTCCGGGTGCCGCGGGTCATCCCGACGATGGTGCCGCGCGCGCGGCCGTCCCAGTGGGGCGCGCCGAGTCCGGTGAAGGCCGGGACCATGTAGACGCCGTCTGTCGACTCGACGGAGCGGGCCAGCTCGGCGGTCTGGGCGGCGTTGTTGATCAGGTCGACGTCTTCGAGCCACTCGATGGCGGCGCCGGTGATGAAGATCGATCCTTCGAGCGCGTACTGGACGGGTTCGCCCGACAGCTGGAAGCCGATGGTCGTCAGCAGGCCGTGTTCGGAGGCGACGGCCTCGTCGCCGGTGTTCATCAGGTAGAACGACCCGGTTCCGTAGGTGTTCTTGGCGTCGCCGGCGTCGAAGCAGGTCTGACCGAAGAGTGCGGCCTGTTGGTCGCCCAGCGCTCCGGCGACGGGGACCTCGGCGCCGAGGAAACCGTCGGCGTCGGTCGAGCCGTAGGTCGCCTCGTCGGACGAGGGCCGGACTTCGGGGAGCATCGACTCGGGGACGCCGAACTCCTCCAGGAGTTCGGGGTCCCAGTTGAGCCCCTCGATGTCGTAGAGCATGGTCCGCGAGGCGTTGGTCACGTCGGTGATGTGCTCGCCGGTGAGGTTGTAGATGAGCCAGGTGTCGATGGTGCCCATCCGGAGTTCGCCGGCCTCCGCGCGGTCGCGGACGCTCTCGCCGCGAGAGCTCTGGAGCTTCAGCGGTTCGGCGTTCTCGAGGATCCACTCGGTCTTCGTGGCGGCGAAGTAGGCGTCGGCTTCCAGCCCCGTCTTCTCGCGGATCCACTCGACCTTGTCCTCTTCCTCGAGCTGCTCGACGCGGTCGGTGGTACGGCGGTCCTGCCAGACGATCGCGTTGTGGACCGGCTTGCCCGTCTCGGCGTCCCAGACGACCGTCGTCTCCCGCTGGTTGGTGATCCCCAGCGCCTCTAGCTGGGTCGCGTCCAGCCCGCCGTCGCGCAGCCCCCGCGTGACGACTTCCTGCGTGTTCTCCCAGATCTCGATGGGGTCGTGCTCGACCCACCCCGGCTCGGGGTAGATCTGCTCGTGCTGTTCGTATGCGTTCGCGACGACCTGGCCCTCGTGGTCGAACACCATGAAGCGGGTGCCGGTCGTCCCCTGATCTATCGCGCCGATGTACGTGTCTGCCATTGTCTGTCTCCGTGTGTGGCGGATATTTACTTCGAATGCCGCCCTGTCGATAAACAACATACGGAATCATTATAAATGTTACTGACGGTTGGGGTGTGCCTGGTAAAGTAGGCATCCGGTACCGCAAGCCGGGGGCTACGTAGCGGAAGAGCGACGCCTCTTCGGGCCGCCGTATTCGACCGCGATTACCACCGAATCGGAACGGGTTAGCGACAGCGAAGCTAGATCGTCCATCGGAGTACGACGTGTGTTCCGTGGAGTAATCACGGCCGGATCGCCGTACTGCCGATGGGTGAGAAGGTAGAACCATTTTATTTATCGAGGACAGCGATTCGTCGGTGAAGTAAAGTGGGTGGGCGACGAACGTGCGAACAGATGGCATCCACACCCCATATCGTGGTTCTCGGGGGCGGTTCGACGGGCGCAGGCGTCACGCGGGATCTCGCGATGCGCGGGTTCGACGTGACCCTCGTCGAGCAGGGCAACCTCACGCACGGGACGACCGGGCGGATGCACGGGTTGCTCCACAGCGGCGGCCGGTACGCGGTGTCGGACCAGTCGAGCGCCCGCGAGTGTATCGAGGAGAACCGTGTCCTCCGGGACATCGCGAGTCACTGCGTCGAGGAGACGGGCGGGTTGTTCGTCAAACGACCCGAGGACGACGAGGCGTACTTTCAGGAGAAGCTCGAGGGCTGCGAGGCCTGCGGGATCCCCGCCGAGGTCCTCTCGGGCGCGGAGGCGCGTGCGATGGAGCCCCACCTCGCCGAGGATATCGACAAGGCGATCTGGGTGCCCGACGGCGCCGTCGACCCCTTCCGACTCGTCGTCGCCAACGCCGCCAGCGCCGTCGAGCACGGCGCTCGCGTCGAGACCCACTCCGAGGTCACCGACCTGCTCGTCGAGGACGGGGACGTCGTCGGCGTCGAGGTCGAACACGCCTCCGGTCCGGGCTTGCGGGTCCACGGCACCGAGGGCGGTCGCGAGGAGATCCGCGCCGACCACGTCGTCAACGCGACCGGCGCCTGGGCGGGCCAGATCGGCGACATGGCCGGCGTCGACATCGAGGTCCGCCCCTCGAAGGGCGTGATGACGATCATGAACGTCCGGCAGGTCGACACCGTGATCAACCGCTGTCGGCCGAAGGGCGACGCCGATATCGTCGTCCCCCACGAGACGACGGCGATCCTCGGCACCACCGACGAGGAGGTCGACGACCCCGAGGACTACCCCGAGGAGCGCTGGGAGGTCGACATGATGATCGACACGCTCTCGGAGCTGATCCCGGCGCTCGAAGGCGCCCGGACGATCCGGTCCTTTTGGGGCGTCCGCCCGCTGTACGAGCCGCCGGACGTGGGCAGCACCGACCCGACCGACATCACGCGCGATTTCTTCCTGCTTGACCACGACGACCGCGACGACCTGTCCGGCATGACCAGCATCGTCGGCGGGAAGTTCACCACCTACCGGATGATGGCCGAGGGGATCTCCGACCACGTCTGCGACCGCTTCGGCGTCGACGCCGCCTGCCGGACCGCCGACGTTCCCTTGCCCGGCAGCGAGGACTTCTCGGTGCTCCGGGACTACATGGACGAGTTCGGCCTCCAGTCACCGATCGGCCGCCGCAGCGTCGAGCGGCTGGGGTCGCGGGCCGACGAGGTGCTCGACACCGACGGCCCGAACCCGGTCGTCTGCAACTGCGAGGCCGTCACGCACGCGGAGGTCCAGGACGCGATCGAAGGGTCGGGATCGGACCTGAACGCCGTTCGCATCCGCACCCGCGCCACGATGGGCAACTGCCAGGGCGGCTTCTGCGCCCATCGGTTGGCCGGGGAACTACAGGACAGCTACGACGAACCCACCGTGCGCGAGGCGTGGGACGAACTCCTGCAGGAGCGCTGGAAGGGCCAACGCCACGCCCTGTGGGGCCAGCAACTCTCCCAGGCGATGCTCAACTACGCGCTGCACGCCACCACCCAGAACCGCGACCGCGACCCCGCCGACGCCCCCGGGTCCGTCGACTTCGCGGCCTTCGACGCCGGGCCGGCCGACGCGGTGGACCACGGCGACACGGACCGAGCGGGCGATACCGGCGTCGCGACCGACGGAGGGCGCGATGGCGATTGAGTCCGAAGTCGTCGTCGTCGGGGGCGGGCTCGCGGGCGGGTTCGCCGCCCTCGCCGCCGCGCGCGAGGGCGCGGACGTCCGACTGCTCTCGTACAAACAGAGCACGCTCGCACAGGCCTCGGGGCTCGTCGACGTGCTGGGGTACACGCCCGACAGTGACCGGCCCGCCGCGGACCCCTTCGAAGCCATCCCGTCGTTGGCCGAGGAACATCCGTACCGGACCGTCGGCGTCGACGGCGTCCGCGAGGCGATGGCGGTCTTCGACGAGGTGGCCGACCGCTACCGCGGTGCCCACACCGACCGCAACGCCCTCCTGCCGACCCACGGCGGGACAATAAAGCCGACAGCGCGATACCCCGCCGGCGCCGCCGCCGGCGTCGCCAGCGACGAGCGCGACGCGCTGCTGGTCGGCTTCGAGGCGCTGGTCGACTTCGACGCGCCCCACGCGGCCGCCCATCTGGAGGCGGCGGGCGTCCCCTTCGACGTGTCCGGCGCGACGATCGCCTTCCCCGGCGGTCTGGCCGCCGACGCGAAGGTGACTCGCTACGCGAAACTGCTCGACGAGGACGCACCGGTCGAGACCGGGACCGGAGCGACCCGTCGCGCACGCAGCGCGCTCGCGAGCGCGGTACAACCCCACCTCGACGGCGCCGAGCGGGTCGGGTTCCCCGCCGTCCTCGGTGACGACGACCCCGCCGCGGTCCGCGAGTCCCTCGAAACCCAACTGGGCGTCCCCGTCTTCGAGGTTCCGATGGGGCCGCCCTCGCTACCCGGTCTCCGTCTGGAAGACGACCTCTACGCTGCGCTCGACGCCGCCGGAGTCAGCATGGAGACGGGCAACCCCGTCGTCGACTACGAGCCGGACGGCGAGAGAGGCTCCGAGGGTCGGATCGCGTCGGTCTCGATCGACCGCAACGGCGCGTCGATTCCGTTCGCCGCCGACCAGTTCGTCCTCGCGACGGGCGGGCTGGTCGGGAAGGGGATCGGCTCCGACCGCGAGCGCGTCGAGGAGCCGGTCTTCGACTGTCACGTCCCCCACGCGACCGACCGCTACGAGTGGTTCGACACCGACGCGTTCGGCGACCACGACTTCGCCCGCTTCGGCCTCCCGACCGACGACGATCTGCGGCCGCTCGACGCCCGGGGCGGCGCCGAGTTCGAGAACCTCAGAGCTGCGGGGTCGGTACTGGGCGGCTACGACTTCGCCGCGGAGAAATCGGGCAGCGGCGTCTCGATCGCGACCGGCCACGCCGCCGGCGCGGCCGCAGCGGAGGCGGTGCGATGAGCGACGAGCGAGCGGGCGACGGTGCGGGCGACGCGAATCGCAGTGCGGACGACGAGACGGAGTCGGGACACCCGCGCGTCCCGGACGGCGGCACGGCGAGCGACGCGGCCGGCGACACGACCGATCCCATGAGCGACACCGACCACACCAGCGAGTTCGAACCGGCGGCACCGAATCCGGACAGAGAGCGGACGCAGGTCTTCGGCGAGGCCGAGGAGTTCGACCTGCGACCCGGCGCCGACTCCTGTTACAAGTGCTCTTCGTGCGACACCAGCTGCCCCGTCGCGGAGGTCGACGACGACTTCCCTGGGCCGAAGTTCCAGGGCCCCGAGCAGTGGCGGCTCACCCAGACCGACGAGGACTACGAGGTCGACGAGTCGGTCACGTCCTGCTCGAACTGCATGCGCTGCGACGACGCCTGCCCGTCGGGCGTCCCGCTCAGCCAGATGCACAACACGACCCGCGGGCGCTACGTCGACGAACAGATGAGCAAGCTCTCCGTCGAGTACTGGCGCAACCGCATCCTCGCCAACTACCGTACCTCCGCTTTTTTCGCCAGCAAGGTCCCCCGGCTCGCGACCGCCGCGATGAACTTCGGCCCGGCGCGCTGGGTCATGGAGAAGACCCTCGGCGTCACGAGCGAACGTGATTTCCCGGAGTTCGCGACGGAGACGTTCACCGACTGGTGGCGCGCGCGCGGCGGCGCGCAGGTCCAGTCGGCCGACAAGCGCGTCGCGTACTTCCACGGCTGTTACGCCGAGTACAACACCCCCGAGGTGGCGAAGGCCCTGGTCAGGTTGTTCGAGCACTTCGGCTACCAGGTCGCCGTGCCCGAGCAGGGCTGTTCGGGCACGCCGATGTTCGCCAACGGCATGTTAGACGACGCCCGTCGCGACGCGAAGACGAACGTGAGCTCGCTGTCGGCGCTGGTCGACGAGGGCTACGACGCCGTCTGTTCCTGTACGTCGTGCTCGATGAGCCTCCGCCAGGAGTACCCCGAACTGTTCGACTTCGAGGGCACGGCCGACGTGGCCGCCCACACCTACGAGGCCGTCGAGTACCTGCGAATCCACGAGGATCTGTCGGGCGCGGTCGCAGACGCGGACGTCGACGGCGACCTCGCCGAGGAATTCGCCTACCACGCGCCGTGTCACGCCCGGAATCAGGGACTAGACCGACAGGCGGTCGAACTGTTCCGGGAGCTGGACGGCGTCGACGTCGAGGACGTGGGCGACTCCTGTTCCGGGATCTCGGGCACCTACGGCTGGAAGGAGGAGAAGTACGACTACTCCATGGAGATCGGCGAAGAGATGTTCGAACACATGGAACACGCGGAGGGCGAGACCGGCATGACCGAGTGTCCGACCTGCGCGATGCAGATGGAACACGGCACCGGCTACGAGATACGGCACCCGCTGGAACTGCTCGAAGCGGCGCTGGTGGAGTAGCCCGCGGCGGTCCGGGACGTTCGTCACGGTCCGCGCGCTGGCCGCGCTCGCCCGGGTCCCGGGACCGGGAGAGGAGGACTATCCGGTGACCGGTCCGGGGCTCACGCCCTCTCGCCCCCGAGTCACTCGCTGCGGACGAAGGTTACGGGGCAGGGCGCTTCGAGCAGGACCTCTTGGGCGGTCGACCCGAACACGGCCTTGCCGGTCGGCGAACGGTGCCGCCCGCCGACGAACACCATGTCGGCACCGACGGCCTCGCAGAGTCCGACGACCCCCTCACCGCGGTCGTCGTCGACACTGCCGCGGACCGAGATATCGATCCCGGAGCCCTCGAAGGCCGCTCGAACTTCTCTGACGTTCCCGTGGCGGGCCGCGACTTCGTCGGGGTCGGCGCTCCCGTCGAAATCCATCTGTCCGGTGAGGTCGGCGAACTGGTCTTCGGTGAACACGTGCGCTACCATCACGTTCGCGCCGGCCGGTTCGGCGACGTCACGGACGGCCTGAGCGAGCGATTCCACTCGGTCGGCGTCGTCGGCTCCGACCGCGAGCAAGACGGTTTCCAGAGACATCCTCCCGTTATTTGCGCGCACCCATCAAAGCAGTTCCGGCGATTTGAGCCATCTGTGATAAATTCTGATCGACGGTGGGCGGCGGTCGCGGGTCGGGACCACAAGACCGGCGTCCCCGGCGTGTCCAGGCTATCCGGTGTTTTTCATCCCGGCGGCGACACCCTGGACCGTGAGCCGCAGGGTGCGCTCCTCGGCTTCCGTCAGGTGTGACTGGTCGAGCAGGCGCACCTGCAGGAGGTTCAGCGGGTCGACGTAGGGGTTGCGACGGGCGAGATTCTCCGCGAGCCACTCCCGTCGGAGCAGGCTGTCCCGGTCGGTGATCGTCTTCACGAGTTCGACGGCGCCCTCGTACTCCTCGCGGATGCGCGGGAAGAAGGCCTCCCGGAGCTCCTCGTCGGCCAGATCGGCGTAGCGCTCGGCGATCTCCATCTCGGAGCGCGCGAGCGCGAGCGCGGCGTTGTCCAGCGTCGTCTGGAAGAACAGCCACTCGTCGTACATCTCCCGCAGCGTCTCGACGTCGCCACCGGAATCGAGATACGCCTCGATCCCGGTCGCCAGCGAGTACCACCCCGGCAGGATACAGCGGGCCTGGGTCCACGAGAACACCCACGGGATCGCCCGCAGGTCGTCCACGTCCCGCTCCTCTGACCGCGAGGCGGGACGGGACCCGAGGTTGAGGTTCTCGATGACGGTGATCGGGGTCGCCGTCTCGAAGAAGTCGACGAACCCCTCCGACTCCAACAGGTCGACGTACTCCTCGCGGGCGGCCTCGGCTGCGGTCTCCATGGCCTCGGCCCACTCGTCGGGCACCTCCTCGACGGGCTCGACCATCGCGTTGTGGCGAGCGCGGATCTGGGCGTCGAGCATCTGTTCGAGGTTGCGCTCGGCGATCTTCCGGTTGGCGTACTTCTCTGAGATGGTCTCGCCCTGCTCGGTGAACTTGATCTGGCCCGAGACCGTCTCCGCCGGCAGCGCGAGCATCGCGTCGTTCATCGGCCCGCCGCCCCGCGAGATGGAGCCGCCGCGACCGTGGAACAGCCGCATCTCCACGTCGTAGTCGTCGGTGATGGCGGCCAGCCGGCGCTGGTTGCGAAAGAGGCTCCAGTTGGCCGCGAGGAAGCCGTTCTCCTTGTTCGAGTCGGAGTAGCCCAGCATGATCTCCTGGACGCCGTTGCGCGCTTCGAGGGCCTGCTGGTAGGCCTCGTTCTCGAACAGCGTGCCCATGATCCGCCGGGCGCCGTCGAGGGCGTACTTCGATTCGAGCAGCGGCACCACGTCGAGCCCGCAGTAGCCCGGCAGGTCGACGACCCCGGCCTGGTCGGCGAGGAAGAGCACTTCGAGGACGTGGGACGGTTCCTCACACCAGCTGATGGCGTAGGTGTCGATGGCGTCGACGCCGTAGTCGTCCTGCCACTCGGCGGTCTTCTCGAACCGGCGGAGCACGCGGGCGGCCTCGTCGGAGAGGTCCTCGCGGTCGGCGAGGTCGACCACGGGCCGCTCCTGCAGGATGGCGTCGGTGAGGAAGTCGACCCGTTCGTCTTCGTCCATGCTCTCGTAGTCGATCCCGTCGCGGTCGACGGCCTCGGCGATGGCGTTCGTGTGTTTCGCGCGGTGGTCGCGCAGGTCGAGACTGGCCAGCGAGAAGCCGAAGGTGTCGACGGTCCGATAGAGGGGGTCGACGTGAGACTCGGCGATCACGTTCGCGCCGTTAGCTCGCAGACTCTCGGCGAGGGCCTCGATGTCATCCAGGAACTCGCTCTCGTCCTCGTAGCCGCCCGGACGCACGTCGTCGACCCGGAGGACGCGCTCGCGCATGAGCTTGAGCAACTGGCGATAGGGCTCGTCGGGGTAGCGCTCGCGAGCCGTCTCGGCCACGGCGGGCAGCCGCTCGCGGTGCTCGGCCAGCCGCTCGTCGAAGCGCTCGCCGGTGTCGATCTGGTCGGCGTCTTGGCTGAGGACGCCCGAGAGCGTCTTGAGGCGGTCGCGGTACAGCGGGACCGCGGCCGACTGCTGGCGATCGAGCGTCTCCTCGGTGACCTCCGGGGTGACGAAGGGGTTACCGTCGCGGTCGCTGCCGGCCCACGAGCGGAACTCGTAGAGCTTCGGCACGTCGACCTCGTCGTCGAACTCGTCGTCGACGGCGCGTTCGAGCGCGTCGTACACCTCGCTGATGACTTCGAAGAGGACGTTCTCCAGGTACCACTGGACGTTGAGCGCCTCGTCGGTCACGTCGGGCCGGCGCTCGCGGACCTGCGCGGTCTGCCAGAGGCTCGTCACTTCGGCTTCGAGGTCGCGCTCGACGTCGGCCTGCTCGTCGCGGGTCAGCCGCACCTCGTCGAGCCGTTCGAGGTGGCTCGACACCGACCGGAGCTTCGCCTTGACGGTCTTGCGGCGCGCCTCCGTGGGGTGCGCGGTGAACGTCGGCTGGATCAACACGTCGTCGAGCACGGCCTCGACCGTCTCGGCGTCCAGGTCTCGCTCGGCGAGTTCCTCGACGGCCGCGCGCACGCTGTCGTCGAGCGTCCCGTCCTGACTCCCCTCGCGTATCTCACGGACGCGCTGGCGCTCCTCGGCGAGGTTGATCAGTTCGAAATACGTCGTGAACGCCCGCGCGACGACGTCCTGTTCCTCGGGGTCGAGCCCGTCGAGCGCCTCGCCGATCGCCGCCCGATCCTCGGCGTCGCCACGCCGGTAGTCGATCGCCGCTTCCCGGATCTGTTCGACTATCTCGAACGCAGACTCGGACCGCTGTGCCCGGATTATCTCCCCGAGCAGCTCACCCAGTTCCCGTACGTCTTCGTTGACCTCTCTGGCATGTAATTCCATAACAGTGGTTCTCAGGCCCATTCGTAAAACACTAGCGGAAGTCGAAAACCTTCAGCAACGTGCGTGAGAAACCGATCGGACGGTCCAGGCGTCGGTCTCCGAACCCCATCCGAGGGCGGAATATCGTCGAGCGTAGTTCGGGCATACCGAACCGCTATTTCGAGGCCGTCGGGCGGAAGGATCGGCCTAGAGTCGCCGGATCGTCACCGGCGCCCCCGTCCGACGCGTTCGGGTACCTCTCACGGGGTTCACAAGTGAACGTCCGGGTTGAAGGGTCGGGCGTCCGATATCTCCGCTATGGCCTACGCGACGAACGACGGGACCCGGATCGCCTACGACGTAGCAGGGCCGCCCGAGGCGGAGGTGGTGACGTTCCTCGAGGGGTTGGCGTACGGGACCTGGATGTGGAACTGGCAGCGCGAGGCGCTCTCCGACTTTCGGACGGTCGTCGTGGACAACCGGGGGACCGGCGACTCCGACGCGCCCGAGGGCCCCTACACCGTCGCGGAGATGGCCGCCGACGTGGAGGCCGTCCTCGACGACGCCGGGATCGAGCGGACGCATCTCGTCGGCGCGAGCCTCGGCGGGATGATCGCCCAGCGCTACGCGCTGGACTACGACCGCGCCGAATCGCTGGCGTTGCTCTGTACCACGCCGGGCGGCGACGACGCCGTCCCCATCCCGGAGGAGACCCAGGCGCGGATGCTCGCGGTCCCCGACGACTACGGTCCCGCCGACACGATCCGACACAAGATGGAACCCGCCTTCTCCGAGGAGTTCTGGGCGGCGAATCGGGACGTGGTCGAGCAGATCGTCGACTGGCGGCTGGAGACCGACCCTACCGACGACGCCTACGAGTGGCAGAGCGCCGCGGCGGTCGGTTTCGACGCCAGCGACGAACTGGGCGAGATCGACCTGCCGACGCTCGTGCTCCACGGCACCGACGACCGCGTGCTCCCGACCGAGAACGGTCGGCTCCTCGCCGAGGGGATCCCCGGCGCGGACCTCGTGGAGATCCCCGGCGGGTCGCACCTCTTCTTCGTCGAGCGGGACGAGCGCGTCACCGGCGAAATCCGGGAGTTCATCGAGAATGTCCGCGGCTGAGTGGGTCGGAGCCTGGAGCGAGAAGCGCGCGGCGTTGTCACCCGAGCGGGTCGGGCTCGTCGACGCCGCGACCGGCACGGAGTACACCTACGCGGACCTCGACCGCCGGGCGAACCGCTGTGCGCGACTCCTGGCCGACCACGGCGTCACGGCGGATCCGGACGACGAGTCCGCCGAGACAGCGGGCCGCGTCGCCGTCGTCTCGCGCAATCGCCCGGAGTACGTCGACCTCTTCTTCGCGACGGGCAAGACCGGCGGCGTACTCGCCCCGCTGTCCCACCGACTCGCTCCGCGGGAACTCGCCGAACTGTTTGCGACGGTCGATCCCCACCTCGTCGTCGTCGAGGAAGCGTTCGCCGGCCTCGTAGACGACGCGGCCGACGAGGACACCTGGAGCGCCGACGCCCCGGTCCTGTCGCTGCCGGTCGGGGCGGCCGAAGGCGGGAAAGAAGACGGAAGTGCGAGCGGAGCGACCACCTGGGAGCCTTACGAGGCCGCCCTCCCGGACGACGGCTCGACGTTCGACGGGCCGGCCGTCGACGCCGACGACCCCCATCTGTTCCTGCACACCGGGGGGTCGACGGGGACGCCGAAGGAGACGGTGGTCTCCCACGAGGCGCTCGTCTGGAACTCCCTCAACACGATCACCGCGTGGGGCCTGCGCGACGACGACGTGACGCCCATGGTGTTCCCGATGTTCCACACCGGCGGCTGGAACGTCCTCACCCTTCCGATATTCCACATGGGCGGGACGGTCGTCGTCGACCGCGAGTTCGACCCCGGCCAGATCCTCGGGGTCGTCGACGAGCGGTCGGCCACGGTTCTGGTCGCCGTCCCCGCGGTCCTCCGAATGATGACCGACCACGACCGCTGGACCGAGACGGATCTCTCCTCGCTACGGTTCGTCAAGTCCGGCGGTGGCCCCTGCCGGGAGTCGGTCATGGAGGCGTGGTGGGACCGCGGCGTCGACCTCTCGCAGGGCTACGGGCTGACCGAATGTGGTCCCAACAACTTCGCGATGCCCGACGATTGGCCCCGCGAGAAGGCCCACACCGTCGGCGTCGCGAACGTGCACGTCGATGCACGCGTCGTCGACGACGACGGCCAGTCCCTCCCCGCGGACGAGATCGGCGAACTGCAGTTGCGCTCGCCCCACGCCGCCGACGGCTACTGGTCGTCCCCGGAGGAGAGCGCCGAGACCTTCGGCGAGTGGGTCTCGACCGGCGACCTCGCCCGGGTCGACGACGAGGGCTACGTCTCCATCGAAGGTCGCAAGAAGAACATGTTCGTCAGCGGCGGCGAGAACGTCTACCCCGCGGAGGTCGAGGACGCTATCGTCGACCACCCCGCCGTCGCCGACGCCGTCGTGGTACCCGTCCCGGACGACCAGTGGGGCCAGGTCGGCAAGGCGGTCGTCGAACTCCGGGACGGCGGCGGAGAACTGCCGCTCGACGGCCTCCGCGAGTTCCTCGACGGCCGGCTGGCTCGGTTCAAGCATCCCCGCCACCTCGCGTTCGTCGACGAACTCCCCACGAGCGGCCCCGACAAGATCGACCGCGAGGCGGTCGCGGCCGAGTTCGGCGAGTGAGCCGTTTCGGCTCCGCTCGAACGGGACGGCCATCGGGTCACGGTAGGATTCGGCTACCCCGAACGCTACCCACGAAGGTAGAATCATTTATATTCGTGAAGGAATACGTATCGCGGAAAGGGTGTCTCGTACGTGATCGACATCTCGATGGACATGGAGCAGTACGACTGTCCGTTCATCGATACGACGGCGGACTACGGGGTCGCGTTCTCGGCCGTCCACTGGGAGTTCGACCAGTCTCGGCGCGCGCTGGAGACACGGATGGTCGTCGAGGGCGGCGACCGCGGTCAGCTCTCGGACGGGCTCGACGCGCTGCGCGACCACGGGAACATGTACGATTACACCCTGCTCTCCCGGCGTGACGACGTGGCCCACATCCGGACGGTCATCGACGAGACGGCGGCGATGGAGACAATCCGGGACAACGACGGCTACATAACCGGTCCGTTCTACGTCGAGGAGGGCAGCGAGATCTGGCACGTCGGCTTCGACCGCGCGCGCCGGGCCGACGACACGCTCGCGGAACTCGAACGGGACAACGAGTTCGACGTAGTCGAGCGCTCGGACACGACGCTGCCGGACGTGCAGGACCTCGTCCGGAACGCCGGCGCGGCGATGACGCTCATCCAGGGCTGCGAGGAGCTCTCCGAGACCGAGCGCGAGACCCTGGAGACCGCGGTGTCCTCGGGGTACTTCGAGTCGCCCCGGGACGCCACGCTCGGCACGCTGGCCGACGAGTTCGACGTGTCCAAGCCCGCCGTCTCGAAGAACCTCCGCAGGGGCCAGCGCAAGATGATCGAACGCGTCGTCGACGCGCTCGACGACCTCGACGGGGCGGAGTGAGGCGCTTCTCGACACCGTTTACTCCGCATCGTTCGTCGCCCGGACCGCCGTTTCGCTCGCCCGAACCCGCTCGTTAACATGTGAACCCCGGTGGATATGCCCGTGAGCGTAGTATCACTAATTATCATGCGAGAGCATCTCACGCGGAGGCGGGCGCTGAAGTCACTGGGTGTCGCCGGCGTCGCGGCGCTGGCGGGCTGCTCCGAAGGCGACGGGACGCCGACCGACGGCGCCGGTGGAGACGGCGATACCGGCGGCGATGGAGACGGTGGAAACGGGAGCGGCGACGGCGGCGACACGGCGGCCGACGACTCAGACATGAACGGAACGGCGACGGGCACGGCGAGCAGCGTCTCGGGCGAGGTGACCATCGGCGTCCTCCAGCCGATGTCGGGGAACCTGGCGTACTACGGCCAGCAAGGCCTGTGGGGGTTCCTCTCCGGACTGGCCTACAAGGCCGGCGCCGACCCCGCGGGGATGGTCGGGACCGGTGAGACGACCGTGACCGTCGGCGACGTGGACTACCGGCTGCTCGTCCGCGACACGGAGTTCGCCGCGGACCCGGCCCAGTCGGCGGCCACGTCGCTCGTCCGCGACGACGGCGTCGACATGCTCTTCGGCTGTTCCTCCTCGTCGGCGGCCGAGCGCGTCGTCGGCCAGGTCGTCACCCAGGCGCAGGTGCCGTTCGTGGCGGGACCGGCCGCCTCGGCGGCGATCACCGCCAGCGGCGACTACTGTAGCGATCTGGTCTTCCGGGCCAGCGAGAACACGGCGATGGACGCCCGCTCGGGCGGCCGCTACGTCGCCAACGAGACGGACGTCTCGCGGGTGTTCCTGTTCGGCGCCGACTACAGCTTCGGCCGGGCCGTGGTCAACAACTACGAGTCGGTCCTGCAGGACAACGGCGTCGAGATCGTCGGCAAGCGCTTCGTCGAGCAGGGCTACGCCGAGTGGGACGGCCTGCTCGACAACGCCGAGTCCGCAGGCGCAGAGGGTATCGTCGGCGGGTTCACCGTCACGACGCTGCCGAATCTGTTCAGCTCCTTTCTCTCGGGGGACTACTCGTACCGGGCGTTCGGCGGGTTCGCCACTCAGATCACCAATCAGGTCGTCGGCAACACGATGGAGAGCGTCCTCGGGTCGCCGCTGACGGCCGAGAAGATCGAGGGGTCACAGCTCGGCCCGTTCACGACCCGGTACCACTGGAACCAGTACGACAACGAGATCAACGACGCCTTCGTCGACAGCTACACGAACACCTACGAGGTCGTCCCCGATCTCTTCACCTCGGGGACGTTCACCGCTGCCTCGGCCATCCACCAGGCGGTCCAGGCCTCGGGATCGACCGAGGGCGCCGACATCGCAGGCGCGCTGAAGGGGATGACCGTCGCGGACACGCCGAAGGGCGAGGACGGCTACACCTTCCAGGAGTACAACAACCAGGCTCGCTCGGAGATGACGGTCGCCAGCCCGGTCCCGACCAGCGACGAGTACGCCGACACCTGGGGCGCCTCGATCATGCCCGGCGAGCCACAGGCCCGCATCTCCGGCGAGAACGCCACCATCCCGGCCGACAGCTCCGACATGAACTGTTCGCTGTGAGCATGTTGCGGACGACCGGCCTCACGAAGCAGTTCGGCGGCCTCACCGCCGTCGACGAGGTGGACTTCGAGCTGGGCGACGAGCTGTGCTCGCTTATCGGCCCGAACGGCGCCGGCAAGACGACGTTTTTCGACCTGCTGACCGGCGCGCTCGAACCCACCCGCGGGACGATCGAGTTGCGTCGCGGCGGGAGCGACGACAGTGGCAGAGCGAGCGATGCTGCCGGCGGAGCCAGCGACGGCTGGGTCGACGTGACCGACGCCTCGCCGGACGAGACGGCTGCGATGGGAATCCATCGGTCGTACCAGATCACGAACGTCTTCCCCACGCTGTCGGTGCTGGAGAACGTCCGGATCGCCGCCCAGGCTGCCGGCGACGACGCCGCGACGTTCTGGCGCAACGTCGGCGCCTACGACGAGTACGTCGCGGAGGCTCGGGATATCCTTGACCGGGTCGGGCTGGCTCACCGCGCCGACGACGTGGCGGAGAACCTCAGCCACGGGGCCAGCCGCCAGCTCGAGGTCGCCGTGGCGCTGGCGGGCGATCCGGACGTGCTCCTGCTGGACGAACCGAACGCGGGCGTCTCCTCCGAGAGCGTCGACGACATCGTCGCGCTCATCGAGGACGTGGCCGCGGACCACGCCGTCCTGCTGGTCGAGCACAACATGGACATCGTCATGGAGGTCTCGGACCGCGTGGTGGTCCTCAACCAGGGCGCGGTCATCGCCGACGGCGAGCCCGAAGCGGTCCGCGAGGACCCCGCCGTTCAGGAGGCGTATCTCGGCGGCTACGAGCCCGGCGACCTGAATCGTCGCGGGGACGGGACCGCCGAACGGGACGACACGGGAGGGGTCGCGTGAGCGCGCGTCGACCGTCGGGGAGGTGCGCGACGTGACCCTCCTCGAACTCGACGGCGTGGAGACGTACTACGGCGAGAGCCACGTCCTCGAAGGCGTCACGCTCTCCGTCGACGAGGGTGAGGTGGTCGCGCTGGTCGGGCGCAACGGCGTCGGCAAGACGACGACGTTGCGGTCTATCCTCCAGTTGACCCCGCCTCGGGAGGGAACGATCACGTACCGCGACGAGCAGTTGGTCGGCCTGGAGACCCACGCGGTCGCCGAGCGCGGCGTCGGCTGGATCCCCGAGGACCGCCGTATCTTCTCGCAGCTCACCGTCGCCGAGAACGTCCGCGTGGCGGTACCCGACGGCGCCGACACCGGCGAACGGGTCGCGACCGTCTACGACACCTTCCCGATCCTCGAAGAGCGCCGCGACCAGGAGGCTGGCACGCTCTCGGGTGGCCAGCAACAGATGCTCGCGCTGGCCCGAGGGCTCGTCGGCGAGAACGACCTGCTGCTGGTCGACGAACCCAGCGAGGGCCTGGCCCCACAGATCGTCGCCGACGTGGCCGAGGCGCTGGCCGACGCCGCGACCGAGACGACGCTCCTGCTCGTCGAGCAGAACCTCCCGCTGGCGCTGGATCTGGCCGACCGCTTCTACGTCCTCGACAAGGGGCGGGTCGTCGACGACGGCGACACCGCCGACGTGTCCGCCGACGACGAACGGCTCAGGAGGTACCTCTCCGCATGACGGCGAGCGCACTCGCTCCGGTCGCTGGGCCCCTCCAACACGGGGCCGAGCCGTTCGCAGCCGCCGCCATGCAGTTGAGCTTCGGTGAGGGGCTCCGGCAGTTCCTCGGCCCGGACACGCTCGTCAGCGTGGTCGTCGAGGGGCTGGCGAAGTCTGCCATCTACGTGATGATCGCCAGCGGGCTGACGCTCATCTTCGGCCTGATGGGCGTGTTGAACTTCGCGCACGGCTCGCTGACGATGATCGGCGCGTACCTCGCCGGCCTGGTCATGGTCACGCTCGTCGGGAGCGCCACGGGCGCCTGGACGCGCCTCGCACTGTTCTTCGTCGCGCTCGCTGCCGTCTTCGTCGCACTGGCGTTTCTGGGCGGTGTCATGGAGGTCGGGCTCGTCAGGCAGCTCTACGACCGGCCGCCGATCTACCAGATCCTCCTCACCTTCGGCCTGACGCTCGTGCTGGAGGAACTCGTCCGGATCGTCGTCCTGTTCTACGGGCTCCAGCCCATCTCGGAGTGGCGGGCCGCGCTGGGGACGCGGCCGGCGATCCTCTCGGCAGAGCAGTCGATCGGCCCGCTCTCGGTCCGCGGGCTGGCCCTGTTCGAGATCGCCCTCGGCGCGGCGACCGTCCTCGGCATCTGGGCCTTCCTGACTCGTACCCGCTACGGACTGTACATCCGCGCGGGCAGCGAGGACGCGGAGATGGCCGAGGCGCTCGGGATCGACGTGCGCCGCGTGTTCACATTCGTGTTCGCGCTCGGTGCCGGCGTCGCGGGCGCCGCCGGTGCCCTGCTGATGTGGGACCCCGTCTGGGGCGCGAACGTCCCGCTGGCGGCCGAGACGCTGCTTCCGGCGTTCGTCGTCGTCATCATCGGCGGGCTGGGCACCTTCCGCGGGACCGTCGCCGGCGCGCTCGTCGTCGGGATGGCCGACGCGACGACGACCTGGTGGTTCCAGAACGTCGTCGTCACCTGGACCTGGCTGCCCGAGATCACCGTCTTCCTCATCCTCGTCGGGATGCTGATCGTCAAACCACAGGGCCTGTTCGGCGTCGAGGAGGTGGGCGGCCATTAGCTCCGTCACCCAGTGGATCGACGATCGGGAGCTCGCCTGGCCCGTCGCACACCTCCGGGACCAGCAGGTCCATCTGCTGGTGATCCTCGCCTTCGTCGCCTATCCCGTGATCTACCACCTGCTGACGACGTTCTCGTTCCCGGTCGCCCCCTCGGCGATCAACAGCTTCGCGATCGCCGTCCTCCCTCGCGTCGACTCGATGGTCGCCGTCCTCTATTTCGCCCTGTTCGCCATGTCGTTCGACTTCATCAGCGGCTACACCGGCTATCTCTCCTTCGGCCACGCCGCTTTCTACGGCACCGGCGCCTACGCCGTCATCCTGATCGCCAACGGCAAGGTCCCGCTCCTCCCCGCCGGAACGCCGTTCATGGTCTCCTTGCTCGTCGCGGCCGTCCTCGCGGGACTGCTGGCGGTCGTCATCGGCCTCGTCTCCTTCCGGCTGTCGGGGGTGTACTTCGCGATGATCACGCTCGGGTTCGCGCAGGTGCTGTACGTCTTCGTCCGCGGCTGGGACTACGTGGCGAGCAACCCTCGCGACGGCCCCGCCGTCGGGTCGACCCACCCCGAGGGCTTCGAGATCGGGATCCCCTTCGTCGACCAGCTGACCCTCGCGATCGGCACCTTCTCCGGCGACACGGTGGTAGTGCTGGGTCACGAACTCGGCACGTACACCGTCTCGTTCTACATGGTCGGCCTGGTCGCGCTGGTGTCCTATTTCGCGATGCAGCGGGTGATCCACTCCCCGTTCGGCCGGGTGATGATCGCCATCCGCGAGAACGAGGAACGGGCGGCCGCGATCGGCTACGACACCTTCCGCTACAAGCTCGGCGCGTTCGTCATCAGCGGCTTCTTCGGCGGCGTCGCGGGCGCGCTGTACGCCGGCTTCTCCCGCTCGGTCACCCCCGAGAGCACGTTCTACTTCCTGACGACCGGCGACGCGCTGCTGGCGAGTATCATCGGCGGGTTCGGCACGCTCGCCGGCCCGCTGTACGGCCACCTGTTCGACCACTCGATACGGGAGTTCCTCTCGAACACCGGCCAGGGCGGCGGCCTGCTCCCGTTCCTCCGGGAGACGCTGCCCGAGGGCGTGCTCACGGCGGATATCGTGGGCGGGCTCACCGTCGAGGGGTTCATCGGCGCGGCGCTGAACGGCCACGCCAGTCTCTACGTCGGGATCGTGTTCGTCCTGTTCGTCCTCTACGTCCCCAGCGGCCTCCTCGGGACGCTGCGGAACTACCTCGGTGGCTCCGTCTCCGAGCGGCTGCCCGCGAAGCTGTGGGGCGAGCGATGACCGTCCACCTCACCGGAATCGGGACGGCGCTGCCCGACGAGACCGTCGGCGGCGCCGACATCGCCGAGCGGTCGGGTATCCCCCGCGACGTGGTCGTCGATAAGATGGGGATCCGCCGCAAGCACGTCTGCCGGAACGGCGACGACCAGCCCAGCGATCTGTGTGTCGCGGCCGCCGAGGACGCGCTGGCCGACGCCGACTGCGAGCCTGCCGATCTCGACGTCGTCCGCTACCACGGCAGCGAGTTCAAGGACTACGTCGTCTGGAGCCTCGCGGCGGACGTGGCCGACCGGATCGGCGCGACCGACGCTTACGCCGCCGAGAGCTACGCGCTCTGTGCCGGCGCACCGGTCGCCGTCCGCGAGACGAAGGCCCAGATCGAAGCGGACGCCCCCGACCGAGTGCTGCTGGTCGCGGCCAGTCGCGAGGAGGACCTGGTGGACTACGACGACCCCGACACCTCCTTCACGTTCAACTTCGGCAGCGGCGCTTCGGCGATGGTGCTCGAACGCGACGCGCCCGACCGCGCGCTCGCGACCGTCCGCGAGAGCGCCGCGCTGACCGACGGCAGCTTCTCCCGGGACGTGGTGATGCCCGCCGGTGGCACGCGCCACCCCCCGAGCCGCGACACCGTCGACGCCGGGATGCACGCGCTGCGCGTCCCCGACCACGAGTCGATGAAGGAGCGACTGGGCGAGGTGAGCCTCGGGAATTTCCTCGAAGTCGCCGACACCGCTCTGGAGCGGTCGGGACTGGACCGCTCGGATCTCGACTTCGCGGCGATAACACACATGAAGCGGTCGTTCCACGCCTATCTCTGCGACGAACTCGGACTCGACGACCGCGAGCAGTACTACCTCGACGACTACGGCCACGTCCAGAGCGTCGACCAGGCGTTGGCGACCGCCGAGGCCCGAACCCGGGAGTGGCTCCGCCCCGGCGACACCGTGCTCTTTCTCGCAGCGGGTACCGGCTACACCTGGGCGGCGACCGTCCTGGAGTGGCTCGGCTGAACGACCCCTCAGACCGTCCAGCGATTCCGAATCCGGCGGGGTCGAGCTCCGACGCACGCCCTCCTTCGCATCACTTATGCCGGTCGCGTGCGGGCAATCGTTCATGGATATACAGGAGTACATGGACGACTTCACGGCGCGCGACTGGCCCCAGGCGGACGAGGGGACGGTTCGGTTCGCGATGGTCGGACTCGGCTGGTGGACGATGGAGTTCGCCATCCCCGCAACCGAGGTCCTCGACCACCTGGAGACGACCGTCGTCGTCTCCTCGACGACCGAGAAGGCCGAAGGCGTCGCCGACGAGCACGAGTCCATCGAGCACGGACTCACCTACGACGAGTTCCAGAACGGTGAGGCGACCGACGCCTACGACGCCGTCTACATCGCCACGCCCAACGCCCTGCACCTCCCCTACGTGGAGGCGGCCGCCGAGTTCGACAAGGACGTCCTCTGCGAGAAACCCCTCGAAGCCAGCACCGAGCGCGCCGAGAAGCTCGTCGAGGCCGCCGAAGGCGTGACCCTGGGCGTCGAGTACCGGATGCACGTCCAGCCCGCCGTCCGCACGATGCGCGAGCTCGTCGACGCCGGCTTCATCGGCGACGTGGCGATGGTCCACGGCAACATGTCTCAGCCCCTGCTGGACATCAACGACAACTACGACCAGTGGCGGCTCGACCCCGACATGGCCGGCCCCGGCGCCTCGGTCACCGACCTCGGCGTCTACTCCATCAACACGACGCGGTTCGTCATCGACGAGGACCCCGTCGCCGTCACCGCGACGGACTGGTCCGGTCACGAGGCCTTCGACGACGTACCGGACGAGCGGGCCGCCTTCACCGTCGAGTTCCCCGACGGCGTCGTCGCCGCCTGCACGGCCAGCCAGAACACTCAGGAGACCAGCAACCTCCGCATCATCGGCACCGAGGGCGAGCTTCTGCTCGAAGACGCCTTCCTCTCCGGCGACCGCGAGCTGACGATCACCCGCGGCGAGACCACCATCACCACCGAGTTCGACGGCATCGAGGAGACCCGTCGCTCGCTGGAGTACTTCGGCGACCACCTGCTGACCGGCACGGACATCCACGGCGACGGCGAGCACGGCATCGTCGACCAGCGCGCCATCGACGCCGTCTACGAGGCCGCCGAGTCCGGCGAACGCGTCGAGCTGTAGCGGCCACTCGAACCGTTCTTTCTGCGCCCGTTCTTTCGTTGCGGACGCTCAGTGCAGTCTGAGGTTGTTGCATTTGGGGTAGCGGTGCGGTTGCGGTGCTGTGCGGTCGGCGCGTGCTGTCGAGCGTGCCCGCCTCGTGGCGGGCCGCTCGAAACAGTCGCGCGAGGGATGAGAAGCGCAGCCCGCGAGCATCGCAAGAGGCTGGGGAGGTGTGAGGCCGTCTGCGGTTGCTGTTGTGGTCGCGGTGCGGTCCTGGTGGACTGAAAGGGCGAGGCGCGCTCGCGCCGGTAGTCGTCTGAGCGGGCACTATCCGCGCGGGCTGTGCGGAGAGCGCGGATATCCCGTCTCAGCGACCGCGAGCGCGGCGAGGGCTTTCATCGCTTGCTGTTCTCTGCGGCCGAGACGGCAGCTAGCGAGCGCGGCGAGGGCGTTCATCGCTCACCGTCGACTGCGGTCGCTGTGGTCCGCGTTTCTTTCACGAGACAATTTCTTGGAACTCGCGCTCAACGAGCACGCATACTGAGCGGACGCGTCTTCCGAGGCTGTCGAACGCGTAGCGGCGCCACACGAATAGCCGAGACGAACGCGATAACAACAGTTCGAAGCAGGAGTGGGGCGACCGGGTGGAGGGCGGTCGCCCCCGTGTCAGAGGCACAGGTGGATCGGTTGGCGGGCGATGCGACGGTGGCGCAGTCGGAGGGCGGCGTGGGGAGGGCCGAAGCGTCAGCGGGTGGGGACCTGACAGGGCGACGCGGGACCCGTCGCACCCACCGAACTGCGCGCATCTACTGGTAGCCGGGACGGGTATGTAATTTCTATCTCGGTACCATCTGTTGTATCGAGACTATCGATACTATCGATACACTATCGACGAAACGAACCGTTGGGTCACGGGTAGCTACAGCCGGCGCGGCCGCGTCGACGACTCAGAGCTTGTGGCGGAAGGCGTGGAGGACGTTCTGGCCGGTGTCGGTCAGGCGGATCTGTTTCTGTCGGCCGACGCGCTCGACTTCGATGTAGCCGTCGTCGACGAGCGGGTCGACGATGTTGGCGTTGAGCAGTGCGAACTTCGCCTTGTCGTTGGCGGGGTCGGCGTCGGCGATAAAGGACAGGGCTTCCGACTCGGCGTGTTCGATCAGGTCGGACTTCTTGGCGGTGTAGCTGTCGCTGTTGCGCTCTTCGAGGTAGGCGAGGACGGCGACCTGGTCGCGGGAGACCGCTTCGATGGGGTAAGAGGGAAGCACCACGTCGTCGCGCATGCCCCGCGTTCGCGGGTTCTCCTCGAGGTCGGGGACGTGTTCCTCGGCGCGGACGTAGTAGGCGGTTGCCTCGGTAGCCATGCAGGCGATGGCGCTGCCGATGGCGGCGAGCTTGCCGCCGCTGGAGACGTTGACGCGGACCACGTCCTGCTCGTGGGCGGCGGCGACCGTCGTGACGACCGCGAGCACGTCGTAGAGGTCCGAGAGGTTCGTCTCGCGGAAGCGGATGGTCCGGCCGTCGTCCTCGAGTTCCTCGACGAGCGCCTCCTGGTAGGGAGTCAGCGGGGTGTGTTCCCCGTCGGCGGCGAGGAGGTAGACGGTGTCCGCGTCGTGTTTGCGAAGGGGGCGGAGGATCCGGTCGTGCTCGTATCCGAGCGGCACGACGTGGACTTCGTCGATGGTTCGCATATCCGACAGCGCGGCCGCTCCCGACGAGAACGTTTCGGTGGCAGGCCCGACCGCCGAGTACGCGACTCGGTCCCACACCGCCCGAAGGACCTTGGGACCGCCGACGGTAGTCCCGTCCCATGACGAGCGGTGGACGGAGGGGAACAGGGGCGGACTGGTCGCCGACCCACGAGGTGGTGTGTCCGGGCGACTCCGCCGACGCGGTCGCGGCAGACACGCGTCTGGTCGCCGTCGCCTGCGGGTTCGGCGACGAGGCGCGCCTGACGATGGCGACCGACGACGTGAGCGACCGGAGCCCCCGCACCCAGCGAGTGCTCGACGCGGACCTCGACCGACTCCCCGACGACGCGACCGACGGTACGGACCCCACCTGGCGGGCGCCGCTCCCGGAGGCCACCGACGCGCTGGTGAGCGCGCTGACTGTCGACGAGTCCGGGGCGGACGGCCCACTCGGCGACGCGCGGTGGCGGGTCTGGGACGTGTCGTCGGTCGAGGTCCGCCGCGACGGCCGTCGGATCTACCGGTCGATCCCCCACCACGAGCGGTTCGAACTCGCCGCGACCGGCGCTCCCGGACTGGTCGACGCCGCGTGCGAGCGACTAGACGACTTGCCCTGTGCCGTCGTCCCGACCGGTCCGGTCGCCACCTGGGGCGACGGCGGGGAACTGACACACCGGGGGCTCCGGTTCGAGGGCGGGGCGGGCGCGTCGCTGGCGCACGTCCGCCGAGTCGCAGTCGATCGCGACCGCCGAGCGATCGTCGTCGACTGGATGCCGACGAGCGAGCGCGTCGGCCGGGACCGCTCTCGCGCGATCCGCGCGCTGTTGCGAGCGTTCGTGTGGAGCGTCGAGCGGTTCGGTGGGTCGGACTCGCCACCCCGTCGACTCTCGTTCGCGGACGAGGCGAGCTTCCGGGAGGCGGTCGACGGGTTCGAGACGGTTCGCGACCGCGCGGGATACGACTTCGAAACCGTCGTGGTGTGAGAGATGGCGTCACACTTTACACCCGGACCCGCCTGAGTGGAGACATGGTGAACCTCAGGGACCCCGAGTCGCTCCGCGAGGAGCCGGGCGTCGACTTCCGCGAGCAGGAACAGGTCGTCGACGCCGAGCAGTTCGAGACGGCCGTGGAGGGCGCCGAGAATCAGAGCGGGCTGGTCGTCGTCGCGGTCACGGACGAACAGGACCGGCTCCTGCTGGCAGACTCCGAGTGGGTCGACGGCTGGACGCTCCCGAACGGGCCGGTCGGCGCCGACGAGGACTGGGCGGTCGCCGCCGACCGCTGGGCTGAAGACGAACTGAGCTTCCCCGTCCAGATCGAACGGCCCGAGCTGGCGATCCGTACCGAGACGCGGGCCGAGGGCGGCGAGGAGAGCGTCGTCGGCTACACGGTCGCGTTCACCGCGTCGCTGATCCCCGCGATGGGCGGCCCCGGGGGGATGGGGCCCGGCAGCCCGCCGCCGGGCGTCGGCCCCGACGGGGAAGGCGCCCAAGAAGGCGAGGGGCCACCTGCGGGCGGCGGACCGCCCGGCGGCGGCGGTGGCCCGCCCGGCGGACCCGGCGCCGGTCCCATCGCGTCGAACCCCAACCTTGACTGGTTCGACGGCGTCCCCGACGAGGTGGCGCCGGGCCACGACGCGCTCGTGCAGTACTTCCTGGGCTGAAAAGCGATCTGTGGTTTTCCGACCCGTCTCACCGCGTCGCACATCGATAGTCTTGGATCTTCGAGTTCGACTTCGGCTACGCTTCGTCGAACGAGTCGAAGCGAAGACTCGCCAGTTCGGTCGGCTTAAGCAGCCGGATCGAACAGCGTCTCGCCTTCGACCATGTGGTCTTCGACGGTGTCGAGGTCGAGCGTGACGCCGAGGCCCTTGTCCTCGGGCACTTTCATGTAGCCGTCCTCGATGAGACCGTCCTCCTGGACGAGGTCTTCCCACCAGTCGAGTTCGTAGGAGTGGTACTCGACGGCCAGGGAGTTCGGGACGCTGGCGCCGACGTGGGCGCTGGCGACCGTGCCGACCGGCGAGGAGACGTTGTGCATCGCGACGGGGACGTAGTACTGGTTGGCTACGTCGGCGATCTTGCGGGTCTCGCGCATGCCGCCGATCTTCGGCATGTCCGGCGCCACGATGTCGACGGCCTGGTCCTCGATGAGCCGGCGGTGCTCGGTGACGCGGTAGCGGTTCTCCCCGACCGTGATGGGCGTCGTCGTCGAATCGGTGACCTTCTGCTGGACCTCCAGGTTCTCCGGCGGGACGGGGTCTTCGAGCCACCAGACGTCGTAGTCGTCGATGGCCTCGGCCAGCCGCTCGGCGGAGTTGCCCGAGAACGTCCAGTGGCAGTCGAAGGCCACGTCAGCCCGGTCTTTGACGCGCTCGGTCACCTTCTCGACGATCTCGGCCTTGTGGCGGATCTCGCCCGGGCGGAGGTGGCGGTTGGCGCGGTCTTTCTCGTGACCGGAAGGCACGTCCAGGTCGAACTTCAGGGCGTCGTAGCCGAGTTCCTCGACGACACGCTCGGCCTCGTCGGCGCAGGCGTCGGGGTCGGCCTCCTCCTCGGTGTGGCAGTCGCAGTAGACGCGCATACGGTCGCGGTACTTGCCGCCGAGTAGCTGGTAGGCCGGCACCTCGATGATCTTGCCGGCCAGGTCGTGCAGCGCGACCTCGATCCCCGAGATGGCCGAAACGGTGACGCCCTCGACCGACCCCTCGCCGGACATCTTCTGGATCAGGTGTTCGTACAGGCGGTCGATGTCCAGCGGGTTTTCGCCGATGAGGAACGGCGCCATCCGCTCGATCAGCTCGGGGATGCCGGCGCCCCAGTAGGCCTCACCGGTGCCGACGAGTCCCGCGTCCGTGTAGACCCGAACGAGCGTCCACGGGAAGTTCCCGTCGACCATCGTGGTCTGTACGTCCGTGATCTCGACGTCTCGGCCGCCGCCGCGCTTCGCGTCGGCACCCATCGTCTCCGCCGACAGTTCCCGCATCGTGTACTCCGCGTTCGGGTCGTGGAGGTCTCTGTAGTCTCGTCCCATGCCCCCGGCTACTTGTGGACCCTACTAAAGTGTGGAGGAAACGCCGCCGAAGCGTTCGGCTCTCCGGAACGTTTGGAGTGTCGGGTCGTACTCGCTGAACGGTCTGTCCGTCGACTCGCTTCTCCAGGTCGAGTACGTCGCGACGCGTGCCTGAGGGGAGAACGCGAGGGTCGCCGTGTCAGCCGCTCGACCCGGTGTCACCGGCGTCCTCGATCCGGGTTTCGAGGTCGTCGAGGCGGGCGCGCAGTCGCTGGTACTCCTCGCTGCTCTCGAGTTCGGCCGGGTTCTTCTCGACGCGCAGCGTGGCGACTTTCGCCGAGAGGGCGTGGTACTCCCGGACGACGGCCCGCTTGTCGAGTCGATTGACGGCCTCGGCGACCACGGACTGCAGTTGCGCGCCCTCGACCGGCTTGAGCAGGTAGTCGTCGAAGCCCATGTCGACGATGTCGAACCCGGGGTCGACGGCGGTGACCATCACCACGCCGCAGTCGATGTCTCTGCCCCTGATCCGTTCGAGAACCTCCCGTCCCGAGAGACCGTGCATCCGCCGGTCCAGCAACACCACATCCACGTCTTCGGTCACCTGTTCGAGCGCCGACTCTCCGTCGTACGCGGTCGACACGTCGTAGGACTCGCTGAGTTGACTCGCGTACACGTCCGCGACCGCCTCGTCGTCGTCGACGACCAACACGGTCGCTACCCCCCCTTGGACCATGTATCGCAGTTGGCGGGTACCCGATTTAGGGTTTTATAATAGAATCTGATACGTTCCGCCGTCAGCCGCCCCACTCCTCGCGGTGGGCGTCGCTACAGAAGTGTGTCGTCTCCACCTGGCCGTCGTCGACGCGCGTGACGACCCTGTGGTCGGGGTCCTGTACCAGCGCTGCACCGCAGACGGCGCACGTCGGCGCCTCCTCCTCGGATACGTCTTCGTTGAGATCGGACGTGGGATCCACCATCGTGTCCGAGTGGTGTGTACGGACCCACTTAACCGCATACATCGACGCCGGCCAGAGCCGGAGAGACGACCGCCCGGGACGACCGCCGCGACCGGCGTTCAGGAGCCTCAGCGGTCGCGAGTCACGGACTCGCCGGGCGCACTGGTCGCGCCGGCGGAGAGTTTCACGCCGGGGTCGAGACTCGTGTTGATGCCGGTTTTGACGCCGTCGCCGGCGACGACGCCGAACTTCCGGCGACCGGTAGAGACGCGGTCACCTTTGACCGTGAAGCGCACGTCGCCGCCGTCGTGACGGAGGTTCGCCACCTTCGTCCCCGCGCCGAGGTTCACGTCCCGACCGAGCACGCTGTCGCCGACGTAGTTGTGGTGCGGGACGTGCGTGCCGGCCATGACCACGCTGTTTTTGACCTCGACGGCGTTGCCGACGTAGGTGTCTTCCGCCAGCAGCGTCGCGCCGCGGACGTAGGCGTTCGGCCCGACCTCGGCGCCCTCGCGGATCAGCGCCGGTCCCTCGACGACGACGCCGGCGTCGACGGTCGCCCCGGCCTCGACGACCACGTCGCCGCGCAGCTCCGCCGACTCGTGGACGTCCCCCCGCACGTCCCGGTCGAGCTCGGCGATCTTCCACTCGTTGGCCTCCAGCAGTTCCCAGGGGCGGCCACAGCCCAGCCAGCGCTCGACCTCCACCGTTCGGACCGACCGCTCGGCGATCACCTTCGAGAGCACGTCCGTGATCTCGTGTTCGCCGCGCTCGCTCTTCGGCACGTCGAGCCACTCGCGGGCCTCGGCGGGGAAGCGGTAGGCGCCGACGTTGACCAGATCCGTCGGCGGGTCGCTCGGTTTCTCGACAATACCGGTGACGACCCCGTCGGTCACCTCGAAGACGCCGTAGCTGGTCGGGTCGTCGACGCGATAGGTGCCGACCGCCGGCCCGTCGGCCGAGAGGAGCGCCTCGACGCTCGCGCGGTCGTAGAGGTCGTCGCCGTTGAGCACCGCGAACGGGCCCTCGAGGTACTCGCTCGCGCAGTCGACGGCGTGTGCGGTCCCGAGTTGCTCCGCCTGAACGGCGTATTCGACGGGTGTCCCGCGGTACTCCTCGCCGAAGTACTCCCTGACCGCGTCGGCCTCGTAGCCCACGACGAGGATCAGCTCCGACGCGCCCGCGTCGATGGCGGCGTCGGCGCCGTGGGCGACCAGCGGCCGGTCGGCCACCGGCAGCATCGGCTTGGGCAGCGACTCCGTCAGCGGACGCATCCGGGTTCCCTCCCCGGCGGTCAGCAGGACGACTTGCATGTACGACACCCGTCGCTCGGACGGCTCATAGTGGTACCGCAACGTGAATCGGTGCCACATAACATCCAAGCCGCGATACCGGCGTGTTCGGGCCACTCGGGATAGTCGACGAGAACGATCAATGGTACCGCGACACATACAAAAGCGGGCGCCACGTAGTGGCCTGTCCGAAGACCAATGCCACGATCCGACGACAGTGAGGGGGGAACCGACGAGCGGAACTCCTCGGCCGAGGGGAGTGAGTCAGCGGAGGCGATGGGTGCGCGTCTCCCGGCGTCGGCCGTCGCGGATCTGCGCGCGAGCGGTCGGCGACGTCGAGCGCTCAGCTGTCTCGCCGACTGCGACGGACCGGTCCCGGTGTCGGACCTGGCGCGACTCGTCGTCGCCGCCGAGCGGGGCAAGGGACCGGGAGACGTCTCCGTCGACGTCGCCGAACGAGTCCGCGCCGACCTGTTTCAGCGTCACCTGCCGAAGCTGATCGCGACAGGAGTGGTCAGCTACAACTCGCTGGTCGGGACCGTGGAGCTGGCGAGTGACGACCCGAGACTGCTCGGCGAGGACGGTGACAGCATCGACGACCGGGTCGACGACCCGCCGACACCGGAGTGAAGGGAGGCTGTCCGAACGGAAAGAACAAAACGGGCTGCTTCCTAACCGCGGGTACTGTGACGAACACGCAGGTAACGCACGTCCAGATCGACAACTACGGCCCCTGGACGGTCACCCCCGAACCCCGACGAGAGGTCGACCTTCAGACCCTGCAGTCGCGGCTGTACGCCGACCTCTCGCAACTGATCGGCAACCGCGGCGGCTACGTCTTCTTCTCGCGGTTCGACAACATGATCGCTGTCACGAACGGGCTCGACGAGGACGACCACGCGCTCGTTCAGGAGTCCGTCGGCAACCGCTACCCGGTCACGATGAGCCTGAGCGTCGCCACCGGGACGACCCCCGCCGAGGCGCTCGGAACCGCGACCGAGGCGCTCCAGGAGGCCGGGAGCGCCCAGGACAAGTCCCGGCGGGAGATCCTGCGCGGCCGGACCATCGACGAGGAGTTCCGGACCGCCGAGGATCTGCAGATCGCACACTTCGACGTGAACGACGCGACGGGCAAGTACACCGACCAGCTCAACGAGTTCGACACGTTCATCCGGATCGAACAGGGGTACGCCGAACTCATGCGCTACATGCGCCGCGCCTACGACTCACTCTCCTTTTTCGTCGGCGGCGACAACGTCATCGCCGTCTGTTCCGAGATGGACGCCGCCGAGTACCAGGACGCGGTCGACCACGTCCGCGAGGCGGTCGACGTGGAACTCAAGGTCGGTGTCGGTCGCGGGCGCGTCGCCCAGGACGCGGGCATGGCCGCCAAACACGCCCTCGAAGAGTGTCGCGCGACCGGCGAGGACGTACACGTCGACTGGGCGACCGGCGAGACCGACCCCTCGGCGTGAACGGTCCGTCGCCCTCCGCTCGACCGACGAATTTGGCCGGAAAAGTACGGTGCGTGCCGTCTTAAGCGTGGTGCAGGTAGCTTTTAGACGCAGTGTGGTAAACGTCCGCACATGGAACCAGACGCGAGCGTTCGGGAGGTGATGGACCGCGAGTTCGTCGGGGTCAGCGAGGCGGACGACCTCGAGGAGACGGCGGAGCTGATGCTCGAAGCGGGGACAGACAGCGCCGTCGTCCTGCGGGGGAGCGACCCGGTCGGCGTCGTCACCGAGCGAGACGCGCTCGCGGCGTTCGTCGACGCCGGGGAGGGCTCGCCCAGCGTCTCCGAAGCGATGACCGACGCCCTGCCGACCGTCTCGCCGGAGATGACCATCGCCGAGGCGGCCGACGAACTGTCGGCGGGGCCGACCCAGCGGGTACTCGTCTCCGACGGGGACGAGCCCCTCGGCGTGTTGACCGAGCGGGACCTGTTGACCGCCTCGCCGTTCGTCCGGACGGCCGACGGCGCCGTGATGGCCGAACGCGAGCGGGCGGTCGTCGGCGTCACCGACGGAGTGGGCGAACCGAACCCCGAGTCCGCGGGCACGCGTCGGACCGACGAGTCGCGCTTCGAGGACCAGTCGCTGTGCGAGGCCTGCGGGTCGCTCTCGCGAGAGCTCTCGCCGTTCAACGGACAGCTACTCTGTCCAGACTGTCGGGACATCTGACCGCGCTGCTCCACGACCGTCCGCTTCACGACCAGCCGCCTCACGACCGCGTTCGGAGTCCACGCATGGAGGCCGGTGAGTAAGCACCCATTACGTGATCTAAATCTGGTACGATAGACGAATCCGTATCGGATAGTCGGTATCGATCGATTCTCGAAAGCTGTACGGGCGCGTCCCGGCGTTCGTATTTCGATGGGAACGTGACAGGTCGTGGGACAGCTTTATAGTGACTGGTTGACAAGGAACGTGAGAAGATGTCTCGCAAGATACGGCGACGGAAGATACTGAAGGGACTCGGTGTCGCGGGCGTCGCGGGGCTGGCCGGGTGCGCGCAGGCGGGCGAGGACACGCCGACCGAAGAGGACGTCGGGGGCGATGGGGGCGACGGCGGTGACGGGGGCGACGGTGAGGACATGTCGACCGCGTCGCCGACCGCCGAGCCCACGGACGGTGACACGGAGACCGAGGGCGACGGCGGTGGCGGGGTCGAGTCGCGGACGATCAGGTTGGGGATCCTGATGGGCGTGACCGGGCAGCTCTCGGACCTGGGGCCGCCGATCCGACAGGCCGCGGAGTTGGCGGCCGACTACGTGGACGAGGAGAGCGACACGTTCACGATCGACTACCAGTTCGAGGACACCGCGACGGACCCCAACACGGGGATCTCCGCCGCCGAGTCGCTCGTCTCGGCGGGGTATCCGATGATCGCCGGCGCACTGTCCTCGACGGTGACCATCCAGACGGCCAACAACGTCGCGGTCCCGAACGGCGTCGTCGAGTGCTCGCCCGCCAGTACGTCGCCGGCGATCACGGACCTGGAGGACAACGGCTACCTCTACCGGACGACCCCGACCGACGCGCTCCAGTCCCAGGTGATGACCCAGATCGGCCGCGAGCGCCTGGAGGCGTCGACGACGTCGACGCTCGCGCTGAACAACGACTACGGGCAGGGGCTGGCCGACGCCTACGTCTCCGCCTGGGAGGAGGCCGGCGGGACCGTCCAGCAGGAGGTCAGCTTCGAGCCCGGAGCGTCCTCCTACACCTCTCAGCTGAGTTCCGCGCTGCAGGACCAGCCGGATCTCCTGATGATCGTCGGGTACCCCGATAGCGGCGTTCGGATCTTCCGCGATTTCTACAACGACTACTCCCAGGACTTCTGCGACATCATCGTCCCGGACGGCCTCCAAAGCGGGAGCCTCCCGGGCAACGTCGGCAACTCCATGCGCAACGTCTGGGGGACCGCCCCGACTTCGACCGGCCCGGGTCGGGACACGTTCGACTCGCTCTACCAGGAAGCGTACGACAGCAACCCCGCAGAGAGCCCGTTCACCGGCCAGTCGTTCGACGCCGTCGCCGTGCTCGCGCTCGCCAACGCCGCCGCCGGCGAGAACAGCGGCGAGGCGATCCGCGACCAGATGAGCGCCGTCGCCAACGAGGGCGGCGAGACGGTGACGCCGGAGAACCTCGCCGAAGGCCTGGAGATGGCCGCCAGTGGCACCGAGATCAACTACCAGGGCGCCTCCAGCGCCGTCGAGTTCGACGACGTGGGCGACATCGCCGCCGCCACCTACCAGTTCTACCGCTACCAGGAGGGCGGCTTCGAGGTCATCGAGAACATCGACTACTCGGCCTGAGGCGGCGGTTCGGGGGTTCGCTTTCCCCGCTCGCTCACCCGCCGAGGAACTGCTGGCGAACGCTCTCGTCGGCCAGCAAGGCGTCGCCGTCGTCGACGAATCGGTTCTCGCCCTGCACGAGGACGTAGCCGCGGTCACAGCGACGCAGCGCCTCTTTGGCGTTCTGCTCGACCATCAGGATCGCCGTCCCGCCCTCGTTGATGGCGTCGATGCGGTCGAACAGGTCGTCGACCAGATCCGGCGCCAGCCCCGCGGAGGGCTCGTCGAGCAGGAGTAGGTCGGGGTCGAGCATCAGCGCCCGGCCCATCGCGAGCATCTGCTGCTGGCCGCCCGACAGCGTGCCGGCGCGCTGGTCCTCGCGCTCTTCGAGGATCGGGAAGCGGTCGTAGACCGCTGCCAGCGCCTCGTCGGGGAACTCCGCGCGGATGTACGCGCCCATCTCCAGGTTCTCGCGGACCGAGAGGCCCGCGAAGACGTTCTCGTTCTGGGGGACGTACCCCAGCCCGTGGTGGACCATCGACTCCGGCGCCTCGTCGGTGATGTCGGTGCCGTCGAAGGTGATCGTCCCGTCGAACACGCGGGTGAGCCCGAACACGGATTTCATGACCGTCGACTTCCCCGCGCCGTTCGGGCCGACGATGGTGACGTACTCGCCGTCGCCCACGTCCAGGTCCACGTCGGTCAGGATCTGCAGGTCGCCGTAGCCCGCGTCGAGGTTCCGGACCGCGAGCAGCGGGTCGTCGAGCGACGACGCGTCCGCCGCGCTGGTCGCCTCGGCGTCGCTCACAGGTCCTCACCCAGGTAGGCGTCGATGACGCGTTCGTTCGATCTGATCTCCGCGGGCGGCCCCTCGGCGAGGACCTGCCCCTGGTGCATGACGACGACGCGTTCGCAGTGTTCCATGATGAGGTCCATGTCGTGTTCGACCAGCAGGAAGGTCAGCCCCTCCTCCCGCAGCTGGTGAACGCGGTCGAGCAGCTTCTCCTCCAGCGTCGGGTTGACGCCGGCGAACGGTTCGTCCAACAGCATCATCGACGGGTCGACCATCAGCGCCCGGGCGAGTTCGAGCAGTTTCCGCTGACCGCCGCTGAGGTTGCCCGCGTACTCCTCGGCGAGGTGGTCGATCTCGAACAGCTCCAGCGTGTCCCACACCCGCTCGCGCAGTTCCCGCTCCTCCTCGCGGACCCGTCCGCGGAGGCCGGGCGTGACCGCGTCGACCAGGTTCTCGCCCGACTGGCCCCGCGGGGCGAGCATCAGGTTCTCGAGCACGGTCATCTCCTCCAGTTCGCGGGCGATCTGGAACGTCCGCACGAGCCCCTCGTCGGCGATCGCGGCCGTCCGAGCGCCGGTGATCTCCCGTCCTTCGAAAGTGACCCGTCCACCGTCGGGGTCGTGAACCCCCGTGATCAGGTCGAACGTGGTCGATTTACCCGCGCCGTTCGGGCCGATGAGGCCCGTCAGCGTCCCCCGCTCGACGGCGAAGCTCACCCCGTCGACGGCGTCGATACCACCGAAGCGCTTGGCGAGGCCGTCGACGACCAGCGAGGCGTCGGCCGGGTCGAGGCCGTCGCGCTCGGCGCCGTCGGGCGTCGTCGATTCGGGGCCATCGACGTCCGCGGCGGCCACGGCGTGGTCCGGTTCGGCCGCGGCGGACGGTTCGGTCGTCTCGGCCGCTTCGGCGGCCGGCGCGTCGTCACTCATCGTCGTCGTCCCCCTGTGGCGGCCGACGGGGCTCGTCGGCGGTCCGGTCCACGGCCGCGGGTCCACCGCCGTCGGCCGCCGGTCGCGGCCCGTTCGACCCAGGCCGGCTGCCGTGGTCGGAGAGCAGCACGCTCGCGGCGACCTCCTTTCGATGGCCGAGCAGGCCGGTCGGTCGCCGCTGCATCAGGACGACCAGGACGACGCCGAGGAGGACGAACCGCAGCGGCGGGACGTTCTGGAGCGTGTAGGCGAACAGCGGGCCGAAATCCAGCGACCCGATCGGCGCGAGGGCACCCGCGATGGTGGTCGGCGCGTCGCCGCTGACGAAGTACTTCGTGAAGATCCCGGCGACGCGCTGGGGCCCCTGGAAGAGGAGGCTGGCGAACAGCGCGCCGCCGAGGACGCTCCCCGTGTTCGAGCCCGCGCCGCCGATCATCAGCGCGATGAAGATGTAGAACGTCTGGATCGGCATGAACGTCGTCGCCGTCGGGTCGGTGTAGCCCTTCTGGGTCTCCCAGAGGATCCCACCGAGACCCATCAGCGCGCAGCCGACCATGAACACCTTCACCTTGAACAGCCGGGTGTCCTTGCCCAGCGAGTTGGCGACGAGTTCGTCCTCGCGGATGGCCTTCAGGACTCGACCGAACGGGGAGTTGCCGATCCGGCGGAGCAGCCAGTAGAACAGCCCGACGAAGACGAGCAAGACCACCGTGTACGCGAGCGAGACGACGACGGTCTCCCTGACGCCCGCGGCGCCGAACGCCGAGATGACGGCGTCGCCCAGCGCCGTCCGACTCCCGCTGGCGGGGTTGGTCGGGTTCGTGTAGAACAGCGACTTGACGGGGATCGTCGGGTTGATCGGGATGTTGATCCCGCGACCGGCGCCGGTACCCAGCGGGATGTCGGGGAGGACGGGAACGTTCGCGAACAGCGTGAACTGCTGGAACGTCGTCGACAGTAGGGTGAGGCGGACGATCTCGGAGAACGCGACGGTGACGATCGCGAGGTAGTCCGCCCGCAGGCGCAGCGCCGGCAGCGAGATGACGGCGCCGGCGATCGCGGCCATCAGCATCCCGCCGACGACACCGACCCACAGCGGGAGGCCCAGACCCGGCGGCGTTCCGCCGGTCGGAGCCGTGATCGCGGCGAAGGTGTAGACGCCGACGGCCATGAAGCCCGCGACGCCGATGTTGAACAGGCCGGCGTACCCCCAGTGGAGGTTCAACGCGAGGACGAGCATCGCGTACAGCGCCGTCCAGAAGGTGACCGCCTGGAGCGCGGCGACGACGCCGCCGACGCCCTGTGGCGGGCCGAGAATCGCGAAGATCGTGAACAGCACGTAGATGCCGCCCATCACCAGCGCGATCAGGCCGGCGTCGCCCTCCCGTAGTTCCCTGAGGAGGCGGTCGATCACGCTCGCACCGGTAGCGCCACGGCTCTCCGAGTCGCTCATGCGGTCGTCACCCCCCCGAACAACCCGTCCGGCCGTATCACCAGCACGAGGATCATGATCGCGAACGCCGCCGCGGTCGAGAACGACGACGGGATCCACACCAGCGAGACGGACTGGGTGAGCCCGATCAGCAGGCCGCCGACCATCGCGCCGTAGATGGAGCCGATCCCGCCGAGGATGACCGCGGCGAAGATGAGGAGGAGCAGCACCCAGCCGAGATTGTACGACAGCGTCCCGCGTTCGAGCGCCATCAGGTAGCCCGCGGCGCCGGCGAGGCCGCCACCGATGACCCACGTCGCGCGGACGACGCGTTCGGTCGGGATGCCGGAGACCCGCGCCAGGTCCTCGTTGTCGGCCATCGCCCGCATCGCCTTCCCGAGTTTTGTCCGCTGGAGCGCGAGGTGGAGCGCGACCATCAGCGCCAGCGACGTGACGACGAGCGTCGCCTCGGCGCTCGTGACCGAGAGGATCTCGGCGGTGTAGCTCCCGAAGTCGGGGCCCGGGAGTTCGACGTAGAACGCGTCGCTCGGGACGTTGCCGTTGGCGGCGAGGATGACCGTCGAACGCTCGGTCGCCAGTGCGAGCGTCCCGCTCACGCTCGCGAAGACGAGCTTCGACCCGCCGGCGGTCAGCCCGCGGTTGGTCGGCCCGAAGAAGAAGACGATCAGGTATCGCAGCGCCAGCGCGACGCCGATGCTCGCGATCAGGACGGCGATCCCGCTCTGGTCGCGCATCGGCCGGAAGACGACCCGGTCGAGGACCAGCGAGAGCGCGATGGTCGCGACCACCGCGACGACGAGCCCGGCGAACACCGCCAGGGGGTTGCCCAGCGCGTTGACCGACAGCTCCGCCGCGCTCGGGCCCTCGGGACCGAACCCGAGCGTCCCGAGGTAGAGGACGTTGCCGTCGAGCAGGCCCGATCCCAGCCCGGCCAGCAGCCACGCGACGGCCCAGCCGGCGAACGCGCCGGTCGTGATGTAGTCGCCGTGGGCGAAGTTCGCGAAGCTCAGGATGCTGTAGGTCATCGACAAGCCGATCCCGGCCAGCCCGATCCCCAGCCCGACCACGACGCCGTTCCAGACGAGCGTGATCAGCCGGCTCGCGGCCAGCGTCCCTCCAAAGAGTTTCACCGACCCGACCGCCACCTCGACTCCGAGGACCTTCAGCAGGAGGTCGACGCAGAGGCCGACGACGAACAGCCCGAACAGCGCCGTCTTCGGCCGTTCAGCGACTTCTACCCGCAGGTCGGCGACCCGCTCAGCGGTCGCCATGGCTCCACTCTGATGCCTCCCACCCGACCGTTCGACGCTCGGTCGTCTCGCATCCGTGCGCCGAATCCGTCCCCGCGACCACTCGCCTCCCCCTCGACCACTGGCACCGGATCGTGTGATTTGCAAACATGCCTTACAGGCAGTGGAGACGCCGGAGGGGTAAAACTCTTCGACGCCCGCCGGCCGAAAGGCTTAGTCGGAGCCGGGCGTCACACCGGCCACCGGATGGAGATCGAACTCGCCACGGTGGCCCAGGCCGAGCGCGTCACCGACCTGTGGGTCGACCTCGCCGAGGAGCAGACCCAGCACGACTCGCACGTCCTCGCCGAGCGCAACAGGGGGTCGGTCGCCGACGAGCTGGCTCGCCACGCCGTCACCGACCGCCTCGTCGTCGCCACCGAGGCCGGCGACGTCGTCGGGTTCGTGATGTTCACGCTCGACCGCGGCAGCTACGAGATGGACCTGACCCAGGGCGTCGTCGAGAACCTCTACGTCGTCCCCGAACGGCGTGGGGAGGGGATCGGCAGCGAGCTGCTCGCGACCGCAGAGGGGCGACTGGACGAACTGGGTGCGGACACGGTCACTCTGGAGGCGATGGCGGACAACCTCGCCGCCCGGCGGTTCTACCGTCGCCACGGTTACGACACCCACCGCGTCAAACTGGAGAAACCACTGGAAACCGATACCCACTCAAAGGAGGGCCGGTAACGCTCACCTGCGCCAGGGGAGCTTGGGCGGTTCAAGCACTCGACTTGTAATCGAGATTCCCGGGGTTCGAATCCCTGCCCTGGCTCTACTCGCCGTCGTTCGCTTCGACTAGTTCGAACTCGACCGAGACCACCTTCTCGGCGGTTCAGAGGGCGATGTAGTGCGTCTCGACGCGCGCGAACGACTCGGACTCCTCGCAGACGGTCGTCTCGTCGTATCGAGTGCCGTCGACGAGCGGGACGGCACGCGGTTCGGTGTCGCTCATCGGTAGCGGAGACTCGGATCTGAGCGGTCCAGACGACTCAGGCGCCCTCTTCGAGCGGATTGTACGCGCCGTTGATGTCCCACTCGTGGAGACAGAAGGGGTCGCCGGCGAGGCGCTCGCCGTCCCGCTCGACGACGGTCCAGGTGCCCGACTCGTCGTTCCAGACGTCGGTTCGACCGCAGCGCTCGCACTCGCGCTCCCGCGGGGGGACGATAGTTGTCATACGGCACTCTCCGTCGTGGGGGGTAATTAATCTCGCGGGCTCGACTCGTAGGCGGGGCGCAAGCACTCGACGACCGTTGACCCCCGTCCACGACCGTCCCCACGGCGAGTCGCGCCGGATCCTCGATGTGCGAACGGACATTCGTTCGGAGATAATATCACTAGAAGATCCTTGAAGCAACACTTTTTGTGACGAATGTTCACATATATCGTATGCACAGCAAAGATCCGTACACGGCGACGAAATCCCGGTACGAGTGCGTGGAGTGTCTGCACAGGGAGACGACCGACGGGACGCTCGGGGCCTGTCCGGAGTGTGGCGGACGCGTGAAGAACGTGGCAGTGCCGCGGGAGTGACGAGCGCGAAGGGGGTGAGCGGACCCGACGAAGTCGGGGCTACTCGCCGAAGTCGGGGAGGTCGTCGGGCGCCTCGTACTCGGTCTCCCACTCGATGTATTCCTCTTTGAGCACGTCACAGACCTCCTGACCGAGTTCGGTTAGACCGGCGTTGATCGCCGAGACGGTGCCCCACGAATCGAGGTCGGGGTGGATGTCCATCCGTTTCCAGTCTTCGGGGAGTCCAGGCGCGTGGTAGCCGACGCGCTCGGCGTACGAATCCCAGAAGAAGTCGAACCGCTCCATCAGGTCCAGATCGACGACGATCCGGTAGTCCTCGGCGTTCATCCCCGTGTCCTCGGCCCACGTCTCGAACGCGCGGTCCCAGGCGCCCTCGCGGAGGTAGTCCTCGATCTCCTCGCGGCGGTAGTCGGTGTCGTCGACGACCTGGGCGTCCTCGTACTCGTTGGGGTCGATGGTCTCCAGTTCCGGCGGGTCCGGCGGGTCCACGTCGAGGGGCATGAGCGGAGATAGGCGGGGTCGGCGGATAAGTTCACGTGTCCCGACCGCCGACTCAGTGGGCACTCTCCTTGTCGTCGCCGTCGATGGCGTCGGCGCGGAGCCGTTCGCCCTCCTCGGAGTCGACGGTGAGTTCGGGGACTTCGACGGGCTCTCGGTCGTCGTCGATGGCGACGTAGACGGAGTACGATTCGGTGGTGAGCTCGCGCTCGCCCGACCGGGGGTCCTCGCGGAAGACGCGCAGGCGGACGCGGACGCTGGAGCGACCGGTCTCGTAGACGTAGGCTTCGACGAGCGCGGTCTCGCCGACGGGGATCGGCTGTAGGAAGTCGACCTGGTCCATCCGGGCGGTGACGCAGTCGCGGCCGGCGAACCGCATCGCCGACATGGCCCCCACTTCGTCCATCCACTTGAGCACGTTCCCGCCGTGGGTGGTCCCCAGGGAGTTGGCGTGGTTGGGCTGAACCATCCAGCGGTTCTCCAGGAACGTATCCATCAGGTCTGGCATCGACGGCGGTTGGACGAGCGAGCCCATATGGCTGACCGTTCGGGCAGTCCGCGCCAGCGGGACGCGCGGACACGTGGGTCGGCTCTGGTCCGCGTCTTCGAGAGCGCTCACGTCGCCCGGAACCCAGGGGGATTTATACTCCGGCGAGGCACGAGTAGGCCTATGAACCGCGCAGACGTCGCGATCGTGGGCGGCGGTCCGGCCGGCACCGCGGCGGCGTGGGCGGCCGCCGACGAGGGGGCCGACGCCGTCGTCGTCGAGAAGGGTGTCCCACGAGCGGATCGGGACCGGCTCGGCCCCGACTCGACCGACGCCGCCGGGATGCTCGACTACTGGCTGGAGATCATGGACGTCCCGGCCGAGGAGCTCCCCGACGACGTGATACTGAGCGTCCTCGACGGCGCCGAGTTCATCGGCCCCTCCGAGTCGGTGACGCTCGAATCGACCGGCATCGAGTCCTCCTACGACCACTTCGGGTTCGCCTTCCACCGCGCGAAGTTCGACGACTGGCTGCGTGACCGCGCCGAGGAAGCGGGCGGCCGATACGAGGTCGGCACGAGCGTCAAGTCCGTCGAGACCGACCTCTCGGGCGACCCGCGCCACACGCTCGAACTCGCCGACGGCGAGACGATCGGCGCCGACTACCTGATCCTCGCCGACGGGCCCCAGCGGACGGTCACGACCGGCGTCCTCGACGGGTTCCTGCCCGGCAGCCGGAGCGTCTCCGAGTACCTCTCGCCGGACCGGGCGAACCACATCGCCTACCAGGAACACCGGCGCATCCCCGAGGAGCTGTTCGACCCCGCCCACATCAAGTTCTGGTGGGGCGTCATCCCGGGCCACACCGCCTACCCGTGGATCTTCCCGAACGACGACAACGTCGCCCGCGTCGGCCTGACGATGCCGATCGGGATGGATCTCGCCGACGTGGCCAACCCCGAGTCGTACGCGCTGCTGGAGCCCGACGACGAGCAAATTCCGGCCGGGGCGACGTACCTCGAACGACTGCTCGAACGCGAGTACCCGGGCTACGACATCGAGGACTTCCCGCTGGTCGAAGACCGGGGCAAGCGCGGCGGGACCGAGGCGTATCCGATCTCCTCGACGCGACCCATCGACTCGCCGACGAGCGCCGGAATCGCCGTCGTCGGCGGTGCGATGGGCACCACCTCGGCGTTCCACGAGGGCGGCGACCACGTGGCCGTCCGCACGGGCAAGATCGCCGGCGAACTCGCGGCTAACGACCGCCTGCTCGCCTACAACGGCCGCTGGAAGAAAGCCATCGGCGACGAGATACTGCGGAACGTCACCTTCGCGGAGGTCGTCCGCGGCTGGGAACCCGCCGACTGGGACCGCATCTTCGCCGCGACGCGCGCGATGAAACATCGCGGCGGCTACGACTGGGGTGGCGCGCTGAAGTCGGGTACGACGGCGCTGAAGCTCGTCGCCGACTATCGGTGGACGAAACGGGGCTTCGGCGACGGGAAGTACGTCCAGTTGCGACAGGACGAGTACGAAGTGTAGGCTCGCGACTGGTCGCTTTCGACCGGCTTCAGCAGGGCACGACGCTGTCCCCGCTCACCCGCGTCTCGTTTTCGGCGGTGACGTGGTAGACGGCCTCCGAAGCGCCGTCTTCCTCGGTACTGTTCGTCCCGTAGAAGTAGGGCTGGCTCACCTCGACGTAGACTCCACCGTCGGTTCGGTCGACGACCGAACTCTCCGCCTCGACGACCGGACTGGAGACCCCCCAGCTCTCGACGCAGGTGGCGTTCTCGAACCCGTTCGAGAGGTGTGCCGCTTCGGCGTCGAGCGCGCGCCCCTCCGGATTCTGTACGGACTGACATCCCGACACGGCTGCGAGGAGGACGACGAGAGCGACGGCAGCACCGACTCGTTTCGTGTCTGCCATACGATCGGTCTGAAAGCCGCGAAGCAAGTGCTTTCCGGGCGGATCGCTGCCGTTGTCGTCTGTCGAAGCAGTGCGCGAATAGTAAGGCCAATATTCAAAAGTAAGGAGAGCGTAGTTTTGGTAAGACGATGGCCACTAGGGAAGACGCGACGATCACCAGCAAGGGACAGGTCACGATCCCGAAGGAGATCCGGGAGCGGCTCGACCTCGACGAGGGGACGAAGGTGGAGTTCGTGCTCGACGATGACGGGAGGGTGACCATCCGACCGAAGGAGTCGGCGATGGAACGGCTCCGAGGCGTGCGGCGGACGCTCTCGAAACACGACGTCGACCTCGACGAGATGCGCCGGGACTCCGAGCGGGCGTGGAGTTCCCACACCGAGGACTCGTGATCTTCCTCGACTCCTGGGTGTGGCTGGAGTTCGTGTTCGACGGCGACAGCGTCGACGAAGCCGAGTCAGTCATCGAGCGGGCCAACTCGCCCGACGTGGGGGGACTCGTCGCACCGACGGTCGTCTCGGAGGTCTCCTATCGCGTTCGCCGAGTCGAAGACGAGGAGACGGCCGAGGAGACGATCCGCGCGATCCGCGACTTCGAACACGTCGAGAGCATGCCCGTCGTCGACGACATCGGGGAGTACGCGGCAGAACTTCGGTTCGAGTACTACGAGCCAGGCGAGCGGGAGCTGTCCTACGCCGACGCGATACACCTCGCGACCGCGATCGTCCACGGGGGCTGTGACACGCTGTACACCGGTGACCCGGACTTCGAAGGGATCGAAGAGATCGAGACGGTCGTCCTGTGATCGCCGACCGATTTTGGCTGCTCACTCGCCGTCCGGGAACTCCACCGTGTGCCGCAGCGTCCCCACGTCGTCGATCTCGATCTCCACCTCGTCGCCGTCGGCGAGCGGACCGACGCCCTCGGGGGTGCCGGTGGCGATCACGTCGCCCGGTTCGAGGGTCATGTAGGTCGTGATCTCCTCGATGAGCTCCGGGATGGAGAAGATCATCTTCTCGATCGATTCGGACTGGCGGACCTCGCCGTTGACCCGGGCCTCGACGGTGGCGTCATCGGCGAGGTGCTCCGGCGTGGCGATGACCGGTCCCATCGGGGCGGCGCCGTCGAAAGCCTTGCCGCGGACCCAGTTCTGCTCGCGGTCCTGGTCGTCGCGGTTCGAGAGGTCGTTGAACGGGGTGTAGCCGGCGATCACGTCGTCGGCGGTGGCGGCGTCGACGTTGCGACAGCGCTCGCCGATGACGACGCCGAGTTCCGCCTCGTGTTCGATCCGCTCCTTGCCGGCGGGGAGCGTGACGGTGCTGTTGTGGGTGGCGACGGTGTTGGGCGTCTTGAGAAAGAGCAGCGGGCGGTCGGGGATCTCCTCGTCGCGCTCGTCGGCGTGGTCGGCGTAGTTGCGGCCGACGCAGACGATCTTGGTCGGTTCGCAGGGAGCGAGTACGTCTACCTCGTCGGGGTCGAACGTCTCGTCGCCGAAGGCGATGCGTCCGTACGGGCCCGCCGCGGCGGTGACCACCTCCTCCCCGTCCCTGACGGTCCACCGACCGCCGCGGACGTTGCCGGCAGAATCGCGAAAGCGGACGCGTCTCATGGCCGGATTATCTGCGGGCGGACTGATAAGCGTTTTCAGAGCGGGGCATGTTGACACGCCACGGGAGAGAGTCGACTGACCGAACGGCTTTTGAAACGGGCCACAGTAGCCCGGTCCATGAACCTGCTCGTGGTCGGCGCCGGCGAGATGGGGCGGTGGTTCGCCCGGACGGTCACCGCCGGGGCCCCCGACCCGCCGCCGGTCGCGTTCACCGACACCGACCCGAGCGCTGCGCGCGAGGCCGCTGCCGCGTGCGACGCCGCCGTCGACGACGCCCCTGACGCCCGCGTCGTCCCGACCGACACCGACGAGCGCTTCGACGTCGTCTGTTTCGCGGTGCCGATCCCCGCAGTCGGGACGGTCGTCCCGGCGTACGCCGACCGGGCGGACCGGGCGCTGGTCGACGTGTCCGGCGTGATGGCCCCCGCGCTCGACGCGATGGGAGCCGCCGGTCCGGACCTCGAACGGGTGAGCTTCCACCCGCTGTTCGCGGCCGCCAACGCGCCGGGCAACGTCGCCGTCGTCGCGGACGCCCCCGGCCCCGTGACCGACGAGATCCGCGCGGCGCTGGCCGACGCCGGCAACGACACCTTCGAGACGACCGCCCGGGAACACGACCGAGCGATGGAGACCGTCCAGGCCCGCGCTCACGCGGCCGTGCTGGCGTTCGGCATCGCCGCCGAACCGGTCGCCGACGAGTTCGGGACGCCCGTCTCGGAAGCGCTGTTCGACACCCTGGCGACCGTCACCGGCAACGACCCGAGCGTCTACGCCGACATTCAGACCACCTTCGACGGCGCCGAGAGCGTCGCCGAGGCCGCTCGCCGAATCGCCGACGCCGACCGCGACGCCTTCGAGTCGCTGTACCGCGAGGCGGACACAGCGCTCGCGCCGACCGCCGACGGGGACGGAAACGAGAGCGGTGACGCGGACGGAGAGCGTCCATGAACGCCGACCAGCGCGAACAGGTTCGCTCGAACGCGAAGTACCTCCGGCGAGTGCGTCCGATCGACCCCGACGAGATATACGAGTACGTCGACGGCCAGCCCCACCCGGCCGCGGTCGCGCAGGTGCTACGCGAGTCGGCCGTCGACCTGGGCCTCCTCGAGCGCGACGACGGCACTTTCGAACCCGTCGAGGCGGGGGCGCTGTCGGTCTCGTTCCACGGCGTCGACGCGTTCCCCGTCGAGTACGGACGCGTACTGGAGGACCGACTCGTCGCCGAGTACGGCCCCGGCTGGCCGGACGGCGACTCGGGCGACCGCCTGCGCGAGCGGATCCGCTCGTTCAAGGCCGACTACTTCGAACAGCGCGCCGTCGCGTACGACGCGGAGACGGCACTGGCGTACGGCCTCTACCACCTCCCCGACTACTACGCCGTCGCGCAGTACGCCCTGGCCGACCTCGCGGGCGAGGGCCTGCTCCCCACGCACCTGCGCGTCCTCGACGTGGGCGCCGGCGTCGGCGGCCCGGCTCTGGGTCTGCACGACCTCGTCCCCGAGGACGCGCTCGTGGACTACCACGCAGTCGAGCCCAGCGCCGCCGGCGACGTACTCGAAGCGCTGCTCGGCGAGACCGGACGGAACTTCCATCACGCGGTCCACCGCGAGACCGCAGAGGCGTTCGACCCCGGCGCCCTCGCGTCGGAGTTCGGCGACGACAGCGATAGCGAGGGCGAGCACGATGACACCGACGACGGCGACGCCGGCTTCGACCTGATCCTGTTCTCGAACGTCCTGAGCGAACTCGACGACCCCGAGTCGGTAGTCGAGCGATACGCCGAGGCGCTGGCGGAGGACGGGACCATCGTCGGCCTCGCGCCCGCGGACCGCAACACGGCGACCGGTCTCCGCGAGGTCGAGCGGTCGGTCGCCGACCGCGGGCCACTGACGATATACGGTCCCGACGTTCGACTCTGGCCCGGCGAGACGCCCGCGGACGACTGCTGGTCGTTCGAGGTGAAACCCGATATCGAGGTGCCCGTCTTCCAGCGCCGCCTCGACGACGGCGAGCCCGGTGAGTCGAGGCTCGACGGCCCCGAGCGACGCGACGGCGAGTTCGAGAACACCGACGTGCAGTACGCCTACACCTACCTCCGTCGGGACGGCAGTCGGCGCGTCGACTTCACGCCCGACGACTCCCGCGTCGCCAGGCTCGCCAAAAGCGAGGACCTGGTGACCGAGCGGGCCAACGTCTACCTCGCGAAACTCAGCCGCGACCTCTCCGACGACGGCCACCCCCTCTTTCGCGTCGGCGACGGCTCCCAGCAGGTCGACCACTTCGCCGTTCTCACCGACGAGTCGATGCTCAACAGCGATCTCCTGACCGCCGAGTACGGCGACGTGCTGTCGATCGAGAACGCGCTCGTCCTCTGGAACGACGACGAAGGCGCCGTTAACCTCGTGATCGACGGCGAGACCGTCGTCGACCGGGTCCCCGTCTGAGACCCGTTCGGAGAGTACGACTGGCACAGCGGTGTCGTTCATACCCTCACGGAACTGGAATTCGAGCAACGCCCAGGCGCGACAGCGTCGCAGTGGCGGCGATTCGTGTGGGTCAGCTCGCAGCGTATGCCGTTGCGACCTTACTGAGTCCGTTGATCGTGAGGTCTCCGTTCGCATAGTCCGTCGCGGCATCGGCGAGTTCGCCGATGCCGATCGCCCAGTCCCCGTTGCTGTCGTACTCGGCCGCCAAGCTACCTCGTTCGTAGGCAGCATCGTTCGGGATCGACACCGGTTCGACGGTTACCTCCGTGGTATTATGCCCGTTCACGGTCACGGTGTGCGGTCCGGCCTCGTCGAACGCCGTTGACGCGGTGACGGTCGTCGAGTCGCCGGTGCCGAGCGCGACAGTAGTGTTAGAGACTATCGAGTCGTCCGCGTACACCGTGATCGCAGTTGTCTCCGAGACGGTCCCGGTGTTTTCGGCGGTCGCCGTTATCTCCAGGGTCTCGTTGACGGCGACAGTGTCGTTCGCGACGGTATAACTCACGGAGATACCGGCCGTCTCCCGGGGAGAATCGACGACCGCCACGTCGCTCGTGCTGGTCACGGATTCACCGTCCACCGTGATCGGATCTCCGTACGCACTCTCGGGGGCGGTCTCGTGGAGTTGCAACCGTAGCGTGACGTTCTCGGAGAACGCGTCGAGTCCGTCGTCCTGCGCTGCGGTGGCGTTGAGATCGAGCGGGATATTCTGTGAGTAGCCAGTCAGTGGGACCGAAGAACCGACTGGTTGGCCAACGGTGTCGTCGGAAGCGACCAGGTGCGCCACGACCACGTACTCCCCTGCCGTCCCATCTCTCAGCGTGTAGTTCGCGAACTCCACGGACACCGTTTCGGAGCCCGTCCGAACACTCTGATTGTCGAAATCCACCGCCGCTGCGCGCTGCGATGGGGAGATAGCCACGGTGGCCGTGGCGGGCTCGAAATCTGCCGTCGGTGGATCGTTCGCCGCCGCAGCGGTGAGCGTGTGATTCGCTGGGGCGGTCGCGGCGAGCACGATACGACCGTCCTCACCGGTCACGAAGCGGTCGTCGTCGGTCCTGAGGGTCGCGTTCACGGCCTCGCCCGTATCCGCGCGTGTGACGGTGACCGAGAGCCGGTCGCCGACGATGACTGCCGACCGGTTCGTCGTGACGGTAAGCGGGACCGACGGATCGAGCCGTTCGGCAGCGGCGACGACGCTCACTTTCCCACCGCCGGTATACACGTCGGTTCCAGATCGGTCGACGTCCTGTGCTGCCGAAATAAGTGCGTCCTCGATCTGGCCAGCGGACGCGGACTCGTTGATCGAACGCAGCAGTGCGGCCGCACCCCCGATGTGTGGAGCTGCCGCGGAGGTGCCTCGAAACGCCCTGTCGTAAGCCCGTGTCGATACCTTCGATGGGCCGAGGATGTCGACCCCTCGTCGACCGTCGGCTGTGGGCCCTGCCGCGCTGTACGCCGCCATGCGACCGGTATCGACGTGGTACGAGCCGACAGCCGTCACCCCTCGGGCAACCGCTGGTGCGACGATACTCCCCTGGCGAACGACGTGCTCGAACGGACGGGTTACGTCCGACCCGATGACCTCCACGGTATGTGGCGATTCGGACCCGGAGATCGCGAAGTGATAGCGCCCGTCGTGTGGGAGCATCGCAGACAGTACCTCGACCGGTCGGTCCGGTGACCCGGGCAATCGATACGACTTCGCGACAACTTGATTGGATGCGTCGAGCAGATACAGCGTATAGTCCGTGGTCGCGCTGGCACGCTCACTCCACTTGAGATAGAGGGTCACCGATCGTCCGGCAGAATACACTCGCCCGTCGCCGAGGGTGTTCACCTCGTCGTCCCCGTCGAAGTTGTGCCAGGAGTCCCCGTCGGGGCTGGAAAACGACCCCTGCCAGTGGCTATCGCCGGAGTTTCCCGCCGAATTCGCCCAGAATATCCCTTCGGCCGCAGCCTCCGTCGCGGTCTGGGAGACGATACCTTCGCCCGTGTCGGCTTGCGTATAGAATCCCGCGGACATCACGACGACGTCGACGTTCTTGCTCTCCATCCACGAGACCGCATTGGCGTAATCGACCTGGGTGTTGAACGCACTCAGATAGAGAGACGCGTTCGGTGCCGTGTCGGCGACGATCTCGGCGACTGCCGTTCCGTGAGACGCACTCGACGCGGTGAGCCCACCGGGGTGAAACGCCTTCGTCGCTGCGACCTGGTCGGCGTACTCCGGAGAATCGGAGCGAACCCCGAGTGTGAGGACACCGACCTTGGAATCTTCGCCCGTCACGTTCAGCTCCTGCAGTGATCCCGCACCCATCGAGCGAACACCCTCGGAGACCTCGGTCCGTGTCGGAGTCACGACCGGTCGGACGGAGACGACCCAGCTCACGTTCTCGATCGAACGAAGCGCCGGCCGCGTCGCGTTCACCTCGATGTACTGGTCGTGCCGCGCGCCGACGTCTGCCTCGAGGCGTCCGAGCTGCGTCGTGTTGATCGCGTCGGGCCGCGTCGCCTCGACGATCACCTGCACGGGCTGCTCGGAGCCCCCCGCCGGCCGGACGCTATCTCCCGGGACACCGGTTCGATGACTCTCGTTGAGGTCCACGACGACCGACCCGTTCGACGGGTGTTCGGCGCCGTGGACTGTCCCAGTCTCGGTGAGTTGCGATTGTGCGATACCGCCTCGGTCGGCTGCCGGCGCGGTATCTACAGACTGCGGCGCTGCCGACAGATCCGGGACTGCCAGCCCGCCAATAGCCCCGACCGCGATACAACAACACACAACCGCCAAGATGGTATTTGATCTAAGTTTCATACGGTCACACCGATCGAAAGCACATAAAAAAGTAACTAAACGATAGTCAGATGACAAGGGGCGTGTTCGGTTCAGACTCGACTGTTCGGTCCCAGTGGCGACGAGTTTTCCGACGCTGGTGTGCTAATTTGTATCGCGTTCTACCCACGGAACGGTCGCTCGGTATAGACTGTCGTTCGGGGCTGTCGCGACAGTCACAGATCCCGGTACCTATCGAGGAGTACGGCTACACCCGCGAGCGGTCGGTGCGCTTTTGCCGGTTCCGTCGACAGGGCTGGTATGGACGAGCCGTCGATCCTCCTGACGAACGACGACGGGATCGAGAGCGCCGGCCTCCGGGCGCTCTACGACACGCTGACCGACGTGGGCGACGTGACGGTCGTCGCCCCGGCCGAAGACCAGAGCGCGGTCGGGCGCTCGCTCTCACACGAGGTGACAGTTCACGACCACGAGCTCGGCCACGCCATCGAGGGCACGCCGGCCGACTGCACGGTCGCGGGGCTGGGGTCGCTGGCGCCCGAGACCGATATCGTCGTCGCGGGCTGCAACCAGGGCGCGAACCTCGGGGCGTACGTCCTCGGACGGTCGGGGACGGTCTCGGCGGCCGTCGAGGCGACGTTCTTCGACGTGCCCGCGATCGCGGTGTCGATGTACATCCCCGTCCGCGAGGACACGGCGTTCGAGTCGACCCAGGTGGCCCCCGAGAGCTACGCCGAAGCGGCGCGTGCGACGGAGTACCTCGTCGAGCGCACTCGCGAGACCGGCGTGTTCGAGGAGGCGGACTACCTGAACGTCAACGCGCCCGTCGCCGAGTGGGGACCGGCCGAGATGGCCGTCACCGTCCCCTCGGAGGTGTACCAGATGACCGCGACGCGCGAGGAAGACGGCGTCCACCTCCACGACCGCATCTGGGAGCGAATGGCCGACGGCGACATCCCAGACCCCGAGGGAAGCGACCGCCGCGCCGTCGTCGACGGGAAAGTGAGCGTCTCGCCGCTGACCGCGCCCCACACGACCGAACGCCACGACGAACTCGACGCACTCGTCGGGACGTACGACCCGACCGCGTAGTCGCGGGGGTGGGCGCCGTCCCCGGCGGTGTGACCGTCGACGCCGGCCGGATCGTCTGCCACGTCGTGCCACGGCGCCGAAACGCTCAATTGGGCACTTTTCGAAGCCGACTCCATGGGAGAACGGGACGCCGTCGACCGGGTAGACGAACCGGCTACGGTCTCGACACTCGTCGAGGATCTCCGCGACGTGGGCGTAGAGCGGGGTGAAACGCTGCTCGTCCACTCGTCGCTCTCGGCGCTCGGTTGGGTGGCCGGCGACGCCCAGGCCGTCGTCGACGCGCTGCAGGAGGCCGTGACCGACTCGGGCACGCTCGTGATGCCCGCTCACACCGGCCAGTACACCGACCCGTCGGCCTGGTCGAACCCGCCGATCCCCGACGACTGGATCGAGACGATCCGCGCCGAGCGGCCGCCCTTTCGCCCCGAGACCACGCCCACTCGCGGGATGGGGGCGATCGCGGAGTGCTTCCGCGGGTATCCCGCCACCGTCAGGAGTCGCCACCCGACCGTCTCGTTCGCCGCCTGGGGCGCGGAGGCCGAAGCCGTCGTCGCCGACCACGCCTACGACGAGGGGCTCGGCGAGGAGTCGCCGCTGGCCGCAGTCTACGACCGCGGCGGGAAGGTGTTACTGCTCGGCACCGGCCACGATACCAACACCTCGATCCACCTCGCCGAGTACCGCGCGGAGTTCCCGAAGTCGCGTACGACCGACGACGCTCCGGTGCTGGTCGACGACCGACGGGTCCGCGTGGAGTACGGCGACATCGAGACCGACACGTCCGACTTCGCAGCTCTGGGGGCCGACTTCGAGGACGACCGTCCGTGGGCCGTCGACCGCGCGAGCGTCGGCGCGGCCGAGGCGCGACTGATCGACCAGCCGGCGCTGGTCGACTTCGCAGTCGAGTGGTTCGAATCCAACCGGTGCGTCGCCTCCGAGTGACCGGCCGGTTCGCTGGCCGAGAACCCCGACACTCCGGACGGGCGACACACTCAATTGGCGGGCGGGTGTCGACTCGAACATGAACACGACGGTCGTCGAGCTGCTCGAGGGGAACGCGCGCCACGCGAGGGCGTTCGCGGACCGCTTCGACGACGTGCAAGACGCACAGCGCCCCGACGCCGTCACCGTCTGTTGCTCCGACTCGCGCGTGCTGCAAGACGAGATGTGGGGCAACGACGAGCCCGGCCGCGTGTTCACCGCGGGTAACATCGGCAACCGCGTGGTCCAGCGGACCGACGAGGGCGAGGCCGTCTCGGGCGACGTGCTCTACCCTCTCGCTCACACCGGTACCGACACGGCGGTCGTCGTCGGCCACACCGGCTGTGGCGCCGTCACGGCCACCTACGGGAAGCTGACCGACGGCCTCTCGGAACCGGCTGGGATCGACCACTGTCTCGACCTGCTGGCCCCCTCTATCGAGCCCGGTCTGGCGGCGCTGCCCGACGGCCTCGACGACGAAGCGGCCGTCAACCACCTCGTCGAGTACAACGTCGACCGCCAGGTCGCGTTCCTCCTTGAGAGCGACGAGGTACCCGACGGCGTCGACGTGGTCGGCGGCGTCTACGACTTTCAGGACGTCTACGATGGCGGCCGCGGCGAAGTACACGTGATCAACGTCGACGGCGAGCGACGTGTCGACGCGCTGCGGGACGCCCACCCGGAAGTGGACGGCCGGATCGACCGGCTCTGGGAGTACTGACCGCCGAGACGGTCGCACGGCCCGTTCAGTGGGCCAGCGGTGTCGACTCGTGGCTGCGAAGGGGGAGTTCGTCGGCGACGGTCAGACCCCGAGTCCCCGGGGTGGACGTACGGAACTTCGGTTCTCGGGCACGGGCCGACTGGACTCACTGCGAAGCGTCCGCGAACCCTCAGGCGCCTGGCGGCGCCGCGTCTCCGGCGTCGTCGAGCCGTTCGTAGAGATAGTACGAGTAGGCGACCGTGACGGCGGCGGTCGTCAGCGCCGGTACGAGGAGGAAGTAGACGGCGTAGTCGCCGAAGGCGAGCCCGACGAGCGAGACGACCGCGGTCAGCTTGAACAGGCGTCCGCCCAGCGCGTGCGTGCGCTGCCACACCGTCTCGCTACTGAGCGTCCAGGGCGTGCGGATACCGACGAACCAGTTCTGCTCGGCGTGGGTCAGGAGGATGCCGATGTAGTAGAAGAGGCCGGCCACGGCGGCGAGGATCAGCAGCGTGAAGTCGAACTCGTAGCCGAGGTTGAACGCGACCACGCCCCCGTGGACGAGAGTCATGAACGCCGCGAACAGCACGACGAACCAGTCGTAGGACGCGCGGAAGTCGGCGACGTTCTCCCCGAGCGGGTCGAGCCTGGGGAGGACCGCGAACAACGCGACGAAGACGGCTGAAAGCGCCGGCAGCAGCGCTAGTGCCGTCGTCTTCGCCATCGTCCCGTCCGGCTCCCCGGCCGCGTTCCAGTGAGTGACCAGCGTGTCCGGGAGTGACGGCGCGGCGAGGACACTCGCGAGCGCCGAGACCGCGACGAGCGCGGCCGCGACTCCGAAGCGTTGGGTCGTGTTCATACACGTTGATACGTCCTCACCCCTCAAGAATTGATGGGCCGGCGGACTACGGGTCCGAGACGGTCTCGGCGACTCCCGACCGGTTCGACTCCTTCGGGTAGCGGAGCGGTACCGTTCCCCCCTCGTCGGTTTCCCAGCGGGGATCCCACCCCCAGAACCATAAGTAAGCTTATGCTTATTCCCCTCCTCTAGAGCGCACTCATGAGTTCACGGAGACCCACCGGTACCCCGCGTGGCTTGCCATCTGTTCCCGTTAGTCGTCGTCGCCTCCTCGCGGTCGGCGGTGTCCTCGCGGCCGGGTCGATGGCTGGGTGTCTGGATCGGGTAGCGTCGGCGGTGACGAACACGGGGGCGTCGCCTGCGGCGGCGTTCGCGGGGACACAGGGGGCGAGTATGGGCGAGTTCGTCGTCGGTGAGCCACACGTGAGTCGGCTGACTCCGACGGTGTCGGGTGGACGACTCGGAGACGTAGCGTTGGAGGGGTGGCTCACGTCGTCGCCGGTCATGGCGCAGAATCACAATTCGTCGCGGAGCAACAGACACAGTCTGCGGGGAGACGGTGATGCTGATGCGGATGGTGTGGGCGACGCTGACGAGGATGACGACCTCGTCGCGTATCTGGGCGGCGAAGCGATGGTCGCTGAGCGGTTCACGGTCTGTCTGCCTGATGCTGACGTTCCGGGTGAGAACGGGCGTCTCCGTGAGGAGGTGACGCCGGAGCGACTCGTCGCCTATCTGACGGGCGGTGATGGTGACGACCTGCTCTCGAGGGCCGACTCGAAGTCGCGTGACGTGGGGGGTGGTGGTGATTGTGACGACGACGACCCCACCGGGTACCCGAGTGCGGTGTGCGGGACGACGCCCCACTTCGTTGCGGAGGTGTCCGAGCCGACGGCGACGGGCGGGGGTCTGGAGATCGTTCGGACGGACGACGGGTCGGTGGTACTGTATTCGGGCGACAGGGCGACGGAGGGGACAGAGATGCAGATAGAGATGCTGATGACGCTTTCCGCGGACCCGATCGTCGCTGGACCCGACGGTGACGGGTCTGACACGAGCTGTTCGGCCGACGGCGACCCGTGTGGGCCGGGCGTCTGGGCACGGACGACGGCGTCCGGTTCGTCGACCGGTGTGTCGGTGTCTCAGGTGACGGTGCAGCCGCCGCGGTGTCCCCGTCCGTTCCCGGCGTTGTTCTACGTCCAGCGGTGTGAGAGCGACGACCAGCTCGTGTACACGGGTGGGTGGGTCGTCGACGACGCTGCGCTGTACGAGCATTCGGCGACGGTGTTGTCGCTGGCCGGTCCGACGGACGTCGTTCCCGTTGGGAGTGGCGACTTGGATGGGGACGGGCTCGATGACGTGGTGAAGCGGGCAGCGTCTGGTGAGCGTGCGGGTCGGGGTGCGCGGCTGGATCGGGGGACGGTCGAGGAGTTGGTCGGGACGGGGGTGCTTTCGAAATCCGCAGGGGAAGACATCGGTATTCGGAAGCGGCCGGGGGAGAGGACGTACGATATCGAGTTACTGCACGTGTCGCCGGACGCACCGGTGGTTCACCTGACGAGTGCGAGCCGGGCGTCGCAGGACGTGAAGTTCAAAGCGGGCGCGGAGCTGTCGAAGGCCGTCAACTGAACGACTCCCGCCTCAGCGACTCTCCCGTTGCTCCACCTTGTTCAGCTCGATGAGCAGGCGGAAGATGGCTTTGACGAGGTTCGAGTCGACGTCGAACTGCTCGGCGTTCTCGCCGGCCCGATCCATGACGGCCTGCTCCTGTTCCTCGTCGGTGGTCGGGAGGCCCTGTTCGTCTTTGACTCGAGCGATCGTGTCGGCGACGTAGGTCCGCTGGGCGATCTGTTCGACGATCTCGCGGTCGATCGCCCGGATCTCGTCGCGCAGTTCGTCGAGGCTCATCTCCTCCGCGTACTGTGTCGTGGGTTCGTCTTGGCTCATTGGATGCGTGTCCCTTCCGTCTGTGTCGTCGTCAGCCAGGTGCGTCCCTCGCGGTCGCTCCAGCGGTCGCGCAGCGCTTCCAGCTCCTCACGGTCGCCGACGGCGGTGAAACTGGGTCCGGTCCCCGACAGCGAGACCCCGTGGACGACCGGCATCGCCTCGACGACCGGATCCGTCGGAAAGTCGAGCGCGGCGCAGAAGGCCAACCCGTTGACCGTCATCGCGCGACCGAACTCGCCCTCGAGAGCCAGATCGGCCACCAGGTCGGCCATCGGGGTGACCCGCCGGCAACTCTCGACGTCGGCGTCCGCGGAGAACGAGCGCTCCGGCGGCGTCCACACGAGGACTGCCCAGTCGCGCTCCTCGCGGGCGAGCAGTTCGTCCTCGGCGTTGTCGGTGACGGTGACGCCGCCGAGCATGCTCGCGCTCGCGTCGTCGAACGCGCCCGTCACCGTGACGCCCGCGTCGCGAGCGGCTTGCACGCCGATGCGGCAGGCGTCCTCGCGGTCGATCTCGTCGGCGGCGTCCAGCGCGTCCAGGGTCGCCAGCACGGTCGCGTTGGCGGCCGCGCTGGAACTCTTCAGCCCCGACGCCATCGGGACCTCGCTCTCGGTTCGGACCGCTCCGCCCTCGCCCGCCCCGAAGCGGTCGGTGACCGCGGCGACACAACGCTCGATCAGCTCCGTGTCGGCGTCCGCGGCCTCGGCGACATGGCCGGTCACCTCGTCGGCGCCGGGGTCGAGTTCGACCGTCGCGGTGGTGTACTCGTCGATAGCGAAGGCCGACCCCTTGCCGTTCGCGAGGGCGTTCAGCACCGTCCCCGCCGCGGGGGCGACTGCCTGTCCTTCCATCGTCTCCCTGTCTTCCCGGGCGGTATTTACCTCTGTGGGATTCCTGTGAGCGAAGCGAACGGGAAGTCGGCGAGGGACCGAGCGGGCGCGAGTGTACTCGCCGGAAATCCGGCAAGCGCAGCGACGGGCCCGCATCGTCCCGGTCCGCGAACGCGACGTTTTTGGGGCGCTGGCGGGAATCCCCGTGCATGAGCGCGCGCAACGACGTGCCGCCGGACACGCTGGGGGTCGAACTCACCGAGGACGGGATCGCCGTCGAGTACGTCGACGGCCGGGAGGTCTTCTACCGCGGCGTCCCGACGGCCGTCGAGGACAGCGTCCGCGCCGCCCCCGGCAAGGACGTCCACGTCCTGGTCACCGACGCCTCGGAGACCCAGGGCATCATGCTGTACGTCAACGACCTGAACACCCACGACGACATCCTGGAGACCACCGGCGTGGGGCGCGTGATGGTCGACGACGGCGACGAGGAGCCGCTGTTCCAGGGCGTCCGGGCGCGCTCGGAGGCCCACCGCGTCGAAGTCGAAGCCGACCTGTCGGTCGTCGACGGCCGAGTGTTCGTCTTCGTCGAGGACGAAATGGGCGAGCAGAGTTTCGAAATCGTCGAGAACGCGTAACGTCCCCCGTTTTTCGGTCCCCTGTGCGGTCTGACCGGCTTACTGGATGTACGACGGCTCTTCGGCGTCGCAGTTGTTCTCGTGCTGGTGCGCGTCTGACTGGTCGTCGAACAGCAACCCGCAGTCCTCGCACTTGTACCAGGTCATTTCGTCGCGCTCGGTAGTCACGACCATGGTAATCGTTGCGTCGGCGGAGGGTAAAGGCGTTTCTCCGAGTCCCATCTTTTTCCCGCTCGGGTATCCTCGCTCACTGCGTTCGCTGCGGGTACCACTCGCGGCAAAAACATGGGTGAAAAAGGCCGCCTTCGCCGTCTTCGACGGCTCCGGCGGAGAACCACCTTCGCTCGCTAGCGCTCGCTCGGTGGATGCTTCTGTGGTTTACCCGTCACCTCTACTGAGCATTCGCGCGAGCGAAGTGAGCGCGATTCACGCGGCCGAACGGAGTGAGGCCGCGCCTTTTTCGCCCACGTTTCTGGCTCGGGGGTCGCGCCGTGCGCGACCCCCGAGCGAAAAAGGTGGTGGGGAACGCATTAAGACGGTCGGCCCGATAGCGAGGGTATGGGAAGCGGCGACGCCATCGAAGTCTCCGTCGAAGGAGCGAACAAGCGCGACGCCGGCCGCGGCATCGCGCGGGTCCCGGAGCGAGTCCGTGCCGAACTGGGCGTGTTGAGCGGCGACCCGCTCGTCATCCAAGGCGAGCGGGCGACCGTCGCGAAGGCCTGGCCCGAGAGCGGTGACGGCGCGTACATCCGTATCGACGCCGACACGCGCGCCAACGCCGGCGTGAACATCGGCGACACCGTCACCGTCGAACAGACTTCCGTCCGCGAGGCCGACAGCCTGACCGTCCGGCTGGCGCAGACGGTCGGGCTCGACGAAGCCCAGCAGGAGTCGGCGGTCCGGCGCGCACTGCTGGACCGCCCGCTCCGCGAGGGCGAACAGGTCCACATCGACGGCGTGGGCGCCTTCGCCGTTTCCGGGACCGACCCCGCCGGTGCGGTTCGGGTCACCGACGAAACCGACATCACCGTCCTGCCGCCGATCGACGGGACGCCGACCGGGAGTGCGGCCGGCGGATCCGTCGCCGGGACCGGCGACGTGGGATCCGCGGGCGGGACCGGCGCGGCGAGCGGGTCGGCCGGTGCCGGGACGGCAACGGGCGGCGCGACAGCGGAGTCGACGCCCGACGAATCGGCCTCGCGCACGGGCGTCTCCTACGAGGACATCGGCGGGCTGGACGACGAACTCGACCAGGTGCGGGAGATGATCGAACTCCCGCTATCGAACCCCGATCTGTTCACTCGTCTGGGTATCTCGCCGCCGCGAGGCGTGTTGCTACACGGTCCGCCCGGGACGGGGAAGACGCTCATCGCCCGCGCGGTGGCCAACGAGGTCGACGCCTACTTCGACGTGATCTCCGGGCCGGAGGTCGTCTCGAAGTACAAAGGCGAGAGCGAGGAGCGACTGCGCGAGGCGTTCGACGACGCCGAGGCGAACGCGCCGGCGATCATCTTCGTCGACGAGATCGACGCCATCGCTGGCGAGCGCGACGAGGACTCGGACATGGAGAACCGCGTCGTCGCGCAGTTGCTCACCCTGCTCGACGGGCTGGAGGACCGCGGACAGGTCATCGTCATCGGCGCGACGAACAGGGTCGACAGCATCGATCCGGCGCTTCGCCGCGGCGGTCGCTTCGACCGGGAGATCGAGATCGGCGTCCCCGACGAGACCGGTCGCCGGGAGATCCTCGACGTCCACACACGCGGGATGCCGTTGGCGGACGACGTTGACCTGGACCGCGTGGCCGGTCGGACCCACGGGTTCGTCGGTGCGGACCTGCACACGCTGACGACCGAGGCCGCCATGCACGCGTTGCGGCGGACCCGGGACGAACCGGAGGTCACCCGCGAGGACCTCGAAGCGGCGCTGCGAACGGTCGAACCCTCGGCGATGCGCGAGTACGTCGCCGAGTCGCCGACCGTCACCTTCGACGACGTGGGTGGGCTCGCGGAGGCCAAATCGACGCTCGAACAGGCCGTCGAGTGGCCCCTGGAGTACGGTCCGCTGTTCACCGCGACGAACACCGACCCGCCGTCCGGCGTCCTGCTATACGGCCCGCCCGGGACGGGAAAGACCCTCCTCGCGCGGGCGGTAGCGGGTGAGAGCGGCGTGAACTTCATCCGGGTCGCCGGCCCCGAACTCATGGACCGGTACGTCGGCGAGAGCGAGAAGGCCGTCAGGGAGGTCTTCGACCGCGCTCGTCAGACCGCGCCGGCGATCGTCTTCTTCGACGAGATCGACGGCATCGCTGGCGGCCGGATGGACGGCAACGAGGTGACCGAACGCGTCGTCTCCCAGTTGCTCACGGAGATGGACAGCGCCGCCGAGAACCCCAACCTCGTCGTCCTCGCGGCGACGAACCGCCGGGACATGCTCGACGACGCGCTGTTGCGACCCGGCCGGCTCGAACAGCACGTCGAAGTCCCCGATCCCGACGAGACGGGCCGGCGGGCGATCCTCGAAGTCCACACCGAGGGCAAACCCCTGGGCGACGACGTGGATCTGGACGAACTGGCGAGCGAGACCGAGGGACTCTCGGGCGCGCAGATCGAGTCGCTGGTCCGCGCGGCGTCGATGCGGGCCATCAGCGAGGTCGCCGCGGGCGTCGACCCCGAGGAGGCCAACGAGCGGGCCGACGACGTGGTGGTCGGTCGCGACGACTTCGAACACGCGATCGAGCGGGTCGCGCGGGCCGACTGAGCGGCGATCGGACGGCGGCCGACGGCTCCGGCCGCCGGCGGAGCGCTCGCGTCAGCGACGACGGGCGATCCGCTGGTTCGCGGGGTCCGAGCGGTCCTGCAGCGTCCCGCAGTCGGTACACTCCCAGACGAACGCGCCCAGTCGCCGGTAGCCGGCGGGCGAGCCGTCGGGGGTGACGTTCCAGTCGCGCCCGCAGGACCCGCAGCCGTCGGGTCGGTACTTGCCGCTCGTCGGCGGTTCGCACTCGTCGGCGGTACGCTCGTACTCCGGCGGTGCGATGTCGAACAGCACCGACCGCACCTCCTCGGCCGAGAGGCGCTTCTGGAGGGTCTTGATCCCCGCGGCCAGGTCCGCCCGGCGCGACTCCAGGCGACGGTATCGCTCGTCACCCTCCAGTTCGTCCCCGCGGCGTTCGACCTCCCGCGAGGCCAGCCAGGCCGTACACTCGTAATACTCCGTGAGCAGCCGTCCGTAGGAGGCCATCGCGAGCTGTCGGCCGACCACTCGACGGAGCGCCGTCCTGTCGATCGGTTCGCACAGGCAGGCGTCCTCGTCGACGACCGAGTCGCTGACCGGTTCGTGGCGACTCGTCGTGAGGACGACCCGAACGCCGCCGCCCCGGTCGGCCAGCACGTCGGCGATGGCCGAGCGCTTGGCTTCGGACAGCTCGTAGCGCACGAGCGCGACGGCCGTGGTCGGATCGACGAACCGCCGACCCTCGTCGACGGACCGCGCGGTCTCGACCCGTCGAACACTACGACCGTCCGACCGGCCCCGTCGTTCGCCCGTCCCGCGTCGGTCTCTACGTCCGCCTCCACCTGACTCGGCGCTCCTGATGCGGTTGCCATCCTGTGTCACTCGTCCGTATCGCATTTTATAACGAACTATAATTAATATTTCGCGGACTATCGACCGTGATAACGGACCGGGCCGACGCGGGGGAGGTTTTTGCCAGTCGCGGTCGAACTGGGCAGCATGAGTCGGGATCAATCGGAGCCTTTCGAGCACTACGTCGACGGGGAGTGGACGACCGGATCGAGCGGGGAGACCTTCGAGAGCGCGAATCCGGCGACGGGGGAGACGCTGGGGGAGTTCCACCGGGCGACCCCGGCGGACGTAGAGCGGGCGGTCACCGCCGCCGAAGAGGCCTTCGAGGAGTGGCGCGGGCTGTCGTACATCGACCGCGCCGAGGTACTCTGGGAGGTGTACCACGAACTCCGCGACCGCACCGACGAACTCGGCGAGATCGTTACCCGGGAGTGCGGCAAGGAGATCAGCGAGGGCCGGGCAGACGTAGTCGAGGCCGCCCACATGGTCGAGTGGGCCGCCGGCAACGCCCGCCACCCCCACGGCGACGTGGTTCCCTCCGAGATCGCCGCCAAGGACGCTTACATGCGCCGCAAACCGAAGGGCGTCGTCGGCTGTATCACCCCCTGGAACTTCCCGGTCGCCATCCCCTTCTGGCACGTGGCCGTCGCGCTCGTCGAGGGCAACACCGTCGTCTGGAAGCCCGCCGAGCAGACCCCCTACTGCGGCCAGATCATCTCGGAGATGATGATCGACGCGGGCGTCCCGCCGGGCGTGTTCAACGTCGTCCAGGGCTTCGGCGACGCCGGCAACGCCATCGTCGAAGACGAGCGCGTCTCGACGGTCCTCTTCACGGGCTCGGCCGAAGTCGGCCACAAGATCGACGAGAAACTCGGTGGCGTCGCCGGCCGCGACGCCGCCCTGGAGATGGGCGGCAAGAACGCCATCGTCGTCACGGAGGCGGCCGACCTCGACATCGCCATCCACTCGGCGGTGATGTCCTCGTTCAAGACCACGGGCCAGCGCTGCGTCTCCAGCGAGCGACTCATCGTCCACACCGACGTGTACGACGAGTTCAAAGAGCGGTTCGTCGACCTGGCCGAAGACGTGGCCGTGGGCGACCCGCTTGAGGAGGACACCTTCATGGGCCCGGTCGTCGACGAGAGCCAGGTCGAGAAGTTCGGCAAGTACAACGACCTCGCTCGCGAGGAGGGCGCGACCGTCCTCGTCGACCGCGAGGAACTGGACCCGGCGGAGATCCCCGAGGGCCACGAAGGCGGCCACTGGGTCGGCCCGTTCGTCTACGAGGTCGACTACGACCCGGATCTCCGGTGTATCCACGAGGAGGTCTTCGGTCCCCACGTCGCCCTGATCGAGTACGACGGCGACGTCGAACGGGCCGTCGAGATCCACAACGATACCGAGTACGGTCTCGCCGGGGCCGTCATCTCGGAGGACTACCGCCAGCTCAACTACTACCGCGACCGCGCCGAGGTCGGCCTCGCCTACGGCAACCTCCCCTCCATCGGCGCCGAGGTGCAACTGCCGTTCGGCGGCGTGAAGAAATCGGGCAAGGGCGCCCCCAGCGCCCGCGAGGTAATCGAGGCCGTCACCGAGCGCACCGCCTGGACGCTCAACAACTCGAAGGAGATCGAGATGGCACAGGGGCTCTCGGCGGACATCTCGACCGACGAGGACTGACCGCGAGGCCTCGGCACGCGCTAGCGGCCCCGAGGTCCGGACGAGTCGGCGACCGCGCGTTCTCAGATGTCGCCGCCGGCGTCGACGTCGACGCCGCCGCCGGAGTTGCCGGAGGGGAGGCGCCCGGCGAGGTCGCTGACGAACTCGCCGTAGTTGCGGGTCTGCAACAGCACCGTCCCGGGGCCGGTAAAGCGCATGACCAGCCCCTCGTCGCTGAACAGCGTCTCCTTCATCCCACCGATCCGCTCGGTGTTGTACTCCATCGCCGCGTCCCAGGCGACGACGTGTCCCGAGTCGACGGTGAACACCTCGCCGGCGTCGACTTCGTGCTCCTGGATCCCGCCGAAACTCGACAGGAAGAGCGGTCCGGTCCCGGAGGCCTTCAGCAGGAAGAGTCCCTCGCCGCCGAACAGCGTGTCGAGACTGCCCACGTCGGTGTCGAGTTCGACGCCAGAGCCGGCGGCCTCGTAGGCCCCCGACTGGACGTAGACGCTGTCGCCGTCGAGGTCCCGGACGGTCATGTCTCCGGGCGTCGTCGCCGCGATCTGGACGACGCCGTCGCCGCCCTCGGCGGTGAACCGGTTCCGGAACAGCGACTCGTCGCCGAGCACGGAGTCTTTGACCGACTCCAGGAACCCTTCGTCGGAGTCGCCGATCCCCGTCTCCATCCGGATCGTCTCCGTGTGCGAGACCATCGCGCCGGCCTCTGCAGTGAGTTCTTCGCCCGGGGACAGCTCGACCGAAGCGACCGCGTACGACGGCCGGTTCTCGAGTTCGTACTCCATGGTCGTCCCAGAAGCATTCGGACGGCGGATAAATATCTTGTCCCCCGGTCGACATCAGCGGACCAACCACCGGTTGGGAGCGGACGATACCGCCGGATAGAGTACTCGGACGGGTCGAACGGAGCGTCGAAAGGTGAGAGGCGGGCCGTGGACGAGGAGGCGAGCCGCGGCGGCCTGTCCGGACAGGTGCCGCGGCGTGAGGTCGACGTGGGCCTGGTCGAGCGCGGTTGGATTGCCGGGTGCGACGTGAAAAGCGTCTTGCCGGCACCTCCTTGTTGCGTTTCCTCCGATATAAATCTCGTGTCTGAACGCACGGCGGAACCGCGTTCTCGTGTGACAGTGTGGCCCATCGGGGAGCGATCCACGGCCGCGCCCGGACTCGATCACTCGTCTTCGGGGTCCGTCTGCTCGCCGTCGCCGGCCTCCGACCGCTCGGCCGAGTCGTCAGAACCGTCCTCGTCGTCCGACTCGAACTCGGTTCGGAGGCCATCGGCCGTATCGGCGCGTTCGCCCGACGAGGGCCGCGAACTCGATCGGCTCCCGACGAACGGTAGGCGTCGCGCGACCCCGAGGCGGCGGCCGCCACCGACGACCAGCAGCGCGGGCACGCCGAGGCCGACGATCCACGGGACCGCGGCGACGCCGGCGACGAAGACGGTCCGGGCGAACGTGACGAAGCCACCGACCGAGGAGGCGAACACGGCGGCGGGCGACTGCTCGTGCAGCGGCGTCGGCTCCTCCGGCGCGACCGCGTCGGGCTCGGGCTCACGCAACTCGACCCGAACCGTCGAGAATGACACCCTGTCGCGAAGGGAGCGCTGCTGGGCTTCGAGCCGTTCGATCTCGCCCTGAACCGAGGAGAGCTGTTCGCCCACGTCGAGCAGGGCTTCGGTCGTATTGGCCGAGTCGTACAGCGAACGCAGTCGGTCGCGCTGGGCTCGGAGGTTCTCCAGCCGGGCCGTCAGATCCACGAGCTGGTCGGTCACGTCCTTCGTGTTCGAGTCGGCCGATAGCACCGTCCCCTCGCGCTGGGCGCCCTCGTACAGCGCCGTGAAGTTCGTCGACGGGACTCGCACCTCGACGTATCCCGTTCGCCAGGTCTCGTTCTCTCGGTGGTGAAGCTGGACGCTCGACCCGGAGACGTATCCGCCGAGGTCCGCCGCCCGACTCCGTACTGCCCGCTCGCCGACGGAGTAGTTCTCGACCTCGACGGCGACCTCCCCGGTCTTGATCAGCGCCCGATCCACTTGGGCCGCCGCGCTCGATCGTCCGTCGCCGCCGTCGTCGCTCGCGCCGAACTCGGCGTCCGCCACGTCGCCACCGCCGCTTGCGCCGTCACCGCCGCCACTGCTCCCGTCTCCCCCACCACCGTCGCCGCCGTTCGCTTGGAGGTCCGCACCTTCGCGGTTCGCCGAATCGCCCGATCCCATGCTCGCACAGCCCGACAGGGCCACCAGCACGACCACGAGAACCGCCGCTTTTCGTCCCATACACCTCGGGTCTGACCGTATCGGTAAAGGGGTGCCGTGGCTTCAAATACGCGCTTGAGCTATCGACGGCGGTCTTCGAGCGCGGGGAACTCCGACCGGACCTCGGCGACGCGGTCGGCGTCGACGTCGGCGGTCACGACGGCGGCCTCGTCGCCCGCGCCGGCGAGGGTCGTGCCCCAGGGGTCGTAGACTGCGGAGCGGCCCAGCAGGTCGGCGTCCTCGAAGCTCCCGACGCCGTTGACGGCGCCCACGTACAGGAGGTTCTCGACGGCGCGCGCCTGCGGGAACAGCCGCCAGTGCTCGACGCGCGGATACGGCCACGCGCTCGGGACGAGAACCATCGTCGCCCCCGCGTCGACGAGGTCCCGATACAGCGAGGGGAACCGCAGGTCGTAGCAAGTCGTGATACCGACGGTGTGGTCGTCGAACTCGACGGTCGGTACCGCCTCGCCGGCCGTCAGTAGCTCCTGTTCCGCCGAGTCGTACCCGAACAGGTGACGTTTGCGGTACACCGCCCGACGCTCGCCCGCTCGGTCGAGGAAGACGGCGGCGTTGGCCAGCCCCTCCTCGGTCGGTGTCTCGACGCCCTCGGCCCGCGAGGCTTCGAGGTCCTCCACGATGGTGCCCGCGAGGATTCCCACGTCGTGCTCGCGCGCACACTCTGCGAGCGCGGAGACGGTCGGACCGGCGACGCTCTCGGCGTCGCGAGCGTAGCTCTCGAACGCGAAGTACCCGACGTTGAAGATTTCGGGGAGCGCGACGAGATCCGCGCCGTCGGCGGCGGCCTCGGCGAGCGCCGCCCGCGCGCGGTCGAGGTTGCCCGCCACGTCGCCCCCTTCGATCCGGAGCTGTGCGAGCGCGAGCCTCACACTTCGACACCGAGGTCCTCGGCGAGCGCCGCCTCCAGGTTCTCCATCTCGTCGTCGAGGTTGCGCTTGAAGAAGCGTTCGACGCCGGGGAGCGAGCCGTCGACGACGAAGCGGTTGGTGAGCCGCGTCCCCCCGTCGGTCTCGGTCAACTCGTGTTCGCCGATCACTTTCATCACCTTCGAGCGACCGACGAACCGGACGTACTCCGGCGCCCGGCGCTCCTCGTCTTCGGTCTCGACGCCGATGGTCCGGTTCACGACCGGGATCGGGAGGTCGAGTCGCCAGGTCGCGCTGCCGTCGTCGTGGACGGTGTAGTCGGAGACGACGCTGATGGCGCCGGCTCGTTTCCCCGGATCGGCGATGAACTCCCAGACGCGCTCGCGGCCGACCGGTAGCTCGAACGACCGCTCCACCCGAACAGTCATGACGGTGCTTCGGACCGCGTCCCCTAAAAGAGCCCGTTAGCTGAGCGTGACACGCCAGGTCGTCGAGCGCGCGCGACCCCACTTCTCGATGTCGACGTCGTCTGACTCCTCGTCGAGTTTGGGCAGGCGCGCGCCGACCTGCTTCGATGAGAGCCCGATCTGCTCGGCGATGTTCTTCGCTCTGAAGTAACTCTGCCCGCGCGAAACGCTGTCGCGTAGATAATCCAGAATTTCCCTGTCCTCCTCGCCGAGTTCGCTCATACCCTCGACTAGGGCGCGAGCGCCCTTAAGAATTCCTTACGCGTTCGCGCCGTCGTAGAGGTGGATCGCGGCGACCGCGCAGATCCCACCGACGATCGCCAGGGCGAAGCTCCAGCCCGCGACGATCTGATTGCTGTAGGCGACCAACATTCCGACCGCGCCCGCCACCGCGAGCACGCCGAACGCCAGTCCCAGCCCGATACCCATGTCCGAGCCCGCGGTTGCCTCGCTCATGTCCTCTCGTTCCGTGACTCACCACTTAATTCATTCGAGGTCCGAGCAACGGCGAGTCGGTAGTGCCGGGGCGCCTGCGAGCACGCCAGAGCCGGGACGACGCCCGGAGTTGGCGTCGCGACCGCCGACTCAGTCCTGCGTCGAGTCGGACTGGATAGTCGTGTGTTCGGACTCCTCGCTGAGCGCGAGGTTCGTCGCGATCTCGGCGTTACGGACGGCATACTGAGCGGTCTGCTGGAGGCTCACGAGCACCTCGCGGACCCGCAGGACGTCGTCGTTGGACATCTCGTCGAGGTCGTCCAGGATCTCGGCCTCGCGGTCGCCGATCTCGGCGAACATCTCGCGGACCTCGATGGCGATGTCGTAGTCGCGCTCGACGGCCGCCTCGACCGCGAGTTCGGTGATCTCGTTGACCTGGTCGGTGAACTCGCGGATGCGACGCATCGTCGAGGAGTCGACGTTCAGCGAGTGGCCCTCGGTCTCCAGGGCGATCTCGGCGATGTCTTCGGCGTTGTCCGCGGTCAGTTCGAGGTTCTTCGCGATCGAACGGTAGCCGATGAGCGGGAACCCGTCGTTCAGCCCCACCGCCCGCGCGAGGTTGGGGTTCTGGTAGGAAGTGAATATCAGGCGCAGCAGCAGGACGAAGATCTTGTTGGCCTGCCGTTCCCGGTTCAGGGCCCGCTGGGCGAGGTCGGGGTTGCCGTGGGCGAGCGCCTTGATCGCCTCGTTTCGCATCGTCGAGCCCGTGCTCTCCAGTCGTTCGAGGAGGTTGTCGAGCGTGAAGTCCTCCGGGTCGACAGAGCAACGAATGGCGATCCGCTCGGGGGTCTCCTCGACGACGCCAAGTCCCATCAGCTGGGTCTCGGCGTTGTAGACGGCGTTGATGTGGGAACTCTCCAGGGTCCCGCTCTCGCCGGCGTCGACGTGGATGATGCGCCGCCCGAGGACGTACTGCGAGAGGATCGCCCGTTCGAGCGCGTCTGCGTTGAGGTCCTCGGCGTGGATGACCGCCTCGGACTCCTCGCCCTGGACGGACTCGGGCATCACCGTCAGCGTCCCCTTGCCGCCCATCCGCAGCGATACCTCGTCACCCTTCTCGACGTTGTGCTCCTTGGCCCACTTCGCAGGGAGGGTCATCGCCAGCGTCGACGGACCCAACCGCTGGACTTTCCGCGTTTCCATACCCTTTCTTATTCTCAATCGACCTTAAACGTATTCATACACCGTATAATTCTCTGTCAAATAATATTACGCATAGTGGACGATCGTCCGAAAATCGCAACGACCGATCTGAACGGTTACCATACTAGGAATCTGGGGAGGGTCACGCAGGTAGAAGACGGGCGAGCAGGTGGGGTGCGGTCACTCGATGTCGACGAGCCGTCGCTCGTAGCGGCCGACCCTGACGCGGTGCCAGCCCCGCAGTGACTCGTCGAGGTCGGGGTCACCCGTGTCGACGCGGAGGGCGTCCAGTCCGTCGAGTTTCGCGCGGGTCGCGACGATCTCGATCGTCGATCGGCGGATCACCTCGGGAGAGATCTGCTGGTTGCCGCGACCGAAGACGAATCCCTGTCCACCGATCGGGGAGACGACGACCACGTTTCGCTCGCCCAGGGCCGCCTCGATGTCGGCAGCGCCCCCGTCGCGGACGACCACTTTGCCCGTCGGCACCGCACCGCTGGCCCGTCCGTTTCCGGCGTCCGCCCGCCACACGTCGACGCCCAGCGGCGTCCCTTCGAACCCGAGTTCGGCCTTGATCGCGCCGACGGTTCCGCCAGGGCCGAGGACGTAGGTCGTCCCTGGTCGGACCTCTTCGGCGACCCCTTCGGCGAGCGTCGCGACGGAGCCGCCGCCGGTCTGCTTGCTCGCCTGGCGCTGTTCGGCGACGGGCGTCTTCGCGATCGCTCGCAGCTCGGTCGACACCTCCTGGGCTCGGTAGGCGTCCTCGTCCACGTCGTTGACCTCGCCGGTCTCCACGTCCTCGAACGACGCGGCGACGATCCCCGCTTCTCGGGGCCGTACCGCGAACACCGACGAGTAGATCTTCACCCCCGCCGGCACCCCCAGGATCGGGATCTCGCTGTCGCACTCGGTTACCGCCTCGGCCACGTCGACGGCGGTCCCGTCGCCCCCGACGAACAGTATCAGATCCGCGTCGCGCTCGACGAACGCGTGGACCGCCGCGCGGGTGTCCGCCGCCGTCGTCTCCCCGCCCTCGCCCTCGCTCCCCGAGGGCGCTCCGACGACGAGGGGGTCGAATCCCACCGCACGCGCGGCGTCCGCACCCATCGGCCCGTCGAAAGCGAGTAGCTCGACGCTCGCACCCGTCCCGGCCAGCGCGTCCAGCGCCGCGCGCGCTCGTTCGGGTGCCCGCGGCTCCGCCCCGCGTTCGCGGGCCTCCTCGACTTTCCCGTCGGTGCCCTTCAGTCCCACTCGCCCGCCCATGCCGGCGATCGGGTTGACGACCACGCCGATCCGTCGCATCACAGGTGATTCGGCGCGGCCGGCCAAAAGCGACCCGACTCCCGAGCCGGCTGCCCGACTCCCGGCGGAGTCGGCGCGAGCCCGACGACCGGTCCCTGCGTCGACTCCGGCCGGACCGGGACGAGCGCGGCGGAAACCGGGCGGTTTTACATCGCGTCACGCGAAACGCTCCGATATGTACATGCCGCTGCAGGAGAGCGCCGAGGCCGTGCAGGGCGGGCTCATCAACGTCGCGGGGTTCGTTTTGCTATTGGGCGGACTGCTGTTGACCGCGCTGTGGTGGAAGATCCTCTATCGGTAGCGCCGCGTTACTCGTCGCTCTCCGTCTCGATATCGGCCAGTTCGACCCGATCGCGTAGCCACGCGGCGGCCGTCTCGACTTCCTGGTCACCGCCCCGTATCTTCACTCGCACCGAGTCGCCAGGGTAGCTCCCGACGGCCACGTCGAACCGGTCGCGCAGCTCGTCGATCCGGTCCAGCAACGCGCTCTCCGGTTCGTCGGCGACGACCGAGGTGACGTGTTCGATCTCGCCGGCGAACTCGTCCGCGATCGTCTCGAACATGGCTTTCATCTCCGCGGGCACGCCCGGCAGGACGTAGACGCTCCCGACGACGCAACCGGGGGCGACGCCCTCGAGGTTCTTCAGCAGACGAGCGCCCCGAGGGATGTCCGCGGTTCCCTCGGCGAGGTCGTCGGCCGCGTAGCCGCCTTCCTCGGCGAGCCAGTCCAGCGCCTCCTCGCTCTCGACGACCTCGCGGCCGAAGGCGGCGGCGACGCCGTCCATCGTCAGGTCGTCGTGGGTCGGCCCGAGCCCGCCGGTCACGAGGACGGCGTCGTAGGCGGCCCGGTACTCGTTGACGACGCGGGCGATGTCGGCCACGCGGTCCGGGAGCGTGACGACTCGCTCCACGTCGACGCCGCGCTCGGTCAGTCGTTCCCCCAGCCAGGCGGCGTTCGTGTTCACCGTGTCGCCGACGAGCAACTCGTCGCCGACCGTGACGATAGCAACGCGCATACCCGCCGTTGGCACCCGACGCGTAAAAGGTCGCCTGCTTCCGGTCAGAACGGTCGCGGGCGTGGCGACTCCTGTCGCCGCTGCACCCCGCGGCGCCTACTCCCGTCCCGCACCGGTCGCGACTACCGCATCCCCGGCGGTGGGTCGTCGTCGTCGAACTCGTCGGTCTCGGTCTCCACGTCGAGACCGATCTCTTCGCGCCGACGCTCCAGCACGCGGATCTGCCGCAGGTAGTACAGCGCGCCGCCGATACCGACCAGCGCGAGGACCCCACCGATGCCGCCGAACAGCAGCAGGTCCCGCGCGAGGTAGTACCGGGTCACTATCGGGCCGCGTTCGACCGAGTTCCAGCGGACGGTCATCCGGTTCGACTCGTCGGGGGAGCTTGTGGTGTAGCCACCCGGCGAGACCTTCGAGAGCAGCGGCACGCCGACGCGAGCCTGCGGCGGAAGGACGACCTCGACCGAGTGGGCCGACTCGAGGAACGTCGGGACCGCGAACCGCTTGGCGTTGGGCCGGTTCGCCGTGAACGCCACCTGGCCCCCTGCCTCGGGGAGCGTCACGTTCAGCCGCGAGTTCGTCGCGTTGACGTAGAAGTTCGACCGGTTGGCCGGCGCGGTGACCGTCCCGTTGTCGGGGTAGCGGAATCGGAGCGAGGCCACGTCCAGCGGCTCGTCGGTGCCGAGTTCGCTCCGCTGGTACAGCTCGACGTACGACTCGTTCTCGACGCCGAGTATCCCCGTGAAGTTCCCGCGGCCAACGTCGTAGGTCGTCGTCGCGTTGGTGTCCCAGTCGTAGGTCGCGTTCTGATTCAGCTGCGCCTCGTCGGGGCCGCCGCCGCCGAACGGCGACGCACAGCCCCCGAGCGCGACGAGCACTGCCAACAGGCCGAGCGCGAGGACCGATCGCCGCCTCATGGCACGACACAGAGCAGCTCCGCCGGCATGTACTGGCCGATGCTCGCCAGCAGCCCCGGCGGGTCGGTGTCTTCGGTACAGACGATGCTCTGTTCGAGCAGACCGAGCCGCTCGACGGTCACGATGTCCTGGGCGTGGCCCGCACGGTTGACCGTCGCCCGCGCCTCGGCCCGCGTCGCCGAGTTGACGTTGACCCGCCCCGCCCCGCGCGTCCAGTCGTAGAGGCGGTCGCGCTCGGCGTCGGCCAGTCGTGCGGGTTCGTCCTCGTCGGGGTCGGCCGCGACGAACCGCATCGGCAGGTGCTGGACGAGGCCGAACCGCGTCCGGATCTGCTCTGGCGTCCCCTGTCCGAGCCCGATCTCGCCGGCGGGAATGCGCACGTCACGGCCGAAGCCGGCGTCGAGGACGAACCCCTCGTCGTCCCACGACTCGAGCGTCCCGACGTGTTCCGCGCCCGGGTCGATTTCGGGCGTGACCTCGCCCCACTCCTCGGCGAGGGCGTTGGCCGCGACCGTCGCGTCCTCGCCGTCGAGGGCGACCTCGGGGAAGTCGTCGTCGCGGATCTCGAGGGTAAACGCCACGTCGAGGTCGCCGACGACGTTGTTTACCTGCGAGCGCAGCGAGTCGGTCGCTCGCGACCGGGCGTCGCCCTCGACGTACAGCTTGGTTGCGAGTACGACCATCAGGCCTCGCCGTGCTCGACGTTGAGTTCGTCGCGCAGTTGTGCGATCCGCGTCTCCATCGCGTCGACCAGGCGAGTGTTCTCCATCGCCTCGACGGGGTTGCCACAGTCCGGGCACTCGAAGCCGAACTCCATGGCTTCGCCGAACTCGAAGCGGATGCCGCAGTGCTCACACAGGTAGAACTCGTTGTCCTTCTCGTAGCCCTCCCGCTCCTCCAGAGCTTCGAGCAGCCGGTACATCTCCGACTCAAGTTGCTCGGGGATCTTCTCGTACTCGAAGGTCCAGAGGTACGTGAGCCACCCCGAGTCCTCGTCGCGAAGCCGGCGGTAGCTCGCCAGGTCGTTCTCGTAGAGGATGAACAGCGCACGGCGAACGTCGTTGAGCTCCAGGCCGAGGTCCTCGGCGAGCTCCTCGTCGGTCACTTCGCCGTCCGGCGGTGCCGCCGCCACCGGCATCCCTTTCGGGCCGACCAGCTCGTGTAAGTACTTCTGTATAACGGGGTCCTCCAGAAGTTCGTCAAAAGCCATTACGTCCGTCTCAGTCCGTGAGGCGTTTAAAAGCACCGGATGGACGGAACCGTCGCGTCCCGGCGTCTGCCCCGAATTCGCGGCGCGCGCCGGCTTCACTCGGCCTCGTCGGCCGATCCGGCGTCTCCGTGGCGGTCGGCGCCGCCCGGTTCCACGACGCGCTTGCCGGTCTCTTTCGGGATCACTTCGCGGTCGGCGCCGACCCACTCGCGGTCGAGTTCGGCCCCGTCGAACATCCGGTCGAGCGTCACCGCGAGCGACGCCACCTCCGAGTGGGGCTGGTTCGTCACGGCGACGTTGTAGTCGGCGCGCTCGTACACGTCGAACGACACCTTCTCGGCACCGACGACGAACAGGACCGGCTCGTCCGCCGCCAGCGACTCGCGCAGGTCGTCCTGCACGTTCTGGATCGGCAGCCCGTACATCGTGAGGTGGACGACCGGGCCGGTCCAGTCGGAGATGGTCGCCTTCGGCGCGTCGGTGACCTCGACCTCGAAGGGGCCGCCGAAGCGGTCGGTGATGTCCCGCACCGTGTCGGCCGAGCCGGACGCCTTCGGGCCGAAGACGACGCGGTCGGCACCCAGCGCCCGCGCCGTGAGTCCGACGTGGGTCGTCATCCGGTCGTCGCGACCCGGCCGGTGACCCAGCCGGAGGACGGCGACCTCGGGTTCGTCGTTCATGCGCGACGGCTACGCGAGCCCCGTTTAGGAGCCTTCCGACCGAGCGACCGGATCGGCGCTCCCCTCCCCCGCGCCTCGCTCGCGCCCCCAGCCCTCGGAACGCGCGTTCTCGATCGCCGACCGGACGGTCTCCCAGCCGAATCCGTCGAGGGCCGACCCGTTCACGAACACCCACGGCGTGCCGCGCACGCCCGCGTCGATTCCCTGCTGTTTGTCGGCCTCCACGACCGAGCGATAGGTCCGACCCTCGGCGTCGGACCGGACGCGCTCGCCGTCCACGTCGACGTCCCCTGCGAGGTCGGCGTACGTCGACGGCCCCAGATCGGCCTGGTTGTCGAACAGCAGGTCGGCGTACGCGAAGAAGGCCGCGTCGTCGGCCGCGTGCTGGACGGCCCGCGCGGCGTTGGCCGCCGTGTACGAGTCGGGTTCGTGCATGTCCAGCGGGAAGTCGTAGTGTTCGAGTCGGACGACTCCCGGGTCGACGTATTCGCGCTCGACCTGCGGCGCGATCTGCTGGTCGAACTGCCGGCAGGCCGGACAGGCGAAGTCCTTGTAGACGCCGACGGTGACCGAAGCGTCCTCGGGTCCCTTGTACGGCGTCGGCAGCGACACGTCACGAGCGGTCGGCGTCCCTTCGCTTCCCGGCCCGGAGACGAGTCCGTTACATCCCGCGAGCGCGCTCCCGGCGAGCGCGCCAGTCCCCGCGAGAAACGCGCGTCTGCTCGATCCCCGTGTCTCGTCGTTCATACGTCGTCTGTGGCCCCTGTCGCGTTTACCGTTGTCGGTGACACGTTCGGCGTCGCAGCCGGACGTCCGGTCGGGTTCCCGGACGCCGACTCGCTCCGATCGACCGCAACACACATGTCGGCGCTAGACGACGTTCGCCCATGGAACTCTCTGGCAAGCGACTGGTCGTCACTGGCGGCGCGGGCTTCGTGGGTTCGCACCTCTGTGAGCGACTGGTCGCAGACAACGAGGTGGTCGCGGTCGACGACTTTTCGAACGGCGAGCGCGCGTGGCTGCCCGACGGCGTCGAAGTGGTCGAGGGCGACTTGACCGACCCCGAGGTGGCCGCCGAAGCGATCACCGAAGAGGTAGACGGCGTCTTCCACTTCGCCGCGAACAAGAACGCCGCCGCCGACGACATCGACCAGTACCGCTTCAACAACGAACTCACCGAGACCGTCCTCGACCGGATGGACGAGGTCGGTGTCGACAAGATCGCCTTTACCTCTTCGTCGACGGTGTACGGCGAGGCCCCGCGGCCCACCCCCGAGGACTACGCGCCGCTGGAGCCCATCAGCATCTACGGCGCCTCCAAACTCGGCGAGGAGAGTCTGCTGTCGGTGTACGCCAACAGCCACGACTTCACCGCGTGGGTCTACCGGTTCGCCAACATCGTCGGCCCGCGGCTTCAGCTGGGTGCGGTCATCCCCGACTTCGTCGACAAACTGGAGGACGACCCCGACTCGCTGACGATCCTCGGCGACGGCCGCCAGGAGAAGTCGTACATGCACGTCGACGACTGTGTCGATGCCATGTGTCACGTCGTCGAACACGCCGGGGACGTCTCCGAGGGCACCTCGGAGGCTCGTCGGACTTCGTCTGACGGTGACTTCAACGTCTACAATCTGGGCACGCGCACGACGACCTCGGTGACGACCATCGCCGATATCGTCAGCGACGAGATGGGCCTCGATCCGGCCTACGAGTACACGGGCGGCGACCGCGGGTGGGTCGGCGACGTGCCGCGGATGCGCCTCTCCATCGAGAAGCTCTCGGCGCTGGGCTGGGAGCCCGAGGGGTCGTCCGACGACGCCGTCCGACGCGCGACCCGTCAACTGCTCGACGGCTGACCGGCGGCTCCAGAAGCGTCGCGACGCGTCGGGTTCAGGGCGCGTAGGTGCCTTCGAGCTGTGCCTTGCCGACGAGGCAGCCCTCGGCGGCGTCGTAGGCGTCGTCCTTGGTGGCGTCCCGGCCGAGATTCAGGCGGTCGTCGAGCGCGTAGAGGAGGAACCGGTAGGTGTGCTCGCGGTCCGGCGGGTTCGGGCCGCCCCAGCCGGTCTCCCCGTAGTCGTTCTCGCCGGCGACGGCGCCGTCGCCCTCGAGGTCCCAGTCCTCGGGGATCGACTCGGTGTCGGCGTCGACGTTCCAGACGACCCAGTGGTCCCAGATCTTCCCCGCGGGCTCGCGCGCGTCGGGGTCGTCGACGACGATCAGGAACGATTCCGTGTTCGAGGGCGCCCCCGAGATCTCCAAAGGCGGGTTGACGTTGTCCTCGGTGTAGCCGTAACGCTCGGGGATCGCCGTGCCGTCCGCGAACGCCGGACTGGTGAATTGCAGGTCGGCCATGCTACGGCGAACCGACGACGCCCCGACAGTTAAACCCGACCCACCGTTCGCCCGGCCTACAGGTTTCCCACGAGGGCGGCCGAGCGCGCCGTCGCAGTCGTGCGACCTGCAGTAGCGTCCCCAGCGGAGCGCCACGACTATATCCGGGGGTCGCCAAGCCGCGGCCGTGCAGATAGTGGGGTACGAGAGCGGTACCGACGGACCGCCAGCGCTGCTGATCGCCGACGACGGCTCCGTCTCGGCGGTGGCGCTCGACCCTCATGCCGAGATCACCTACGCCCTCGAGGAACGCCACTGCGCCGGCGTGCTCGACGACGGCTCGCACATACCCTGTCCCCGCGATGGCGCGCCCTACTGCGACGACCACACCTCCCGGTGGCCCTGCGCGCGATGCACGGGGGAGTGCTCGATGCCCGTCGACGCCTGCCGCGAGGAACACGCCATCTACCTCGCCGCCTTCGCGCCCGCGACGTTCAAAGTCGGCGTCACGCGCTCCTGGCGGCTCGACACCCGCCTGCGCGAGCAGGGCGCCGACCGCGCCGCGCACCTCCGGACGGTCGCCGACGGCCGCGTCGCCCGGCAGATCGAGGCCGAGATCGCGACCGACGTCGGCGACCGCGTGCGCGTCCCGACGAAGGTCCGCGGCCTCCACGAGCGGGTCGACGAGGCTGCCTGGGACACCCTGCTCGCCGAGTTCGACCCGATCGAGACCTACGACTTCGACTACGGTCTCGACCTCGTCGACCGGCCGGTGACCGAAACGGTCGCTTCGGGGACGGTCAGGGGCGTCCAGGGTAGGGTGCTGTTACTCGACAACGGCGGCAGCACGTACGCCGTCGACATGCGCGACCTCGTCGGGTACGACGTGCGGCCGGGCGAGAGCGACCGAAACCTCCAGTCCAGCCTCGGCGCGTTCGGGTAGGCCAGTCGGCGCGGGCGTCACACGGGCGGCACGCCCGAGCGGCGGGCGGTGGTGTCGGACACGAGAGCGATGCCGCAGGCCGGAAGACCGTGGAACGTCTCCGCCCGATCGCCAGTCCGGATATCGCCCGGTACGACAACCCTTTTGGGACGGCGCGGCCAAGCGCGACCATGGCAGACGATACCTCAGAGGAGAACGACGCGCCCGCGGAGGAGTCGGCCGACGGGGCCGACGGAGCAGACGCCGAGGGCGAGAGCGACGACGAGTCCCAGTCCTTCCGCGAGCGGGTCGAGGAGATCCGCCAGCAGCGCGCCGAAGAAGGCGAGGGCGACGGCGAAGGCATGAGCCGCGAGGAGCGCATGGAAGAGATGATGGGCGGCGGTGGCGGCCCGCCCGGCATGGGCGGCGGTGGCGGCGGCAATCCCTTCGCGCAGATGATGGGCGGCATGATGGGCGGCGGTGGCGGCCCGCCCGGCATGGGCGGCGGCCCGGGCGGCCCGGGCGGCCGCGGCGAGGAGGAGTCCTCCTCGAAGGCCGACGAGGAACTCGTCCGCGAGGTCCGCAAACTCCGCGACGAGGTCCACGACGCCCGCCGCGAACTCGGTCGCATCGCCGACGCGCTCGAAGACTGAACTCGCCGCTCCCGAATCGTCCCGCCGACCGACCCAGTCACCGTTTTGCGAGGGAGTAGACGGCCTGCTCGTGGAGCGCCGGGTGCGGCTGTGCCGGCGGTCGCGCGGACTGCACGTCGGAGAGCGCCGACCGGAACGAGCGGTCCTCCGCGGCGGCGAGCGCGACCGCGGCGACTGCCGCGCTCCGCGAGACGCCGTGCGAACAGTGAACGAGCAGAGACCCCGGTCTCGACCCGAGGAGTCGACACGCCGTGTCGGCGGCCGCTTCGAACGCGGCCCACTCGTTGCCGGGGCCGTCGACGAGGGGTCGGTGATGGGTCGTCGCCGGTCGCGGCTCGGCCGTCAGCGAGAGGACGTTGTCGCCGCGAGCGGGAGCGCCGGTCCGGTGGTCGTCGGGCCGGTCGGGGTCGGCGGCGGCCGCGTTCCCGACGAACAGGTCGCGTTCGCAGACTCGCCGAGCGATCGGTCGGTCGTGGCCGTAGCCGAACGGGCGGACGACCGTCTCGTCGTGACGCCACCAGTCGGGGCCTTCGCGGCCGAGATTCGTACCAGGCATAGCTACTGCGGCCCGAGAACGGCGAAGTGGGACGGTCGCCGCGCTACTCCTCGTAGGCGAGGTTCATGACGAACTGCGAGAAGGTGTCGCTGTGGGCGTTGACCTCGTCGTCGCCGACGAACGGGGAGAGCTGGTCGCCGGCCATCAACAGCGAGAAGTCGAGGTCGCGGGCGGCGGGCGTCAGATAGTAGGTGTTGTGGCCGTTGTAGACGGTCTCCTCGCGCTGGATGAGGTCCTGGTCGGCCAGCGCGTCGGCGATGCGGCTCCCCTTGCGGGAACTCACGTCCAGCTCCTTCCAGAAGTCGCTCTGGTGGATGCCTCCCGTCTCCCGGATGAGTTCCAGTCCCGCGTGCTCGTCCTCGTTGAGGTCGGCTTCGGCAGCGGCCATACGGGTACGGTCCGTGTCTGACCGGTTTAAACCTGGCCCTCCACGTCGCGGTAGTCGGTCTCGCACGGGGGACCGTCGGCGTAGCGGTATCGCGATCCCTCACGGCCGATCTCGACCAGCGACGACGAGCGCGTCCCGAAGCGGTCGCGGTGGATACAGACGCCGTACTCGTGGTCGGCGACCACGTCGGCGGCGCGGTCGAGCCATTCCGTACTCCGCTCGCCAGGCTCGACCTCCAGAGCGGCCGCGACTTTCCCGGCGTTCTCGGCCTGGGCTCGCCCGGCCTCGGCGCGGCGCTCGGGGATAGTGTAGTCGCCGTCGGCGCCGACGTTGACGACGACGTGGACGCCGGGGTCGAAGTTCCGAACGCGGCGACGGTCGCCGTCCCACTCGACGAACAGCGCGGCGCTCGCGTCCGCGACGACGAGGTTGAACCCGTCGTAGGTGTTCTCGTCGAGTTCCCGCTCGACCAGGCGTGTGGCCGCCTCCGCCGAGGACTGGCGGAGCGCGTCCCGGACGAGCAACCCGCGCGAGCGCTCGCCGCCCGGGTCACGCCCGTTCCACCGATTGGTGATCGCGACGAACACACCCGCCTCGTTGTAGCCGATCCAGGTGCCGCCCGCTTCCTCGTCGCGGGGGGCGACGACGCGGGGTGACTCTTCGATCACTTCGGGCGGCGTCGACGGTCTATCGAGCGCCTCGTCGCGGTTGGCCGCCGCGACGACCGGCGCGTCGGGGAACACCTGCCAGGCGAAGACGAGCGTACACACGACTCGGGGTAGGCGACCGAGCGGATTAAACCTCGTGGCGCGACCCGCGGAGAATACGCCTGCCGTCCGGACGAGGACGGCAGTTACTCGTCGGTCCGCGCCGCGACCAGTCGCTCCCGAACGGCCTCGCGGTCGATCGTCCCGGAGTGCGTTCGCGGTATCTCGGTGGCGAACGCGACGGTCTTCGGGACGGCGAACGCCGCGAGGTCGTCGCCGGCGGCCGCTCGGACACGCTCCGGGGAGAGCGCCGCGGCGTCGGCAGGCACGACCAACGCGGCGACGCGCTGGCCCCACTCTTCGTCGGGGATGCCGACGACGGCCGCGTCGACCACGCCGTCGGTATCGCGGAGCGCGTCGGCGACCCCCGCGGTGTGAACGTTCTCGCCGCCGGTGACGACGGTGTCGTCGACGCGACCGACGACCCACAGTCGCCCCGCGTCGTCGGTGTACCCCAGATCACCCGTGTGAAAGCCTCGATCGTCGACGGCCGACGCCGTGTGAGCGGCGTCGAGATAGCCCGGCGTGACCGTCGGGCCCGAGACGACGAGTTCGCCGGTTTCACCGGGCTCGGCGGGTGAGTCGTCGTTCCCCAGGACCGTGACCGTCGTCCCACGGAGTGGCTTGCCGACCGTGCCCGGGTTGTCCCTGGCCTCCCCGGGGGTCGCAGTCGCGACCTGCGAGGCGGTTTCGGTCGTGCCGTAGGTCGGACAGGCGGGGACGCCGCGGTCGGCACAGCGCTCGACCAGCTCGCGCGAAGCGGGCGCACCGCCCAGGAGGACGAACCGCAGCGAGTCGGCGGGCCGCCAGCCGGCGTCGAGCAGTCGGGTGAGCATCGTCGGGACGAGCGAGACGGCGGTGATATCGCGTTCGTCGAGCACGCGTGCGGTCGCCTCGGCGTCGAACTCGCGCTGGACGACGGTCGTCGTGCCGTACAGCGTCGACCGGACGATCGGTGCGAGCCCGCCCATGTGATAGGTGGGGAGACAGACGAGCCAGCGGTCGTCCGGTTCGACGCCGAGCCGGTGAGCCGAGGCGGTAGCGCTCGCGACGAGGTTCCGACGTGTGAGACTGACGCCCTTCGGATCGCCCGAGGTCCCGGAGGTGAACATCACGACGCGCTCGGAATCGAGCGCGCGCTCCGACGGGGCGACACCGCCACGACCGTCGCGATCGCCGTCGTCGAGCGGGAGTCGCGCCACGTCGTCCACCCCGGGGTCGTCGACCGATGCGACCGACACGCCTCCGGGAGCCACCGCGGACGCCAGGTCCTCGGTTGCCCGCTCGCCGACGAGCAGGTCGATATCGGCCCGTGCTGCTTGCGAGCGGAGCCGCGCGGCGGGGAGTTCGACGTTCAGCGCGACCGCGCTCGCACCGAGTCGGCCGACCGCGAAGTACAGGTCCGCGACGGCCGGCCGAGTCCCGAGCACCAGGCCGACGCGACTCCCGTCGAGGTCGGTGTCGGCGACGGCTTCGAGGGCCGTGGCGCGGGCGGACGCCCGCTCGTCGAGGTCGGTATAGGTCCACTCGGCCCCCGTGTCGGCGTCGACGACGGCGGTCGCCCCGGGCGTCGAAGCGGCGCGCTGTGCGAGGCTGTCGACGGACTGGTCCGCCATCGGGTCGTCGACGGGCCACTCGGTCGGACCCGGGAGCGTCACGGACGGTCCTCCGTGATCTCGACACCGATCCCCGGGTCCTGCGGAACCGCGATCCGTCCGTCTTTCACGGGCGCGGGGTCGTCGGCGAGGTCCTCGGCGAGCATGTCGGCCGTCGCGAGTCCGCAGGGAGCCACGTCGGGGATCGACGCGGCGACGTGGACCGCTGCCGTCCGGGCGACGACCGCGTCGACGGTGGTGGTCACCACCGGCTCCATCCCCTCGTCGCGAGCCCGGAGTGCGAGGGTCCGTGCGTTACCCGGGCCGCCCAGTACCATCGGTTTCAGGACGACCACGTCGGCCGCCTCGGCGTCGAACACCTCGGCCATGGAGTGTTCGACGAGCCCCTCGTCGATGGCGATATCGACCCCGCTCCCGCGGAGCCCCGCGAGTCCCGCGAGGTCGTCGGCCGGAACCGGCTGTTCGGCGTAGGCCACGCCGAGCGGTTCGACTCGTTCGAGCGCTCGCTCGGCCTCGGCACGGGACCAGCCGCCGTTGGCGTCCAGACGGAGCGTCACGTCGTCGCCGACCGCCTGGCGGACGGCGCGGACGCGCTCGACGTCTTCGTCGACCGAGCGCGCACCGACCTTGAGCTTCAGGCAGTCGACCCCTTCCTCGACGGCCCCACTGGCGTGGCCGACGGTGGTCTCCGGGTCGGCGTCGCCGACGGTGGCGTTGACCGGCACCGACTCCACCGTTCGCGAGTCGTCGAACCAGCGGTAGAGCGGGCGGTCGTCGGCCCGCGCGTCGGCGTCGAGCAGCGCGGTCGCGAACCCGTGGCGGGCCGCCGGCGTCTCGTCGGCGTCGAGTTCGAGCAGCCCCGTGCTGTGGGCGCCGTCGGCCCCCGCGTCGAGCGCGCGGTCGAGGCCGCGCTCGCAGGCGTCGAGCGACTCCGTCCAGCCGGGGAGCGGCGTCGCCTCCCCGAGCCCCGTCTCGCCGCGGTGGTCGTAGCGGACGAGGTAGCCCGAGCGCTCGGTGACCTCGCCGGCGGCGGTCCCCAGCGGCGATTCGAGCGGGAGCGTGAAGGGGTCGACGTCCTCGCGGGTCGGGTGCTCGCCGCTCATAGCAGTTGGGGAGCGGCGAGGCCGGCAGCGAACAGGATCGAGTGGACGAACAGCGTCTGTCCGACGCGTTCGAGCGCCGGGTTGAGCGCCTCGCCCTCGGTGCGTTCGAGGACGGTCGTCGTCACGCCCCCCGCGAGCGGGAGCGAGGCCAGCGGCGCGAGCGCCCACAGCCCGTAGGCGGGGTCGAGCGCGAAGACCACGGGGACGACGTAGGCCATCCCGACCAGCGCGAGGAACTCGACGCGGCTCCAGCGGTAGCCGAGGATCACCGCCAGCGTCCGCTTGCCGGTCGCGGCGTCGGTCTCCCGGTCGCGGACGTTGTTCACGACGAGGATAGCCGTCGAGAGGCCCGCGGCGGGGAGGCTCGCGACGACGGCCGCGAGCGACAGAGTTTCGGCGGGGAGTCCCGTGGGAAAGAGTCCGACGCCGGCCGCGGTGACCGCCTGGACGTAGTAGGTGCCCGTCACGGCGACGACGCCGAAGTAGACGAACACGAAGAGATCGCCGAGCCCGCGGTAGCCGTAGGGGTAGGGACCGCCGGTGTAGAGCACGCCGGCGGCGATCGAGGAGAGCCCGACCAGAAGGATGGGGACGCCGCCGATGGCGACGAGGTAGGCGCCGACGACGACGGCCAGCGCGTAGGTGGCGACCATCGCCCACTTGACCTGGGCGGGCGGGATGAGCCCGCCGGCGGTGACGCGGGTGAACCCCTCGCGGTCGTCGGTGTCGGCGCCGTTGACGGCGTCGTAGTAGTCGTTGGCGAAGTTGGTCCCGACCTGGATGAGCAGTGCGCCGACGAGCGCCGCCAGCCAGGGAAGCGGGGCGAACACGCCGGCGTGGGCCGCCAGACCGGCACCGACCACCACCGGCGCCGACCCCGCGGGCAGCGTCTGGGGCCGAGCGGCCATCAGCCACGCTCGCCGTTTCGATACCTGCGCGTCTGCGGTCGACATACCCGCAGGTCGGGTCCCGCCGAGTGTCAAAGTTCGCATCCCCGGTCGGCTCTGCGGGCGGACGCTCTCCGCAGTCAGTCCACCGGCACGGCGGCCTGGAGGCCGAACCAGTGTGCGACCGTCCCGTCGTCGCCCGGCCTCGGGACGAGCGTCAGGCGGTTCCGGAAGGGCGTGCCGTCGGCCCGGTAGTTGCACAGCTCGACCGTGACGCCGTTCCAGTTGCGCAGCGCGTTCCGGAGGGCGCCGACGGACGCGTCGTCGGTCTCGGGCCCCTGCAGTCGTCGCAGGTTCTCGCCGCACAGCTCCGCCAGCGAGTACCCGGTGAGCCGCCGCGTCGCCCGGTTGGCGTACCGGATCGGGTTGTCGTGGTAGGCGGCGCCCGCGACGACGACGCCGAGCGGTGCCTCCGCCAGCGTCCACGCGCGCCAGACCGGCTCTCTATCCGGCGCGTCGAGGTGCCCGACGGCGGCTGGCGCGTCGAACGTCTCGGGGTCGGTGTCCAGGCGATCCGTGTCGAAGCCGTGCTCGCCGGCCAGCCGGGCGACGGTCTCGCGGAACGTCCGGCGGTCCGCTGTGAGGGCCTCGCGGAGCCTCGCGCGCAGTTCCGGCTGCTGGGTCGGTCCTCGGTCCACACCAGCCGGTCGGCACCGGATCGGCATAGTCGCAGTGACTCTGACCCGGCGGTGTCGCGCGTCGACCCTCGGCGATGCGAGGACGAAGTCACCTACGCTGGCCGCGAGAGGAACTCGGCTCGGACCGTTCCGGATACGCCCGACGCCACAGCGCTCTGGGGACGGCCAGTCCGACCGGGAGGAAGAAGACGGCGTACAGCAGCGAGGTCGACGACTCCCACGGCCCCGCGACCAGCGCGACCGCGACGGCGACCAGCGCGACCAGCGAGCCGACCGCGGCGCCCGCGACCCGCCGGTCGACCGACGACAGTTCCGTCGTCCCGATCGACAGACCCAGGCGCTCGGCGGCACCGCTCGGGTCCGTGAATGGCCCGAGGAGCCGTCGGTCCTCCTCGTCCCAGCCGGTCGTGGCGGCGACCGTCCGCGTCCCGAGCAGTCGGTCCGAGACCCGGTCGCCGACGACTGCTACGTCCCGGAACGCGTCGACCGAGGCGGCCCACTGCGGTTCGCCCAGCCAGCGGTCGTGGGCGACGACGCGGTCGCCGTACCGGCGGTACTCCAGCGGTCCGTATCGTAGGTAGTGGCTCGTCGCCTTCACCGCGAGCGCGACCAGCAACAGCCCCGCGCCGACGACCGTCGCCGCGACGATGGTCGCGGTCGAGGCGGTGTCGCCGCTCAGGAACACGAGCGCGAAGAACCAGAGGATCGAAAACACCCTGGCGTAGAGCGGCCCGGATTCGAGGACGGCGTGCCCGACCGCGGCGTACCCGGCGGAGCGCCGGTCGACCGAGACCCGGTCGTCGGGCTCGCCCGCCGGGACCCGGGGCGGTTCGGGCTCGTCTGCGGACGCGTCCGGGCCCGAGAGCCAACCGGCGATCCGGCCGTCGCTGCCGTGCGTGGCACGGAACGCCGACCACTCGACGAGGAGTTTCGCAAGCACGAACGCCGCGAGGACCGGTGCGACGGGGGCCCCGCCGTCCTCGGGTCGCGGGACGGCGATCAACACGGCTATCAGGAAGAACGTCTGTCGCGCCGGCGTCTCGACGACCGTGTACGGCGAGACGGTTTCGTATCGACCGCCCCGGAGGTAGTCCCGCCAGGTGTCGACGGCCTGGCCGACGACCAGCGAAGCGACGCCCGTCAGGACCATCGGTTCCCCGAGAACGCCCAGCACGTCGACGGTCTCGTACAGCACGAGCCCGAGGATGCCGGTGAAACTCATCGAGACGCCCAGCACGGTGACGGCGAAGGGGACGGTCCGGAGGTGCAGCGGCGGGAGCCACCCGGCGACCGTCACGCTCCCCCGTTTCCCGGTCAGGTTCGCGTTCGAGACGCTGATCGTCCCGCCGTCGTCGCGGTCGGTCTCCGGCGGCCGCTGGGCGAACAGCGCCTTCGCCGCGGCGATCGGAAAGGAGAGCACGGCTTCGAGCGCGTAGATCACGACCAGCGTCGCCGGGTCCCAGCCGAACCGGAGGACGCCGACGAGCGGCACCAGATTGCCGAGGAGTATCGGCGCGAAGCCGACGAGTGTGGGAGAGCGTTTCGGATCGAGCGGGGAGGGCATCTATCGTCCGCCGATTCGGACGGTATCGCTTAAACACAGGTGATGGCCGGACGATGGCGCGGTCGCGGTGGCACCAGCGTGAACACCGGACGCGAGGGAGCGAAGCGAGGTGTGACCGGAGGGAGCACCTCGTTGTGAACGGCGAGCGTAGCGAGCCGTGAACGAGGCGACCGAGACAGTCGGTCTTTTCGCAGAAAGTGGGCCTAATAAAACCAGTCGTAGTCGTCGAACTCGGGGTCGCGGCCCTCGTTGAAGGCGTCGCGGCCTTCCTTGGCCTCGTCGGTCATGTAGCCCAGCCGGGTGGCCTCGCCGGCGAAGACCTGCTGGCCGACCATGCCGTCGTCGGCGGCGTTGAAGCCGTACTTCAGCATGCGGATGGCCATCGGCGACTTGCTCGTGATGCGGTCGGCCCACTCTATGGCGGTGGCCTCCAGTTCCTCGTGCGGGACGGCCTCGTTGACCATGCCCATGTCCGCGGCCTCGTCGGCGTCGTAGGTCTTGCCGAGGAAGAAGATCTCGCGGGCCTTCTTCTGGCCGACCTGGCGGGCGAGGTAGGCCGACCCGAAGCCGGCGTCGAAGCTCGCCACGTCGGGGTCGGTCTGGAGGAACTTGGCGTGGTCCTCGCTGGCGAGAGTGAGGTCGCAGATCACGTGCAGCGAGTGGCCGCCGCCGACGGCCCAGCCGGGGACGACGGCGACGACGGGCTTGGGGATGTGGCGGATCTGGCGCTGGACCTCGAGGATGTGGAGGCGCCCGGCCTCGGCGGCGTCCTCGCGGTCGGCGTCGTCGTCGCGGTACTCGTAGCCGTCGTCGCCGCGGACGGACTGGTCGCCGCCCGAGCAGAAGGCCCAGCCGCCGTCTTTCGGCGACGGGCCGTTGCCGGTCAGCAGGACGCAGCCGACGTCCGATTGACGCTTGGCGTGGTCGAGCGCGGTCGAGAGTTCGTCGACGGTGCCCGGGCGGAACGCGTTGCGCTTCTCCGGACGGTCGAAGGCGATTCGGACGGCGGGGGTGTCGGTCCCGCGGTGATAGGTGATATCGCGGAAGTCGAACGCGTCGACCGACTCCCAGCGGTCGGGGTCGAAGATCTCCGAGACCATGGCGGCTCTCGGGTCGGGCCGCGCAAAAAGATTCCTCAGTCCGGGACGACCGCCGTCGCCTCGACTTCGACGCAGAAGTCCTCGTCGACGAGGCGGCTCACCTCGACCATCGTCGCGGCCGGGCGCACCTCGTCGAACACCTCGCCGTGGGCGCGGCCAACGGCCTCGTAGTCGTCGATGTCGGTGACGTACATCCGCGTTCGGACCACGTCCGCGATCTCCGCCCCCGCTTCTCCGAGCGCGCCTTCGACGATATCCAGTGCGGCCTTCGTCTGTTCGTACGGGCCGTCGCCGATCACCTCTCCATCGTCGTCGACCGGCGTCGTGCCGGCGACGTGGACCTGTCCGTCGACCGCGACCGCCCGGGAGTAACCGACGTGGGCTTCCCACCCGGTACCGCTGCCGACCGTCTGCCGAGACATGTGAGTGGACTGAGAGGGCGTGGGCAATAGCGTTCCGGTCGCCGAGGGTCTCGCCCGTCCGGACCGAACGCTATCGATCCCGATAGTTCGGGCACAGGGATTTTACCGTCGGCCGCCGAAGTCGAGACGATTCAGGGCGTTCCCCCATGACAGAGACCTTCTACGACCGCCTCGGTGTCGCCGACGACGCGACGACCGAGGAGATCGAGGACGCCTACCGCGAGTCGGTCAAACGGGTCCATCCGGACGTGAGCGACGACGTCGACGCCGGGGAGCGCACGAAACGACTCAACGAGGCCAAGCGCGTGCTGACCGACGGGGAGGAGCGCGCCAGGTACGACCGACTCGGCCACGCCACTTACACCGGCGAGGGGACGCCCGACGCCGGGTCGACGCGGACGGCCGCCGGGAGCGGCGACACCGAATCGGGTTCGAACTCCGGGGCCGGATCGAGCTCCGGATCCACGACGGCCGGGTCGCGAGCGGGCAGGTCGGGAACGGGCGGTCCGAGTTCGGACACCGCGACCGGGACGGGGCGGTCCGACCGTCGCGGGAACACGTGGCGCGGGTCCCAGCAGCGCGGTCGGCGCTCCGGGTCCGGTCGATCGACAGGTGAGACCGACAGGCGTCGCCGCGACCGAGCGCGGGGGCGCAGGCGGGCGGACGCTCGCGGAGCGGCCGCGGGGTCCGCGGACGAGACGAGCCGTTCGACCGGCGAGTCGACGGGGCCGTCCTGGCAGTCCGGCGGCACGGCCGCCGCTGCGGGGGGTGGCGGGAGCGCCGGCTCCCCCTCGGCCCAGCGGCAGGCGGCCGCGGGGGCTTCGAACGGGCCCAACGTCGACTGGTCGTGGAACGCGTGGGACGCCACCGGCGCCTGGGCCGTTCGCAACGGTTCCGACGGGGGCGGCGGGCTCCGACTCGGTCGCCTGTTCCCGGTCGAGCAGTCGGTCGTCCTGCTGGTGTCGACGTTCGTCTGCTACCCCTTCTTCGTCGGCGCCACGCTGTTCCCCGGATTCCCACTGATCGCCCGGGTGACCGTCGGCGTCTGCACGCTCCTCACCTTCGCCTATCTGCTGTCGATCCCGGAGGTCGCGATCCTCGTGTTCGGCCTCTGGAGCGTCGTCGTCCCGATACTCCTGCTCGCGATCCCTGGAATCGGGGTCTTTTCGCTCGCGGGCGTCATCGGCCTGACCGCCACGTGGGTTCCGCTCGGCATGTCCGTACTGACGTTCTCGCTCGTGCGGTCGTGAGCGTCGGCGAGACGAGGCGGAGCGAGACTTAGCGGTCGGCGGCGACTCGATCGCAGACGCGCTCGTGCAGTCGTTCGCGCCGGCGGTGGCTCGCCTCGCCGTCGGTCCGTACCTCGATAACCTGCGTGCCCTCGCTGTCGAGCGACTCGCGGTAGGCCGCCGCGAAGTCGTCGAGGTCCGTCGCGCGCCGGAACGACAGGTCGTACAGGTCCGCCGAGTGCTCGAAGTCGAGGCCGTGCGGCGTGACGAACTGCTCGGTGAACGGCGGGTCGAACGCCTCGATGGGCAGGATGTGGAAGATGCCGCCGCCGTCGTTGTTGATCAGGACGATCGTCGCGTCGACGCCGCAACGGGCGACCGAGAGCAGCCCGTTGGCGTCGTGGTAGTAGGCGAGATCGCCGGTGACGAGCACGAGCGGATCGTCGGTGGCGCTCCCGGCTCCCAGCGCGGTGCTCGTGATCCCGTCGATGCCGCTGGCGCCGCGGTTGCCCAACACCGTTAGATCCGCCTCGCGCGGGCGCCCGAAGCGGTCGCAGTCGCGGACCGGCATGCTGTTCGAGACGAACACCGTCGCGGGATCGGGCGCGTCCGAGACGACTGCCGAGAGGACGGCCCCCTCGAACGGCGTCCCGGCGGCCGCCGACTCGGTGGCCTCGTCGACGAGGTCCCAGTAGCTGGCCTCGGCGCGTTCGAACCGGCGGCGCCACGTCGTCTCGGGGCCGTCCTCGGCCGCCCGCGGACTATCGACTCGCTCGGCGAGCGCACGCGCCACCGCACCGGGGTCGGCCTGGACGTAGTCGGTCGCGGTGAACTCGGCCTCGGGCCAGTCGCCGGCCGGGTCGACGACGACCTGCCGCGCGTCGGCGTCCCGGAGGAACTGCCGCAACACCTTCGACGTGGGCGAGGCGCCGACCCGGAGGACGACATCGGGGTCGGGCCAGTCGGGCGCGTCGAGATACGAGTCGTAGCCGCCGAAGACCGGTCGGTCGGTGGCGAGCGACCCGTACCGTAGGCCCGAGAGCGGGTCGGCCAGCAGCGGGACGCCCGTCGCGTCGAGCAGTGCGCCGACGGCACCCGGGTCGGAGACGCCGGGGTTCAGCGGGCCGGCGACGACCAGGCCGCGCTCGGCCGACTCCAGGGCGTCCGCGACCTCGTCCATCGCAGCGCTGTCGGGTTCCAGCCGCCCCGCGGTCGTCCGGACGAACGGGCCGTCCCGTCCCTCGACGGCAAGCGGCGCTTCCTCGGCCAGCGAGTCGGGCACGTCACCCGGCTCTTCGGTGGGTTCGAGCGGTTTGGCGACGGGGACGTTGAGGTGGACCGGTCCGGGGTTCGATCCGGTCGTCTTCGCGACGGCGCGGTCGGCGGCGACCCGGAGCGACCGGAGCCGTCGGGGCTCGGGCGCGGGTTCTGGCAGGGTCTTGTACCACCGGACGGCGTCGCCGTAGAGCTTCTGCTGGTCGACGGTCTGGTTGGCGCCGCTGTCGGTGAGTTCGGCGGGCCGATCGGCCGTGAGCACGAGCAGCGGCACGCGGGACTGACTGGCCTCGACCACGGCCGGGTGGTAGTTGGCCGCGGCCGTCCCGGAGGTACAGACGAGGGCGGTCGGTTCGCTGGTCCGCCGGCCGCGACCGAGCGCGAAGAAGGCGGCCGACCGTTCGTCGAGGACGGAGAACGTCTCGATGCCGTCGTGTTCGGCGAGCGCGACGGTCAGCGGCGTCGAGCGGCTCCCCGGCGAGACGACGGCGGCGGTGACGCCGCCCTTCGCGAGTTCGTCGACGAGCGTCCGGCCCCACAGCGTCGCGCGGTTCGGTGCGGTCATTCCAGCGCGTCCAGCACCGGGCGGTACTTCAGTTGTACCTCGTCCCACTCGCGGTCGGGGTCGCTATCGCTGACGATGCCGTTACCGGCGAACAGCGTCGCCCGCCGGTCGGTCGCGACCGCCGAGCGGATCGCGACGGCGAAGGTGCCGTCGCCCTCGGCGTCGAACCACCCCACCGGCGAGGCGTACCAGCCGCGGTCGAACGCTTCGGCGTCTTTGATCGTCTCCAGGGCCTCGTCCGGCGGGAGTCCCCCGACCGCGGGCGTCGGGTGCAGCGCCTCGACCAGCGAGAGGACGTGGTCGTCCTCCGCGAGTTCGGCCGTCACCGGCGTCTGAAGGTGCTGTACCGTCGCGAGCCGACGCACGGTCCGGTCGCCGGTCGAGATCGAGGTGGCGTACGGTGACAGCTGCGTCTTGATCGTCTCGACGACCAGGTCGTGTTCGTGGCGGTCCTTCTCGCTGTCCTGGAGTTCGCTGGCGAGCCACTCGTCCTCCTCTGGGGTGTCGCCCCGGCCGGTCGAACCGGCCAGGGCCTCGGTCCTGACGGTCCGGCCGTCACGGCTGATCAGCCGCTCGGGCGTCGCGCCGAAGAAGTGCCCGCCGCCCTCGGGGGCGACGAGGAAGCGAAAGCAGTCGGGATAGGTCGCCGAGAGGCGTTCGTACACCGACGGGACCGACAGCTCCTCGCGCAGGTCGACCGTCAGCGCCCCCGCGAGGACGACCTTCCGGAGGGTCCCGCGTCGGATGCGCTCGACGGCGGCCTCGACCTGGCGGCGCCAGCCGGCGTCGTCCGGCGTGAACGTGCGGCGTTCGATCCCCGGCCCGTCGTCCGACAGCGTGTCGTCGAGCGCCTCGACGCGACCGACCCACTCGTCGAGTCGCGCCCCGGCCTCGGTCCCCGCCGACGTCCCGGTGGCAGTCGCGACGACCCAGGTCGACCCGTCGTCGGTCCGAACGACCTGGACGGCCGGGAGCACGAACTGCGCGTCGGGGAAGCCGTCCCACGGCGACCCGTCCTCGTCCTTGTCGCCTTCGTGGAACGCGAAACCGCCGAACAGCCGCGGTCGGGCGGCCCGCGGCAGGTCAGATTCGACGGTGCGGCCGGCGAACAGCGCCTCGCCGGCCCGCCGGACGTGGTCGAAGCGGTACGGGCCGTCGGCTGTGATCGTCGCCACCGACCCGCCAGCGGCGACGCGCTGGCCCTCGGCCCACCAGGCGACCGTCGGTCGCGGGAGGTCGGCCAGCACGGTCCCGACCGCGACGCCGTCGACCTCGCGTCCGCGAGTCGCGATGGTCGTCTCGTCGGGTTCGACCGGCGACTCGTCACCACGGAGAGGTTCCATCTCCAGGCGCTTAGGACCGTACGCCTTTCAGCCTAACTACTTCGGACCGCACCGCCGGAACCCCGACGGTGGGTCGGTACCACGCCGAAGCGGTGGCCGGTCGGTCTGTCGAGTTGGCCATCTCTCGGCCCAGCGACCGGCAGTCCGGCGGCGATAGGTGCGAGCCGGACGAATCGACCGCTGTGCCGTGATCGGTTCGGCTATCACCCCCGCCAGGCTTAAATACACCCTCCCCGAAGCATCGAGCGATCCGATGCCCAAGGTAGATCTCACGATCCCCGAACACCTCGAGATGCGTATCACCCAGCTCGTCGAGCAGGGTGAGTTCCTCAACCGCGAGGAAGCCATCGAGGACCTGCTCTCGACGGGGCTGAAGGCGTACAAGACGAGCGGGCCGATGGACGACGACGACGAGGCGGGCGGGTACGAGGACGACGGGATGATGGGCCACGAAGACGAGTACGTTTTCTGACCCCGACGATTCGCGTGTGACCCTCTGACGGACAATCGTTAAACCGGCGGTTCACATAGGGACGCCCATGCACAAGGACGAACTCCTGGAACTCCACGCGCAGATGCTCACGATCAAGGATTATTTCGCCGGGCTCGAAGACGTCGACGCGACGCTGTTCGACGCCTACGAGGAACTCGACGTGACCCCCGAAGACGTCCACAAGTCCAAGAGCGAGCACAAACACGCAGTGTTCGTCCTCGGCAACGCCCTCGCGATCGCGATGAGCGAAGACGAGTTCTCCGACGCCGGCCGCGTCGGCAAGCGCATGAAGGAACTCGCCGAGGACGCCGAGAAGAAGCTGTAGCCCGCCGCCATCGACCGATCGACCGCCCGGAGTTCGTCGCTCCCAGGAGTCCGTGTGCTCTTCTCACCGCGATCGCTTCACCGCATCTCACTCGACGCCTCTCTGCACCGTGACGGCCAGGATCGCGGACCGCCAGCGTCGATCCGGTCCCGAACGCCGTCGATTTCGGCCCCGGAACCCCGTGTCGATGCGTGACCGCGAGCGGGGGTGAAACCCGTCAGCGGCGTTCCGCCGGTTCTTCCCGGTCGGGAACCCAGGTGAGTCGGGCCAGTCCCGCTCGGAACCGCCGGGCCGTTTCGGCAGGTCCCCACCGGATCCCGAGCACGTACGCGCTCAGCAGTGGGAACAGGTGAGTGAGACCCGACGGCATCGGATCCACGAACACAAGCGCAAGGATCAACACCGTCGAGAGCTGGACGACTCCGAAAGCGACGAAAAACGCGACCGACTGGACCGCGTCGGGCCGATTGCCCGTCGCCTCCACGAGCGCTATCGGGACGGCACCGGCCACCAGAATCGTTTCGGTCATGGACAATCCGAGCAGGTGGGCTGTGGGCCAGGTGAAGGCCGCGGCCACGGTGCCCCCGACCGGAACGCCCACGAGCACGAAGGCGACGAGCAGACCACCGAGGTCGCGCGTCTCCTCCGAGGCCGTCCGCTCGTGATCCATCTGTCACGAGTCGTCGGCCGCACGGTGTAAATCTTGTGTCGGCGACAGATCGGTCGGTGTGGGTCCTGACCGGTCTGACCCGCTCGTGACCTACGCGACGACACCGTGCCGAGAGTTGGCAAGCGTATATCGTGGACTGTCTCGTAGGGAGACACATGAGGGCCGACGTGACGTTCGAATCGGACGGTGCAGCGATCAGCGGCTGGTTCTACTCGCCCGATACGCCACCACTGTGGCCACTGATCGTGATGGCTCACGGGTTCTCGGCGACCAAACAGATGGTCGCCGACAGATACGCGGAGGCCTTCACCGAGCGGGGACTGGCCGTATTGTTGTACGACCACCCCGGGTTCGGTGAGAGCGGTGGCGAGCCTCGACAGCAGATCGATCCCTGGGTGCAGTCACGGGGGTACCGTGACGCGATCGCCTTCGGGACCACGCTCGAGAACGTCGACCCCGATCGTATCGCCGTGTGGGGCGACAGTTACAGCGGTGGCGTTGCGTTGGTCGTCGCGGCTGTCGACGACCGGGTCACGGCCCTGGTCGTTCAGGTGCCGGCGCTCGGCGGTGAAGACCCTCCAGACGACCCGGATGGCTCCCGTCGTGAATCGATGAAAGAGACGGTTCGCGCCGGCTCTGTCGAACCGACCGAGGACGAAGTTCGCGGGCCGATGCCCGTCGTCTGGGACGACCAACAGCGGCGCCCGTCAGCGCTGAAACCGGAGACGGCGTTTCGGTGGTTCAACGGATACGGGACCCGTCCGGGTACCAACTGGGAAAACGAGGTCAGTATCGTCCGTCCGGAAACCCCACAGTGGCACCCTGGGCTCTGTGCTACGGACGTTTCGTGTCCGGCCTTGTTCGTGGTCTCTCCCGAGGACGAGATGCCTCGGTCCGTTCCCGCCGTAGCACGCGACGCCTACGAGAGGCTATCAGGCGCGAAAGACTGGGTGGAGATTCCCGGCGGTCACTTCGGGCTGCTGTACTACCCGAGCGAGGCGTTCGACCGGTCGTCGTCCGCCCAAGCGCGGTTCCTCGCGGAACGTCTCGTATCGACGGACACGTGAACGCGGACACGTCCTCGGGGTCGACGACTGACGCGAGCGAGCGCAGCGAGCCCGTCGTCCGGCATTCCCGTGAGGGTAGTGAACGATATGGTTCGAGACAGCAGAGCTGTCTCGTCGTGCCGAAAATCTCCGATTTTCGAGCATCTCGTCAGAGCAAGCTCTGACGGTGTCTCTCCCCACGTTTTTGCAGCGGCGGATAGGGTCGCGGACCGTCGACCCGCGACCGCAAATCGTGACGGCGAAGCCGCCACGCGCCCGCGACGCGTCCCCGGCGCGCGGGGAACTCTCCGCTGCAAAAAGTGGTACCGGCGTGACGGGACTGAGCGAAACCGTCGGTTTCGCGAATGTCGAGAGACGCCACCGGCGTCTCTCGGGATTCGAACCGGAGCCAGACGTGCTCGTTCGCTCCGCTCGCTGCGCGCGACTTCCAGGATTCGAACCGGAGGAAGACGTGCTCGTTCGCTTCGCTCACTGCGCGCGACTTCCAGGGTTCGAATCCCGTTCCGGTTCGGTCGCGCGAGCCGAGGCTCGCGCTCCCTGCACGGGCGTGGCGGGACCGAGCGAAACCGCAGGTTTCGCGAGGGCCGCCACGCCCGCGAGCGTGTTCCGAGCGGACGCGAGGAACCGCGAAGCGGGCGTGGCGGGATTCGAACCCGATGCGAGACTCGCTTCGCTCGTCTCGCGTGATTCGAATCCCGCCATGCCGGTTCGCTCCCTACGGTCGCTGCACGGGCGTGGCGGGATTCGAACCCGCGATCGAGGGGTTAGGAACCCCTCGCCCTGTCCCCTAGGCCACACGCCCTACCGAGGACGGCGGGCGCCGGGAGAAAGAACCTTGCTGTTGCTCGCCGGCGTGAGAGAGCGGGGAGAACGGAGTCGTCAGTTCGAGGACGAGGACGAGTCCGAGGAGTCGATGGACGCCTCGGTCTCGCGCTCGGCCTCGGTCTTGAGGATCTCGCCGTCTTCGTCGACGATGTTGCCGTCGTCGTCGATAGTCGCGCCCTCTTTCATCTCCTCGAGCTCTGCCTCGACCTGCTCGCGACCCTTCTGGAACTCGCCCATGGCCTGGCCGGTCGACCGCGCGAGTTTCGGGATCTTGTTGGCGCCGAACAGTAGCACGGCGATCAACAGGATCACGATCAGTTCCGTCCCGCCCGGCATGCCCCCGACCGGGAACAGGGGGATGAGTGTATCCATCATCTCTACCCGACGCTTACTCGACGCCAATTATAACCTTTTTGCTGTCTATCACCCCGCTTGGTACCCGTTTCATCAATCTTTCGCCGGGGCCGGATCCGGCCGCGCCCGCCGGTGTCCCAACGCCCTTGCCGCGCGAGGCTAACCGGCCCGTATGGTCGACGAGGGAGACGCCGCACCCGATTTCACCGCACCGCTGGCCAACGGCGACGTGACGCAGTTCACGCTGTCCGACCGGCTCGACGAGGCGCCGCTCGTGCTCGCATTCTTCCCCGGCGCGTTCACCGGGACCTGCACCCACGAGATGGAGACTTTCGAGGACCGCCTCGGCGAGTTCGACGACCTCGGCGCGACGGTGTACGGCGTCAGCGTCGACACGCCGTTCGCCCTCGACGCCTTCCGCGAGGACAGCGATCTCACGTTCGGGATGATCAGCGACACGAACAGACGGATCGTCGACGCATACGACCTCGGTATGGACTTCGCGTCGATCGGCGTCGACGACGTGGCCAAGCGTGCAGTGCTCGTGATCGACGGCGACGGCGTCGTCCGCTACGAGTGGGTCGCCGGCGACCCGAGCCTCGAACCCGACTACGACGACGTACGCGACGCCGTCGCCGCGCTGAACTGAGGGGGTCGGCTCGCGGTCGCGGCGCCGGATCGACCGGGACCCGAGCGGGTACGAGGGTTTTTGCGCACCCGGCCGGACAGTGGAGACATGAGTGACGACCGAGACGCCGTCGACGGGCAGTCGTACGACCCCGAGGCCGAGCACGCCTTCCCCGACGAGCGACTCGAGGAGGTCCTCGCGTTCGTCGACGACGACGAGGAGATACAGACGTATCTCGACGCCCAGAACGTCAACCCGGTGGCGCGGATGCGCTACAACGACCACGGTGCCAAACACGTCAGCATCGTCCGTGACCGGGCGCTAGCGCTGTACGACCTCTGCTACGAGGGCGGCGTCGAGTTCAACGGCGCCGCCGATCAGGGGCTCGACACCGCCGACGAGCCGGTGATCGTCGCGCTCGCCGCGACGCTACACGACATCGGTCACGTCGTCCACCGGGACGAACACCCCTACTACTCCATCCCGCTGGCGGCCGACCTGCTCGACCGGATTCTCGAGGAGTGGTACGACACCGCCGACGCCGTGCGGATGAAAGGTGAGGTGCTGCACGCGATCCTCTGTCACCACACCGCGGAGACGCCGCTGACGACCGAGGCGGGGATCGTCCGGCTGGCCGACGGGCTCGACATGGAGCACGGCCGGTCGCGGTACCCCTACGAGCGTGGCGGGCGCGGGATCAACACGGTCTCCAGCCAGGCCATCGAGTCGGTGACGCTGAAGCCGGGCGACGGCGCGGCGGTCCTCGTGGAGATCGAGATGCACAACGCCGCCGGCGTCTATCAGGTCGACGAGCTGCTGAAGGCGAAACTCCGCGGGTCCGGCCTCGAAGAGCAGGTCCGGATCGTCGCTGTCAACACCTCCGAGCGTGGCGAGAACATCGTCGAACGGATCGAGCTGTGAGGCGACAGAGCGTCGCCGTCGGGGGGCGCCGAGGACAGCCGGAAGGGCCCGCCGGAGACGAAACGCCCTTTCGGCCGTAGCCGGACCGGTCGATCGTGAGCGACGGCTCGGGCGGATCGCTTCGGCTGTTCGGCAACGCCGAGTTCGTGGCCCTGGCGGGCACGGCCTTCGCGCGGTCGCAGGCGTACTCGACGATCGCGATCGCGCTGGCGCTGTACGCCGACGAGTTCGCCACCTCCGGGACCGTCGAAGGGCTGTTCGGCACCGCCTTCGCGCTGATCCAGCTGATCATCGTCCTGCCGCTCGGGCGGAAGATCGACACCGGCAACGCCAAGCGCTATCTGCTGGTCGGGCTCGCACTGAACGTCGCCGTGTTCGTCGGCTTCGCGATGGTCGAGACGGTGAGCCACGTCGTGATAATGCGGGTGTTCCAGGGACTGGGCGCGAGCCTGCTGTGGATAACCGGATCGACCGTCGTCGGCGAGATCAGCCCGGACGCCGAGCGCGGGCAGTGGCTCGGCACCTACAACCAGGTCGGCGCGTTCTCCAGCCTCGCCGGCGACCTCGTTGGCGGGATCCTGCTCGCGACCAGCGGGTTCGCCCTCACCTACAGCGTGCTCAGCGGCGTGACGCTGCTGGCGTTCGTCGGCGTCTACGTCTTCCTCCGGGACGACCCCGGCGGCCAGGCAGACCCGGAGGAGGCGACCGGCGTCGAGACCCTGCGAATGTTGCTCGGCCGCGCGGCCATCCGCGCGCTTGTCGTCTTCCGGCTCGGCCTGAGTTTCGGCAAGATGGCGGTCATCCTCTTTCTGCCCATATACGCGCGGACACGTTTCGGGATGAGTCCAGTTCTGGTCGGCGGGATCCTCGCCGGCGGGAAGCTCACGAAGTCGCTGACCCAGGGGGTCGTGGGCTCGTACACCGACGAGCTGGGCCACAAACACGTGTTCGTCTTCGTCGGGGCGGTGCTGTACGCCCTCGGTGCGGCGATAATCCCCTTCGCGGAGTACGCCGTCGACTACTTCGCGCCGTACACGGTCGCCGTCGCGGGCCTGTCGACGACGCTTCCGCCCGCCTTCTTCCCGCTGTTCGGTGCCTTCGCCGTCTGTGGGGTCGCCGACAGCCTCCGCCTCCCGGCGAGCATGGCGCTGTTCGTCGAGGAGGGCGAGCACTTCGACGCGGTCGCGGGGAGCATGTCCCTGCGGTCGATCGCCTGGAAGGTCGGCCAGGTCGTCGGCCCGGTCTCGGTCGGCGCGCTGTGGGACGCCACCTCCGTGTTCGCCGCCTTCTTCACCGCCAGCGCGTTCATCGTCGTCGCGGCGGTCGCCTTCTTCGGGCTCTACACCGTCGAACCCGCACCTGAGGGCGTCCCGGCGGCGGGAGACTGATACCGAGGGCGACGCGAACCCCCGTGGACGCACCTGACGGGATCGCGGTAGTACCACGAGTGTGTCATCGGTTAGCACAATGATTTTTACCGTTCCACACCAAGGATAGGTATGAGCCAGACCCCCGTCGACGGGTCCGACAGGGAGGGTCGGACCGTCGGGGACCCAGACCGGGGTACCGAGCCCGATTCGTTCGTCAGCCGCTTCGCCGCACGACTCCGATCGCTCGGACGATCACTCCGCGCCCGGTTCGGGTCGCTGACCGACCGCGAGGAGCGCTCGGCATTCGACGACGCGCAGGCGGTCGAACGAGCAGAGACGGCCGACCGGACGCGCTCGGTGCAGTGCGTCGGACTCACCGAGGAGGTCGTCGAAGGGGACGGCCGCGCCGTCACCGACGACCTCGTCCGCGCGCAGGCGGCCGATGCGCCCGAGCGAGACGGGCCTTCGGAGGATCGCCCGGAACTGGTCGTCAGGTGGACCGACGGCGAACTGACCCTGTCCTCGCCGGACGAACCGGACGCCCACATCACGTCGACCTACTGGGAAGACGTCGAACCCTGACTCGGGCCCAGCCCGGCTACTCGGACTGACCGACGCGCAGCACCTGCACGAGCGAGTAGACGGGGACGCCCTCGATCTCTTCGACGCCGCGCTTGTCCGTCAGCACCGCGCAGGCGACGGGCTCGCCGCCGCGGTCGCGGATGGCCTCGACGGTCTCGGTCATAGTCGTGCCGCTGGTGATGGTGTCGTCGACGACGTAGCACTCGCGGCCGCGGATGCCGGCGAAGTTGCGGGAAAACGAGCCCGACAGCTCCTCGCTCTCGCCGTCGTCCCACTGGTGTTTGCTCGGTGCGTAGGTGCCGAGATCCGTGTCGAGTTCCCGGGCGACCGTCGTCGCGATGGGCGCGCCGGCCTTCTCGATGCCGATGGTCAGGTCGACCTCCTCGCCCTGTTTGGAGAGCAGGTCGGCGACGGCGCGGCCGACGTAGGTGAGCCGGGCGCTGTCGCGACCGATCGCCGACCAGTCGACGTGGATGTCGTGCGGGCTCTGGGAGGTCTTCGAGGTCGCCGTCGTCGTCGTGGCGCCGCTGCGCGAGACGAGCCACGACGCCGTCTCCTTCGAGACGTTGAGCTCGTCCGCGATCTCGCCCTTCGAGAGGCCCCCTTCGGCCAGCTCCGCCGCGCTGTCGATGAGATCGTCGATGTTCTTCATGCGTCTTACCCGTTCGTTCGCACGCGGGGGTGTTACCCGTTGTGGGTTCCAGTCGCTGGCTCGCAGGGCGCCTACGCGACCACCGGGCCCGAAGAGCCGTCCCCCGAGCCGACCGCCTGGAACGAGCCGCGGACCCGCCGTAGTGCGACCCCGATCCCAATCTACACAACGCGCCCCGACGGAACTACGACAATGGAACGCTACGACCAGCTCTATCGGCTCTACGAGGAGTTCGACGCCGAACGACTGGCCGCCCACCAGGCGTTCGTCGACCTGTTCCCGCCGCTGGACTCGCGGGTCGCGCTGACCTACTGGGAGGACGCCAGCGACGAACTCGAGGAGTTGCGCGGGGAGATACGCGACGCCTTCCCCGGCACCGGCGAGACCTACGCCGACGTGGCCGCCCACGCCACCCGCGACCAGGCTTTCGCCGGGCTCGACCTGGCGACGAAGTACGACCGGTCGGTCAACGCCCTGGTCCTCGACGTCGACGAGACGTTGCGCTCGGCGGGAACGACCGACAACGAGATCCCCCGCGAGACGCTGCACCTGCTGACCGAGTTCCACGAGGACGGGATCCCGATCGTCGTCTGTACCGGCCAGACCCTCGAGAACGTCAAGGGCTTTCTCAGCCAGGGGCTGGGCAACGCCGTCGTCAACTCCGGCGACGTGAGCGTCGTCTACGAGAGCGGGACCGGCGTGTTCACGCCCGGCCACGGCCCCGACACCAAGCGCCTGCTGTACGAGGGCCTGGACGAGACGGTCCGCGGGGTGTTCGACCGCCTGCGCCAGCGCGTGCTCTCCGAGGCGCCCGAGACGGTCGCCCGCGGCTGCCACCTCCAGGGCAACGAGTTCAACGTCACGCTGAAGCCGAACTTCGAGACCGGGAGCGACGACGCCGTCGCCGTGATCGACGACGCGCTCGTCTACCTGCTCGACCTGCTCGGCGTCGTCGTCGCCGAGTGCGTCGAGGGCATCCAGGCGGGCGAGCGCGGCGACGACGAAGACGTTCTCGGCGCGGCCGCCGGCGAGTGGACCCGGGCGTTCTACGCCGCTCGGGACCCGGAGATCGAGGCGGTGCTCGACGACCGGGGCGAACTGCCGGCGGAGGGCGCCGAGACCGAAGGGGCGGATGGGACCGGCGAGTCGGGCGTGCCCGACGCGGTCGCGGCGTTCCTCGACCGCGTGGACGTGGCCTACTACGAGGGCGACGCGGCGGAGGTCGTGAGCCGGGAACTCGACAAGCCCGGCGGGGTCGAGGCGGCCTTCGAAGTGCTGGGGGTCGACGACCCGTTCGCGCTGGTGCTGGGCGACAGCAAGAGCGACCTGCGGGTGATGGAATGGGTCGCCGAGCGCGACGCGGGGATCGCCGCCGCGCCCGAGCACGCCTCGACGGTCGTCCTCGAGCACGTCCGGGAGCGCGACGACCTCGTCTTCCCCGCGGGCGACGCCGGCGACGTGCTGCGGACGGTGTACGCCCTCGACAGGCTGGTCGCCGCCGAGTGACGGCGCGGACGTCGTCGGACGACCACGGAAGTTACGGGTGAGCGGCGCCCTGTGTCCCGGAAGATCGAACGGTGCGGGTGGTCGTTCGACTGGCCACGACGTTCAGCCCGCGATCGCGGGAGATTTACAGGAGTCGGTGTGTAGGTTTCCGTGAGAGCCGAACGGAGTCAACACTATGGTCGATATCTCATCTGTCAGACTCGGTATCGTCGGTCTGGGTAACATCGGACACCACCACGCGGAGCGGTTCGTCGACCAGGGAGCGAACCTGGTCGGCGGTGTCGACATCGCGGAGGGGGCCCGTGCCTCTTTCGGCGACGAGTTCGGGGTTCCCACGTATCAGGACCACCACGAACTGTACGACGAGGTCGACGCCGTCGCCGTCACGACCCCCAACAAGTTCCACGAGCAGTACGTCGTCGACGCTCTGGAACAGGGGCTGGACGTACTCGTCGAGAAGCCGCTGGCCAACACGCTGGAGGCGGCCGAGCGGATCGCCGACGCGGCCCGCGCCGCGGAAGGCTTTTGTATGGTCGGCTTCCACACCCGCTTCGAGAGCCCCGTCGAGGTCATCAACGGCTACCGTCAGGAGGGTCGGTTCGGCGAGTTGAGCCACGTCGAGGCCAACTACATCCGACGGCGGGGCGTCCCCGGCCGCGGCTCGTGGTTCACGAGCAAGGAGGTCGCCGGCGGCGGCGCGCTCATCGACATCGGCGTCCACGCCGTCGACCTGTCGCTGTACCTGCTGGGCTACCCCGACGTCGAGGAGGTCTCGGGGGTCACCCGCTCGCAGTTCGGCGGCCGCGACGACTACACGTACATCCAGATGTGGGGCGACGACCAGGGCCCCGAAGGGTTCAACGTCGACGACTCCGCGACCGCCCTCATCCGCTGTGCCGAGGACCGCACCATCTCCCTGGAGGTCGCCTGGGCCGTCAACCGCCCGAAGAAACAGGAGTACGTCCTCCGCGGCACCGAGGCCGGCGCGACCTTCCGCCCCGGCGAGGGCGTCACTTTCCACGAGTCGGGGACCCAGGGCGCCGGCCACATGGTCGAGTCCGAGGTCGAGACCCGGGGCAACGACGCCCACGCCGCCGAACAGACCTACTTCCTCGAACACTGCGCGGCCGGCGAGACGCCCGAACGCAACACCGTCGACCAAGGCCTGACCGTCCAGCGCGTGCTCGACGGTATCTACCGCTCCAGCGAGACCGGCGAAGCCGTCCCGGTCGAAGACTGACCGCCGAGCGTCTCCCGTCTCCGACGACCGATTTCGGTCCCGATTCGACGACCGGCGGACCGTGCCCCGGCCCCGGTTCGGCCGGAGCCACGGCCGAGACTCGACCCGGACTCGGCGGTGGTCGCGGCGCTCCAGAAAGACTTAACTCGGAATAGAGTGGTCATTTTTAGCAACTGATGAAAGCGATCGCTGTCCAGCGAGGATCGGAGGGACCGACGGTGATAGAGAAGCCGCGGCCTGAGCCCGACGAGGGCGAGGCGTTGCTTCGGACGCTCAGGGTCGGGGTCGACGGGACCGACCACGAGGTCATCGGCGGCTCCCACGGCGGGTTCCCCGAGGGTGAGGACCACATGGTGCTGGGCCACGAGGCCGTCGCAGTCGTCGAAGACGCGAACGGCACCGACCTCGCGGAGGGCGACGTGGTCGTTCCGACCGTCCGGCGGCCGCCCGCGGAGGGGACCAACGACTACTTCGAGCGAGGCGAGCCCGACATGGCACCGGACGGCGAGTACGTCGAGCGTGGGATCGTCGGCGAGCACGGCTACATGGCCGAGTACGTCACGAGCGCGCCGGAGTACCTGATCCCGGTCCCGGCCGAGCGCTGGGAAGTCGGGTTCCTCGTCGAACCGATCAGTATCACCGAGAAGGCGCTGGAACACGCCTACGCCTCGCGGTCGGCCTTCGAGTGGGCGCCCGAGTCGGCGCTCGTGCTGGGCAACCGGTCGCTGGGGCTGCTCACGCTCGCGATGCTGGAGTACGGCGTCGACAGCGACCGCTCCTTCGCCGCCCACGACTTCGAGCGAACCTACTGTCTGGGTCGCCGCCAGCGGCCCGACCCGACCGTCGACATCATCGAGGAGATCGGCGCGACGTACGTCGACTCGACGGAGACGCCGCTGGAGACGGTCCCCGACGAGTTCGAGCCGATGGACTTCGTCTACGAGGCGACGGGCTACGCGCCCCACGCCTTCGAGACGGTGGAAGCCCTGGCGCCCAACGGCGTCGGGGCGCTGCTTGGCATCCCGGACTCCTGGGAGTTCGAGGTCGACGGCGGGCGGATCCACAACGAACTCGTCCTGCACAACAAGGCGCTCGTGGGGACGGTCAACTCCCACGTCGAACACTTCGAGGGGGCGGTCGATACGCTGGCAGAACTGCCCGAGTGGCTGCTCTCCGACCTCGTGACGACCGTCGCGACCCCCGAGGACGTGGAACCGGCCTTCGAGTACGGCGACGACCAGATCAAGGCGGTCGTCGAGTTCGACCGTCTGTAGCGAGCGCGTCGGCGCGGGCGACCGGCGGTGGCGCCGGCGGGGTCGCGCGTGGACTGCGCGAAGGGACAGACTGATTTACTCGGTGGCGAAAGAGGGAACCGACATGGCTGGTGACGACCTCCTCGCCTCGCTCGAAGCGGTCTCCGAGCGGTTCGACTTCGGGGAGTACGAGGCCAAGGCGTACCTCACGATCCTCGAACACGGACAGGTCACGGCGTCGGAGATCGCCGACTACACCGATATCCCCCAGCCGCGTGTCTACGACACGGTCCGGAGCCTGAGCGACATCGGTCTCGTCGAGCTCCAGGAGTCGCGACCCATGAAGGTGCTGGCGCTCGACCCCGCCGAGGCGTTCGACGACCTCCAGGAGTCACTGGACACGCTCGTCGACGGGCTCGAACAGCAGTACACCCAGCCCGCTCGCGGCACGGAAGCGGTCTCGCTCGTCAAGTCTCGGCCCACGATCCTCCGATATCTCTCCGAGGTCATCGATTCGGCGCAGTACGAGCTGATGCTCTCGCTGACGCCCGAACTGCTGGAGCGCTTCGAGAGCCAGCTCCGCCACCAGTACGAGGAGGGTGTGGCCATCGAGCTTCTCATCTCGCCGGCGGCGGAGGTCGAAGCCTCCGATGAGCACGAGTACGACGACCTCGCCAGCACGGTCAAGGAGCGCCGCGGCGTCACGACGCCGGTCGTCGCCGTCGCCGACGGCCGCTACTCGATCTACGCTACCCGCGAGAGTCTGAAGGGCGACACCGACCGCTACGGCGTCATCTTCGACCGCTCGGAGCTGGGCTTTCTCGTCTCGATGTTCATGAACACCGTCCTGTGGACCACTGCCGAGACGGTCCGGACGGACGGCGAGGAGCTGACGTTCCCCCGGCGCTACGGGACGATCCGCCGCGCTATCGCCGACATGGTCGATCTCGAGGGCGAGTTCTACGCGACCATCGAAGGCCGGGACGTGCTGACCGGCGAGGAACTGGTCGTCGCGGGGAAAGTCGCGGACGCGAGTATCACCCCGAGCCTCGAAGAGGCGTCGCTCGTCGTCGAGACCGACGAGGGCCGAGTCACCGTCGGCGGGCAGGTCGCCGCGCTCGAGGACATCGAATCCTTCGAGATCCGGGTCGGCCGCGACTCGCCGCCGGAACCCGCCGACTGACGGGCGAGTCGTCGAACGGTTATCGAGTCAACGGAACCCTGTCACGACAGCGGATCGCTCACGAGCGGACGTTTCTCCACGGGAGGGCCGAAAGAACGTGGGCCGGGGCGAGACGGACGACGCCAGTGAGCCGCTCTCCCCATTCGAATCCGAGAGGCCAGCAGGGACCCTACATCCCCCATCGGACCGCATTGTGTCCTCACTCCCCCAACGGTATAAATCTTGAACTTTTCACTCGAAAATAGTTCTATCTATCGAATATCGTTCCGTAAGACCGAAGTAATTCCGAATAGTATGGAATTCGATATGGAACCGAGTGACGGACACGTTCGACGGGTTCGGGGGGGAGCGAGGTGAGTTCTGAGTCCATCGTCGGTTACGTGCTCGGGTCGTCGGTCCGGACGGACGTGTTGCTCGCGGTCGTCGTCGAGCGGCGGTCGATGGCTGCGCTCATCGACGCGGTCGAGGCGAGCGAGTCCGCCGTCTACAACGCAGTCGGCGACCTCGAACGCAAGGGGCTGGTGCGCTCGCTGGAGACGGACTGGGCGGCGACGGGGAGCGGACAGCTGGTCGCGGACCTGATCGAACAGCAAGGGAACCTCTGTCGGCTGCTCGCCGACGACTACTGGCGGAGCCACGACGTGTCCGCGCTCCCCCGTCGGTTCCGGCTCAGGCTGACCGAACTAGCCGGCGCCGAGGTGGTCCGCGCTTCGGACACCGACCCCCACGCGGTCGTCAGGGAGGTCCGCGACCGTGTCGACCGGGCGGGCACGAACGTCGACATCGTGACACCGATCTACCAGGCCGAGTACGAGGCCGTCATGCCCGACTCGGCCGACGCGCGACTGCTAGTCGACGAGAGCGTCGCCCTCGACGCTCTCGAGCGCGTCGACTCGCCCGACGAGGCCGACCAGTGGACCGAGACCACCGTCCGTGTGCTCGACGCCGACGTGGGCATCGCCGTCACCGACGAGGAGGTCATGCTCTCGCTGCCCACCATCGACGGCCAGTGGGACTCCCGTACCGAGGTAGTGGCCGCGGACGACCGCGCGATGGAGTGGGGCCGGGACCTGTTCGAACACTACTGGGACCGTGCGACACCGAACGACGAGTTCGTCGCCGAGTACGTCGCCGACCCACCGTAGCGATCTGTTTTTGGCGAACCTAAAAATTCAAGAGGGTCGAGTCGAGAGTGGTGAGCAATGAGTCAGCTACAGCGTGACGATGGCGTGGACGCGGGCGAAACGGACACCGACGACGGTACCGGACGAGCGACGGTCGATAGCGACGCGGCGGCCCAGTCGGGGACGGAGCCCTCGACGGGGACGGACGGTGAGTTCACGTTCGACGACGTGACGGTCGTGATGGGCACGTACAACGAGGAGGCGGCGATCGGGGCGGTCCTCGACGACGTCGACCGGGTGACCGACGGCCGGGCGAACGTGGTCTGCGTCGACGGCTCGGACGACCGGACGCCGGAGATCGCCCGCGAGCACGGGGCCCGCGTCATCGAACAGGAGCCCCAGGGCTACGGCGTGGCCGTCCGCGCGGCAGTGCTCGCGGCCGACCGGCCCGTCGTGGTCACGACCGACTGCGACGACACCTACCCGATGGAGGCCCTACCGGAGTTCCTCGACCTCGTCAACGACGGCGCCGACGTGGTCAGCGGCGACCGCATCACACCCGGTGCCGACGCGATGCCGGCGTTCAACCGCCAGGGCAACCGCGCGTTCGCCCTCCTCGCCAGCGGCCTGATGGGCGAGCGCGTCTACGACACGACGACCGGCATGCGCGCCTACCGCCGCGAGGTCGTCCAGGAGATCACCTGGACCGAGAACACCGGCCTCTCGGCAGAACTGCTCGTGCGGCCGCTGATGCGGGGTTACGACGTTCGCGAAGTGCCGATCGAGTACGACGAGCGCAAAGGCGAGACGAAGCTCGACCCGCTCGCCGGCGGCGCCGCAATCGCCAAGTCCATCGTGAAAGTCTGTCTCGAAGAGCGACGCCGGTAGGTGAACCCACCGGTTCGTCGTCTCACTGCGGTCCGCGCCGGTAGCTCTCCGTGCCGCCGGGGTGGCCCTGCGGGTTCTCGATACCGACCAGCTCCCCGCCCGTCGGCGACGCGTACAGCGCGAACAGCAACTCGTTGACCACGTAGTAGCGGACGCGCTCGGCGTCACTCCCTTCGGGGTCGGGGTCCGCCTCCCGCGCGCCGATCCGGTCCAGCGCTTCCTCCCGACGGTCGGGTTCGAGCGCCGGGAACTCGCCGCCCAGCCACGAGCGACTCCACTCGACGACGTAGTCGGCCGTCTCGGCGACGCCGGCCGCGTGGTCGGACCGCTCGGCCGCACGTCCGCGGGCGAATCGCTCGACGAAGTCGTCGGCGCCGTCGAGGTCGCTCGGGTAGAGCACGTCGGCGGCGGCCGTCAGCACGTCGAGGTGGCGCCGCTCGAGCGGGTCCGGCGGCGGTCCGGCGTCGGCTCCCGCCGCCGCCGTCTCGTCGGCCCGTGTCGCGTCGTCGTCGGTCGAACACCCCGCCAGCGCGGCGCTGCCGGTGATGCCGGCCGCCGCGAGGGCGGCTATCGCGTCGCGTCGCGTCAGTTCGGTGTCGTCGGTGGTCATGAGTAGTCAAGTGTCGCGTTCGGTCGCGGTCAGGTCGGTCTCCACTGAGACGCCGTCGGGCGCGGTCTCCGGGACGTACGCGGCCGCGCCGCCGCAGGAGCGGACGCCCCGACAGAGTTCGACTTCGGGAGTGAGCGCACGGACCCGGCCGTCGGTCGCGTCGACCGGCAGGTCGAAGCGGTAGGTGAAGCTCCCGCCGGGACCGTAGTCGACGAAGGCGCTCGCGTGGACGGTCTCGACGCCGTCGACCGCTAGCGTCTCCTCGGGCCCGCCGAGCCCCTCGACAGCGACCCGCTCGTCGGTGACGACCAGGCGAAAGTCGACCGACGAGTTCGCGCCGTTCGCGACGCGGTAGAGGCTTCCGTCGTCGGTGCCGACGCGGACGGTGACGCTGTCGGCCCCGGCCGGGACGCCGACGGTCGCGTCCAGCGCCAGCCGATCGCCGCGCACGTCCTCGACGCGCTGGAGGCGGGCCGCGCTGGGTGACCCGTCGTAGGGCGCCCAGCCGCCGCGGTAGGCGTACCGGTGGAGCCGTCGGTCGGGGAACGCGTCGGCCGTCGCGAACGGTCGGTCGTCGATGGCGTAGACCGCCCGGCCGTCGTAGCCGGGGTCGTTGCGCACCGCCTGGAACGGGTGGTTGAGCCAGTTCCCGTACGGGTCCGGCAGCAGGATCAGCGAGTTGACCGGCGGCCCACCTTCGAAGGGCTCGTAGGCCCGCTCGTAGCTGTCGGTCACCTCGGCGTTGCGCTCGACGGGCTCGCGGGCGATGTCGGCCGTGACCGCCCCGACGGCGCCGGCGAGCAGGAGGAGGGCCACAGCGGCCGCGACGCGACCCGCCCGCGCGTCGACCGTCCGGCGGCCGGCGACCGCCGCGCGGACCCGACCGGCTACGGCGAGTACCACGACCGCCGCGAAGGTGGCCGTCGGGAGCAGCAGGTCGAAGTGGTAGTACGGGCCGAGCGCGGACACGAGGCCGTCGCCCGCGGTGTCGAGCCCGCCGAGGACGTTGAAGTTGCCCCAGAAGTAGACGTTGCCGAGCGGGATCGAAACCAGGAGAGCGGCCAGGGGCGCCTGCCGGGCCGTCAGACCGCGACGCGCGGCGACGGCGACGCCGAGGCCGGCCAGCGCCGCGGTGACCAGTCCGCCGGCGATCCACTTCGCGAAGAATATCCAGAGGACCCGCCCGTTGGCTTCCAGCGCCAGCTCGGGCGTGTAGACGACCTCGTGGGAGAGGATGCGTCGCTGGCCGAACCCGAGGCCGTCCAACGGCGCGAACGCCGCGTACGGGAAGGTCAGGGCGTGGCCGGTCACGACGGTGTTGTAGCCCAGGGCGAGGCCGACGCCGACCAACCCGAGCGCCGCCGTCGTCGCCTGTCGGCCGACCGCGTCGGAGCCGCGAACGAGCGCGACCGGGTCGCGGAGCGCGTCCACGCCGACCTCGTCCCGGAGCGTCCACAGCGCGTGGCCGACGAACGGCAGCGCGAACAGGACCGCCGTGTACGGTCGCGCGAAGAAGGCGAGTCCCACTGCAGCGCCCGCTCCCGCGGCCCAGCGCCGACTCTCGGTGCGGTCGGCCCGCAGGTAACAGTAGGCGAAGGCGAGGTTCAGGAAGTGCGTCGGTGCGTACGGCAGGAACACCGACGAGTTGAGGACGAACAGCGGAGACGCGAGCACGAGGACGCCCGCGAGTAGTCCCGTCCGCGCGTCGAAGGCTTCGCGGACGACACCGGCGGCCAGCGCCAGGTTCCCGGCGGCGACGGCGACGAGCGTCAGGCGGTAGCCGCCGAACAGTTCCCCGACGGCGAACATGGCCGCCGGGACGGGCGCGTACTTGGGGTACATCCCCTCGGGGGCGTCGACGAAGAACCACGGTCGCAACACTCCCTCGACCGGCGGGTCGAGGTAGAGCTGGCCCTCCAGCAACATCGCGGCCTGCTGGAGGTAGACGGCCTCGTCGTGGTTCAGCGAGTGGTACGGAAACAGGGTCGTCGAGACGAACCAGACGAGGAGGGCGCCGGCGAGCGCGAGTGCGGCCGTCCCGAGAGTCGCGCTCCGGCGGCGCATCATTCGGCGGGGAACCAGGCCAGGGGGTGGTCGACCCGGAGGTCGACGCGGACGCGCTGGTCCAGCGCGAGGTCGTCGGCGTGGTTGTGCTCGCAGTACACGTGGTCGCCGCCGTCGAGTTGCACCTGGTAGACGAACGAGGGGCCGGTGTACTGGCGGTGGACGATCTCGCCGTTGCCGGGGTCGATCCCCGGTTCGGCCTCGACCGAGTCCCCGTCGGCGGGCGTCGCCACGAGGTCGTCGGGCCGCACCATCACGTCGACGCGGGCGCCGTCGTACTCGCGGCCCAGGCCCTCGATCACGTCCGCCGACAGCGTCCCCAGGTCCGTCTCGACGGACCCCGAATCGAGCGTCCCGGAGACGAAGCCGGCCTGGCCGAGGAACTCGGCGACGAACCGCGACTCGGGCTGCTCGAAGACGACCTCCGGGCGACCGACCTGCTCCACGTCGCCGTCGCTGATGACGGCCACGCGGTCGGAGATCGACAGGGCCTCCTCCTGGTCGTGAGTCACGGAGACGGCCGTGACGCCCGTCTGCTTGATGATCCGTCGGACCTCCTCGCGCATCTCCACGCGGAGGCTCACGTCGAGGTTCGAGAACGGCTCGTCGAGCAGGAGCACGTCCGGCTCCGGCGCGAGCGAGCGGGCGAGCGCGACGCGCTGGCGCTGGCCGCCCGACAGGTCGTCGGGCGAGCCCTCGCGGTAGTCGCTCAGGTTCACCAGGTCCAGCAGTTCCTCGACGCGGGCCTCGCGGTCGTCGGCCGACCAGTCGTCGATGCCGAACGCGACGTTCTCGCCGACGGTGAGGTGTGGAAAGAGCGCGAAGGACTGGAAGACCAGCCCCACGTCCCGGTCGTCGGGCGCGACGAAGGCGTCGGGGCCGGCGACGACCTCGTCGTCGACGCGGATGGTACCCCCGTCGGGACTGTCGAGGCCGGCCAGGAGGCGTAGCGTCGTCGTCTTGCCACAACCCGACGGGCCCAACAGTGTGAGCAACTCGCCCTCGTAGACGGACAGCGACAGCTCGTCGACGGCCGTCTCCTGGCCGAACTCGCGGGTGACGCCGTCGAGGTCGAGCACCGGTTCGCCGTCGTGCTCGTCGCGGGTCCGCACGCGGTCGTCGGCCGCCGAGGGAACTGTTTGCTCGATCATCGTCGGAACTCTTTAGCCGTCAGTTGTCCTCCTGAGTCAAAAGCACGGCCATCGAGAGCCCCGAGACGACGACGAGGACGAACGCCGGAATTGCGGCCTGGCCGTACAGACCGGTCTCCTCCGCGCGCCAGATGAACGTGACGAGCGTGTCGAAGCCGAACGGGCGCAACAGCAGCGTCGCCGGCAGCTCTTTCATCGAGGTCAGGAACACGAGCGCCGCGCCGGTCACGATCCCGGGGAGGATGAGCGGGAACGTCACGGCCCGGAACGCCCCGAACCGGGAGCGCCCGAGCGTGCGCGCGGCCTCGACGAGCCGGTCGTCGACCTGCATCGTCGAGGTCCGGATCGAGCCGATGGCCTGCGGCATGAACCGGACGACGTACGCGAACACGACCAGCGCGACCGTGTCGCGACCCAGTTCGTACAGCGGCGGCGCGGCTTCGAGCGTGAAGGCGATCAGCGCGATCGCCAGCACGATCCCCGGCGTCGCGTAGCCGACGTAGGGGATCCGCGCCGTCACCGAGGAGAGCTTCGAGTCGGCCGTCGCCGAGCGCAGCGCGATGGGCAGGGCGACGAGGATCGACGCGACCGCCGCCAGCAGCGAGACCTTCACCGAGTTCCAGCCGTAGCTCCACGAGAAGGTCAGCTGTGCGAGCTCGTAGCCGGGGCCGCCCCGGAGCAGCCAGAAGCCGAAGATGCCGATTGGGAGCGCGAGCGCGGCGGCGGCGACCAGCGCGGGCAGCGCCATCGCGGGGTAGCGCCACGCGCCGAGGTCGAGTTCGGCCGCGCCGCGGTTGCCGCGACTGGCGTAGGCGCCCGAATCGTCGGCGCCGATCGCCGACTCGGCGGCGAGGATGACGCCGGTGACTGCGAGCAACTGCAGCGACAAAAGCGCGGCGTACCCGCCCATGCCCGCCCGGTGGCGGCTGTAGATGAACTGCGTGTACACCTCGAGGTTCATGAAGTTCGGCGTCCCGAAGTCCGCGAGGGTGTACAGCGCGACCAGCAGCGCGCCCGCGGCGATCCCCGGGAGGATCTGCGGGAGCGTCACCCGGCGGAACGCCGCCAGCCGCCCGCAGTTGAGCGTCCGGGCCGCCTCGACCAGCGACGCGTCCAGCGACAGCAGCGACGCGCGCGTGGTGAGGAAGATGTACGGGTAGGTGTACAGCGTGAGGACGACCGCGGCCCCGACGAACCCTTCGAGAGCCGGGAGCGGAACGCCCAGCGCCTCAGAGAGCGGGCCCGAGGGGCCAAAGGCGGATATCGCGGCGAACGCGCCGAGGTAGCTCGGGACCGCCAGCGGCAGGGCGATCAGCACCGTCCAGAACCGGCGGAACGGGATGGACGCCTGGACGGTCAGCACCGCCAGCGGGACGCCGATCGCGACCCCGCCGACGGTGACGACGGCGACGAGCGCGACGCTGCGAACGAGCACCGCGAGCGTCTCCGAGGCGACGAGAAAGTCGAGCGCCTCGCCGCCGAGCCCGGCGGCGTCGACGAGGAGCCAGGCCAGCGGCGCGACCAGTACCAGCGCCAGCAGCGTCGCGAGCGCGGCGTAGGCGGCGTCGACCCCGTCCTCGGGGAGGAAGTCGCTCGCCGGCCCGACGCGCTCGCGGACGCTCATCTACAGGACACCCGCCTCCCGCATCAGCTCCAGCGTCGGCTGGAGGTTCGCCAGTTCCGCCAGGTCGATCTCCGGCGGGTTCAGCTCGTCGACCGTCGGCAGGCCGCCGACCGGCTGGACGCCCGGGATCATCGGGTAAGCGAAACTCACCGTGGCGAAAAACTCCTGGGCCTCCGCCGAGAGGAGGTGTTGCACGAAGTCCGCGACCAGATCGGCTTTCTCGGTGCCCTGGACCGCGAGCGCACCGGCGACGTTGACCAGCGCGCCGGCGTCGCCGCTGGTGAACGCCAGGTCGATCGGCGCCTCGGGCCGCTGGTTCAGCACGCGCATCGCGTAGTAGTGATTCGCGAAGCCGGCCGACAGCGTCCCGTCGGCGACCTGCTGGGAGACGACGTACTCGTTGCCGCGGCGGACGATCCCGGCCTCTTGCATCGATTCGAGCCACTGCTGGGTTGCGTCGGCCCCGCGCTGGAGGCGCATGGCGGTGACGAAGGACTTGAACGCGCCGTAGGTCGGCGCCCACCCCATCGCGTCCTGGAACGCGTCGGTTCCGGGGAAGTCGGCGACCTTGTCGGGGATGTCGCTCTCGCTGAGTTCGTCGGTGTTGTACGGGACCGACCGCGCGCGGCCGGCGACGCCGACCCACGCGTTGTCGTCGCCGCGGAAGTCCGACGGGACCGACTCGACCGCCTCGTCGGGCATCGGCTCGTAGGCGTCGTTGTTCGCGACGTAGCCGAGCGAACTCGCGTCGATCGACCAGAACACGTCGGCCTGGGCCGCGCCGGCCTCGACCTCGTCGACGATGGTCTGGGCGAGCGACGCCGACCCCGCGTCCGAGGAGAACACCGTGAACTCCGGGTAGATCTCTTGGAGCATCTCGACGAACTGGTAGTAGATCCCGCCCTCGCCCCCGCCGATGTAGAGGTTGAGGTCGCCCGACAGATCGGGCAGGTCCTGGATCGACGTGCCCTCCGGCGCCGGTCGTCCCGACGCGAGCGTTCCCGACCCGCGGAACTCGGTGAGTGAGGGGATCTCTGCGTTCGACCCGCCGTCGCCACCGTCTCCGCCGGAGTCGGTGGCCGTCCCCGAACCGGGCGCGAGCCCGCACCCGGCCAGTCCCACCGCCGACCCCGCGGCGAGTGTCTTGACGAACCGACGCCGCCCGAATCCTGTGTTGTCGCTCATGTGGTTTAGGCCTACCTAAAGAAATAAAAAGTTCCCGGTATCGTCGCGCTCAGTCGTCGGTGGCGACGGGTGTCGCGGCCGGGGTCGACCCCTCGATCCCGTCGATCTCGTCGAGACATGCGAGCCAGTCGCGCATGTGCTCGCCGACGAAGTTGAGGAACTCGCCGTTCTCGTAGTCGAACTCGCCTTCGGCGAGTTCGTCGGCGATCGCGGCGAAGACGCCGGCGTAGGTGTCGGCGTCGCCGCCGACTCGGTCCGCGACCTCCCAGACGTGTTCGTTGAGTTCGAGGCCCGGGACCTCGTTGTTGAGGTCGCCGAACGTCGAGCGGGGGGCCTTGTTGTGCTCACAGAGGGGGGCGCCGTTGTAGATCCGCGTGCCGAGCACGTCGCAGGCGCGCTTGAGGAACACGCCGCTCCAGATGTCGTCGAACCGGCCCACGTCCCACGGGTTGTCGTCCATCGGCAGCTGGTAGAAGGCGGGGATCACTTCCCGTCGGAAGGCGAGGTTCATCGAGCAGACGGTGAGATAGTGCTCGCGCGCGGCGACGAAGTCCTCCCCGTAGTCGTCGGCGTCGAGGCGAGTCTGGGCCTGACCCTGCAGGTCGCCGTCCATCAGGATACGGACAGCGTCGAGGTCGGGCACGTTCGTCCACAGGCCCTGGGAGGCGACCACGTCCGAGACCTCGGTCGTCTCCGTGTCGACGGTCTCGTCCATCGCGCTGTAAGGGTACCCCCGCGGGTACAACTCGTGATCCTCGACGTTGTCGTAGAGGACGTTCACCCACTGCTCGTCGGAGGACACTTCGGTGATCTCCCCCTCGTAGGCCAGATTCTCCAGGTGGCGACCGAAGAAGTCCTCGTCCTCGTGGGGGAGGGTGTCGTCGTCGATGAAGAAGCCGATGTCGTACTCGCCGGCCCACATGTACAGCAGGCCGAAGCTCGTCTCGGCGTGGCTCGCAGCCGGGACGACGTGTTCGTAGTCGGCGACACCGTGGTCGCGATACCACTGTTCGCGACCGCTCCCGTCGAACACCTCGCCCGACAGTCCCTCCTCGTCCAGCATCGCCCGCATCTCGTCGGTGTCGCAGAAGTCCTCGGTGACGAGGACGAACTGCAGCCGATCGAGGTCGAACCCGTTCGCTCGCGCGTTCTCGGCGTACGCCCGCACACACTCGTACTCGCGGATCGTCGGCACCACGACACAGATATCCCCTGACATTGCTTTCTCTCGCCCGTATGTCTTTAGGTCGCCCTAAAATACCTGTCGTTGTCGGACGAGCGACCGAGGCGGTCGGGGTTCCCACGTGGGTATCGACTCCGGTCACTCTCGTCGGGTGTCGGGGGACGGACGGCGCTTCGGTCGTCCTATCGTCGGATTCCGGAGGTTTCGGTCGGGTGTTCGGGCCGACAGTACCGACGACATGTGTAAATTTTTTAAGGGGAACTATTAACCCGTCTCCGGGGGCCACTGTAGATATGAATCGGTACCGTCGCGAGCGGAGGTCGGGGCCATGAATCTGGAGGGCCAGACCTGCGTCGTCACGGGGAGTTCCCGGGGCATCGGGAAAGGTATCGCCGAGGACCTCGCCGGCCGCGGCGCGGACGTGGTCGTCAACTACCGCTCGTCTGCAGCGGAGGCCCGGGCGGTCGTCGAGTCGATCGAGGACGAGGGAGGACGGGCGGTCGCCGCTCAGGCCGACGTGTCCGACTTCGAGGACGTGCAGGCCATGCGCGAGGAGGTCGTCGACGCGTTCGGTTCCGTCGACGTACTCGTCAACAACGCCGGGGTCACCGTCGACAAGAAGTTCGAGCACATGACCCGCGACGACTGGGACACCGTGATCGACGTCAACCTCGGCGGCGTCTACAACTGCACGAAGGCCTTCTTCGACGACATCAAGGAGAGCCGCCACGGCCGGCTGGTCAACATCTCGTCGGTCGTCGGCCAGCAGGGAAACTACGGCCAAGCAAACTACGCGACGACCAAATCGGGCCTGTTCGGGTTCACCCGCACGATCGCCCTGGAGATGGCCGCCTCGGGTTCGACGGCCAACTGCATCGCGCCCGGATTCGTCGAGACGGACATGCTGGAGGAGGTGCCCGAGCGGGTCCAGGAGAAGATCCTGCGGGAGATCCCGCTCGACCGGTTCGCCACCGTCGAGGACATCTGCGGGATCGTCTCGTTCGTCGCCAGCGAGGAGTCCAGCTACATGACCGGCCAGGTGATCGGTGTCAACGGCGGGATGGAGTGGTGAGATGAGCCAGGAAGAGACAGACGAGGCGACGGATTCCGACGCATCGGACGACACGACCGAGGGAAGCGCGACGCCGGCGGAGGAGACCGCCCTGGAGGAACTGCGACGGCGCCGCGAGGAGTCGCGGATCGGCGGCGGCGAGGAGCGCATCGAGCGCCAGCACGCTCGCGGGAAGATGACCGCCCACGAGCGCGTCGAATACCTCCTCGACGACGGCACGTTCACCGAGATCGACCCGTTCGTCGAGCACCGGGCGACATCCTTCGGCATGGAGGAGAAGGAGTTCCCCGGCGACGCCGTCGTCACCGGCTACGGCGACGTCAACGGTCGGAAGGTGTTCGTCTTCGCCCACGACTTCACGGTGCTGGGCGGCTCCGTCGGCGAGGTCGTCGCCGACAAGATCTGCAAGGCGATGGATCGTGCGGTCGACGCCGGCGTCCCGGTGGTCGGGCTCAACGACTCCGGCGGCGCGCGCATCCAGGAGGGCGTCGACTCGCTGGTCGGCTTCGCGAAGATCTTCGAGCGCAACACCAAAGCCTCGGGGATGATCCCCCAGATCTCGGCGATCATGGGGCCCTGCGCTGGCGGCGCGACCTACTCGCCTGCGCTGACCGACTTCACGTTCATGGTCCAGGACACCTCCCACATGTTCATCACCGGCCCGGACGTGATCGAGACTGTCACCGGCGAGCAGGTCTCGAAGGAAGAACTCGGCGGCGCGAGCAGCCACTCGACGAAGTCGGGCGTCGCGCACTTCGCCTGCGAGGACGAGAAAGCGGCGCTGGACGACATCCGCAGGCTCCTCTCCTACCTCCCGCAGAACAACATGGAGGACCCGCCGCGAGTCGCCTCCTGGGACGACCCCGACCGCGAACTCGACGGCATCACCGACATCGTGCCCGAAGCGCCGCGCAAGCCCTACGACATGACGAAGGTGATCGACCGCGTGGTCGACGAGGACTCCTTCTTCGAAGTCCACGAGAACTGGGCGCGCAACGTCGTCGTCGGCTACGCCCGCATGGACGGTCGCGTGGTCGGTATCGTCGCCAACCAGCCACGGGTCAGCGCGGGCACCCTCGACATCGACGCCTCCGAGAAGGCCGCGCGGTTCATCCGCACCTGCGACTCGTTCAACGTCCCCATCGTCTCGCTGGTGGACGTGCCGGGGTTCATGCCCGGGACCGACCAGGAGCACAACGGGATCATCCGCCGGGGCGCGAAGCTCATCTACGCCTACGCCGAGGCGACGGTCCCGCTGCTGTCGGTGGTCGTCCGGAAGGCCTACGGCGGCGCCTACATCGTCATGTCTTCGAAGTTCCTCGGCTCGGACGTGAACTACGCCTGGCCCGCCTCGGAGATGGCGGTGCTGGGTCCCCGCGGCGCCGTCAACATCCTCTACCGGAAGGAGCTCCAGCAGGCCGAGAACACCGACGAGCGCCGCCAGGAACTGATGGACGAGTTCCGCGAGGAGTTCGCCCACCCCTACGGCCCCGCCAGACGGGGCTATCTCGACGACGTGATCGAGCCGAAAGACACGCGCAGGCGCCTGATCCGCGACCTGGACATGCTGGAGCGCAAGCGCGAGGACAGCCCGCCGAAAGACCACGGCAACATCCCACTGTAATGGCCGAATCTGCACTCTCCGACGGCGAGGAATCGAACGCCGGCGACGCGGGACCCGACGGATCGAGCGGTGGCCCGGACGGCGAGACGGTGACGCTCACCGTCGACGGCGAGGAGGTGGCGCTGTCGCTCCCCGCAGACGCCGACGCGGCCGAGGCGGCGGCTATCGCGTCGGCCGTCGGCGCGCACGTCCACGACCGGCAGGTCGCCGCGGCCGCGGCGGCCGCCGCGGAGGACGAACCCGACAGCGTCGACGCGTGGACGCTCGCCGGGCGGATGAAGTCGATAGGTCGGAGCCGCTGGCCGAAAGACGTTCGGAAGGGCGACGAGTGGAAGGCCAGCGCCCGCTCGTTCTACTGAGAGCCGAGCCCCGCTGAGGCGAGTGTGAACCGCAACGCTCCGCCGGCGGACCGTCGCCACCGTAACACCCACATTACAGCCCTCCGAGGTGGCACACATGACAGTCGCAGTGATCGGCGCGTCGATGACGAAGTTCGGCGAGCGCGACGCCTGGATCCAGGAGCTGATCGCCCAGGCGGGCGAGGCCGCGCTCGACGACGCCGGCATCGAGCCCGACGACGTGGAGCACCTCTACGTCTCGAACATGTCCAGCGGCGAGTTCCAAGGCCAGACGGGGATCATGAACGCACTCGCTCACGACCTGGGCGTCATGCCCGCCTACAGCGAGCGAGTGGACCAGACCTCCTCGTCGGGCGGCGCCGGTATCTACGAGGCCTGGCAGTCCGTGGCGTCGGGCGCCAGCGAGATGAGCCTGCTCGTCGGCGGCGAGAAGATGACCCACCGCTCGACCGCCGAGTCGACGGACATCATCGCCTCGATCACCCACCCCGCCGAGTACAAGCACGGCCTGACCCTGCCCTCGTTCGCCGGCCTCACGGCGCGACACTACCTCGAACGGTTCGACGCGCCCCGGGACGCGCTGGCGAAGGTCGCCGTCAAGAACCACAGGAACGGCGTCGACAACCCCCACGCGCAGTTCCGGAAGGAGATCGACGAGGAGACCGCCCTCGAAAGCCCGATCGTCGCCGACCCGCTCCGGCTGTACGACTTCTGTCCGATCACCGACGGCAGCGCCGGCCTCGTGTTCACCACCGAGGAGCGCGCCGAGGAGATCGCCGACGACTACGCCGTGATCTCGGGTATCTCGGGCGCGACGGACACCCACGTCGTCCACGAGCGCGACGACCCGACGGTCATGGGCGGGGTCGTCGATTCGGCCGACGACGCCTACGAGATGGCCGGGCTCGGCCCCGACGACGTCGACGTGGCCGAACTGCACGACATGTTCACGATCCTGGAGTTCCTCCAGATGGAGGGCTGTGGCTTCGCCGAGCAGGGCGAGGCCTGGAAGCAAGTGGAGGAGGGCCGCACCGAGAAAGACGGCGAACTGCCGATCAACACCTCCGGGGGGCTGAAGTCGAAGGGTCATCCGCTGGGCGCCAGCGGGGTCGCACAGGGCTACGAGATATACAAACAGCTCGTCGGCGAGGCGGGACCGCGGCAGGTCGAGGCCGAGACCGGTCTCGCGTGCAACGTCGGCGGATTCGGAAACTGCGTCATCACCACGATCATGGAGGCACGATAATGTCGCTCGACGCCCACGTCTGCGAGAACGGCCACGTCACCTACCCCGGACACACGCTCTGTCCGGACTGCGGCGAGAAACAGACCGACTCACTGGATCTGACCGATCGCACCGGCGAGGTCGTCACCTGGACGACGTCGACGGCGACGCCGCCCGGCGTGCGAGCGCCGAACACCATCGCCATCGTCGAGTTCGATCTGGCCGACGACGAGGTGGCCGACGAGTTCGTTCGCGCGGTCGGGCAGGTCACGACCGAGGACGTCGAGACGGGCGACGCCGTCGAGCCGACCTACGTCGAGGAGCTACGGGACCCCGAGGCGGGGATCAAGGTGCCCGAGAGCCAGGAGTGGGACGGCTACCGGTTCGAGCCGGTCTGAGTTCCGGTCTCGACGTTCGCAGTTCGACCCTCAGCAGTACTCGTCGAGCGCGAGCAACACGCTCGCGTCGCGGTCGAAGTCGTAGCGTGCGAAGTCCTCGCCGGTCAGCCGCCGGTCCGGTTCGAGAACGTCGCCCGGGCCGTCGGGGAGCGTCTCGATCCGCGATGTCGCGGTCATCGCCGTGATCTCGGAGTTCGGGAGCGTGAACGAGACCAAGTCTCCGAAGTACGTCGGCGCCTGGACCGGCGGCGTGCCGACGTGGGAGGCCCCGAGCCGCCGGAGCGTCGCCAGGAGCGAGACCCCGGCACTGAACGTCCTCGCCGCGGTCACGACGACGACCGCCGGCGGCGCGTAGCTCCCGGCCGACGGCCAGTCCGGTGCCTCCAGCCGTTCGAACGTCGGGACCGACTCGACGAGGTCGTCCCGGATCTCCTCCACAGTGCTGTCGCCACCGCCGATGGCGTACTCGCCGGGCCGGAGCGACCACTCCCTGCCCTCGTCCTCGAACGGCTCCGTCCCGCGGCGCTCGACCAGTCGGTCGGAGTACCGGAGCGCGCCCGGTCGGTCCCGGGCCGTCGCGACGCCGTCCCAGCCGTACAGGACGTAGGCCAGGAGGTCCACGAGGACCCGATTTCCGCCGGTGTTGTCCCGGAGGTCGACGAGCAGGGTACTCGTCCCCGCCGTCGCCATCTCGTCGGCGAGGTCGCGGAACAAGTCCAGCGCCGCCGGGACTTTGTCGAGGACTTCGTCGAAGTCGTCGGGGTCAGGCTCGCCCGTCGCCGCCCGGCAGAGCGAGCGCGCGCTCGCTCGGGCGTGTTCGTCGAGGTCGCCCTGTCGATACTGGAACGCCTCCCGATGATCGCTCATCGAGGGGATCCGTAGCCACGCGGCGTCGCGCTCTGGGAGCAGTTGATAGGTGGGCCACGCTTCCGAGTCTGGCCGTTCGAGCGTCGACGGCGCGACGCGCTCCGCGCCGTCCCCGGTCGTCGGTTCGAGCGGCTCGCGTCGAGTGGTGCCGTCCGACGCTTCGAACGCGAAGGTCGCTTCGTCGGGTCGTTCCGCTCGGTCGAGGAGCGGTGCCATCGCCCGCCAGTTGCGCAGCGAGAGCGCGAGGTTGAGCAGGTCTCCGTGCGGCGTCTCGCTCCCCCGGAGGCGCGCCTGCCGTTCGATGAGTTCGCCGACGGGAACACCGTCGACCCGGCGGAGCCGTGAACCGACGAGACTCTCCGGCACTCCCTCGCGGACCGACCGGACCCGAATCTCCCCGTCGACGACGCCGAGCCGGAGCGGAATCGTTCCGTCCGCGGTCGGCCAGACGACGAACATGTGAGCGTCACGAACTGCCGCGGCCAGGGACGCAACCGTCTCCTGGAGGCCCCGTTCGGGCCACCCGTCGCTCGGCACGTCGTCGAGCGCGGACTGTACGCGCTCGTAGTACGCGAAGCGTCCGCCCGCTCCCACGAACGGCGCCGGATGCGTCGCTTCCAGCACGTCGACGAACGTTCGGACGTCTGCCAGGACCGCCTCGTGCGTCAGGTCGGCGTCTTCGGCCATGGCGTTCCGTTAACCTCGGTGGCCGATAAATTATGGTAGTATGACTGAAATATCCAAACGTATAAGTATCGCGTACTCACTTTCGAGTGAAGCGGTCGCTGTGGGTCCGGACGGGCCGAGAGAGCTGACACCGACGACCCGCGGCTTATCGCGTCGTCTCACGGAGACTCCGGGCCGGCGGGGGCCGGTCCGCCCGCCGGAATGAATCGGGGTGTCGGTGGTTGCGGGTGGCTGACAGCAGATGATCAGTCGGCCAGCGCCACGGAGCCGTGGTCGCCGACCAAATCGCCGGAGCCCCCGGCGAGCGCGGACAACCCATCCGCCACCGAGCGGTACTCCTCGCCGTCGGCGTGCGGGTAGACGGCGACGAGGTCGCCCTCGTCGTAGACGGCGAGGGTGATGGCGGGGAAGACCAGCCAGTCGCACAGCTCGCCGGTGTCCGCGGCGTAGCACTCCCGGGTCGCGAAGAACGGTCGCAAGCGCACGCCGCGGTCGCGCGCCCACTGCGCGAACGACAGGTACCGGTCCCGCGCCGCTACCGCGTCCGGCGCCTCGCTGCGGATGCGTTTCGGACAGGTCCGCACCTCGAAGTAGTCGATCTGCTCCGCCGCCTCGAGTGCGCGCAGTCTGTCCGCGAGCCGGTCTCGCTGGCGCGCAGCCGGCTCCGGGAGCGTCTCCCTGAGATGCAGCGCGACGCGCCGGTCCCCCCTCCGCTCGGTTGGCGTCATGGGTACTCCACTCTACGAGCGTAGTGGGTAATAAATCATTATGTTTTGGATTTGGGTAGTATTCGGACGACCGCTCGGAGCGGCGTCCGCTGGTCGAGCCGAGAGAACGGAGCGACGAACCGGGCGGGTTACTCGCGGTTCGAGCCGTCGGAGCCGTCGTCGGGCGAGGCGTCCGAGGGCGGTTCGTCGTCGTCACCGTCGCCGTCTCCGGACGCCTCGCCGTCGCCGTCGGTCGGGGCGTCGTCGGCGCCCGGGAGTTCGTCGAGGTCGCGCTTGATCGACTCCAGTTCGGCGTCGACGTCGACCGAAACCGCGTCGTCACCGTCCGCGTCGGAGCGGCCGTCGGGGTCGGACGACTCGTCTTCGGCTCCACCCGACGCGCGGTCGACGTCGCTGTCCTCGGGAGCGCTCTCGCGGATGCGCCGGTGGATCTCCGCGCGCAGTTCGCGGGCGTCGTCGAGCAGCTCGGCGGCCTCGTCGTCGTTCGGTCGCCCCTCGACGGCGTCCTGGAGGCCGACGAGCGCCTCGTCGAGCCGCGAGAGCGTCGACTCGCTGGCCGACTTGGCACGCTCGCGGAGCTGTTCGGTCTCCCGGCTGGCCGTCTCGGCGCCGTCGGCGAGCCGCAAGGCGCGCTGGAGGAGTCTGAGCGCGCGGATGTTCGTCTCGAGGATCAGGATAAAGCCGGGGATCGCGACCTCGCTGGTGAACCGGCGGAGGTCCCGCGGCGTCGGGAGGCGCGGCCCGTCGTCGGGTCGCGGGGGCTCCAGTTCGTCTTCGAGTTCGCGGAGCGTCCGGACGAGGTCGGTGACCAGCCGCGCCAGGTCCTCGTCCGAGGAGTCGTCTGCCATGTCCCGGCCTTCGTGGGCCGACGGAAAAAGCGTGACCACTCGCGTGACTGCGAACTCGGGGACCGGGCGTGGGCCGTTAGCGGTCCACGTCCGGGAAGTCGGCGGGGAGCGGCGCGGGGCGGCCGGGATCGGAGTCGATCGTCGCGAAGGCGCTCTCCTCGGAGGCGGTCCGGACGGCCTCCATGACGTCGAGGACGTGGCCGGCCAGTGCGTCGCTGGTACGGTGCTCCCAGTCGCCGCGGACGGCGAACGCCAGGTCCGCCAGCCCGGCGCCGCGACCCTCCGTGTACTCGTGGGTCAGCGGGACCGTCTCCCAGTCGTCGTCCTCGTGGTCGCGCACCCGGACCGGCCCTTCGAAGTGGTTGGGGTCCGGCAGCGCGAGCGTCCCCTCGGTGCCGTAGATCTCGAAGGCGGGGAACGGCATCGTCGAGGCCTCGACGTCGAAGCTCGTCAGCAGGTTCGCCGTCGCACCGTTCGCGAAGTCGACGATCCCGGCCTCGTGGGTCGGCACCTCCGCGTCGATCTCCTCGCCCGCACGCGGACCACTCCCGATGGTCCGTGTGGCGCGCGGCCGGCTGACCGACCCGGCCACCCGCTCGGCGCTCCCCAACAGGAAGACGAGCGCGGTCACGTAGTACGGCCCCATGTCGAACAGCGGGCCGCCGCCCTCCTGGTAGTACAGGTCGGGGTTCGGGTGCCAGAGCTCGTGGCCGGGCGAGGTCCAGTGAGCGGTCGCGCCGACCGGCTCGCCGATACGGCCGTCGTCGACGACCTGCCGAGCGGTCTGGAGCCCCGCGCCGAGGAACGTGTCTGGCGCCGAGCCGACCAGCAGCTCCGACTCGGCGGCCCGGTCGCGGGTCGTCTCCGCTTCGGCGGCCGTCGCGGCGAACGGTTTCTCGGTGTAGACGTGGTTACCGGCGTCGAGCGCGTCCGTGATAACCTGAGCGTGTGCGCTCGGCGGCGTCAGGTTGACTACCGCCTCCACCGCGTCGGCGGCGAGCAGTTCGTCGACCGCCATCGCCTCGATCCCGTGTTCTTCGGCCGTCTCGCGCGCCAGCTCGGCGTCTAGGTCGGCGCAGGCGACCAACTCGAACGCGTCGAAGACCGCGTCCGCCGAGAGATACGCGTCGCTGATGTTGCCACAACCGACGAGGCCGACCGAGAGCGGATCCATGGACTGGCCTGCACGAGCGAGTTAATCAATCCCACGACTCCGGACGGACGTTCCGCCGGACGGCTCCGCACCTCCCCACTCGAACGTCGGGACCGACCTCGCGGTCGAGACGCGACGATAGCGCTTACTTCTCGACGGCTTCGGGCGTGACCAGCGTGTCGTCTTCGAGGTAGTGTTCGACGTGGTGTGCGTCCTCTTCGACCTGGACGAGAATCTCACGGAGGATCTCCGCGGTGGCGTGGTCGCCAAGATCGGTCGCGAGTTCGACGTGCTCGCGGAGGTCCTCGACGATATCACCGTACATCGACAGGTCGTGCTCGAGCGACGTGCGGATGTCGTACACGTCGTCGCCTTCGAACTGGACGGGCGCCGTCTCGGCGACGGTCACCGGGTTCGAGACCGGCGTGCCGCCCAGCGCCTGGAGTCGCTCAGCAGTCTCGTCGGCCGCCTCCTCGGCGCGGTCGGCAGCCTCGCCGAGGAAGACGTGCAGGTCACGGAACTCCGCGCCCTCGACGTTCCAGTGGTGCTTTTTTAGCTGGTGGTAGAGCACGTACGTCGACGCGAGGTCCGCGTTCAGCGCCCGGACGATCTGCTCCGCCGTCCCCCGTTCGAGTCGCAGTGAGTTCTCTTCGACCGTGCCTGCCTCCTGCAGAACGCGCTTCTGGGTGCTCATTGCGTTCGTATCGTCGGTCGCCTGCCCCTTATACGTTCCCTTTTCGAAAAATAATATTTTGTACTGCGAAAGAATGAGTGGCTTTTCGGGATTCAAGATTGGCGATCTGCCGTGCTCGAACGGATCAGGGGCGAGTCAGCACGAGCGCGGCGTCGTCGTCGAGCCGTCCAGTCTCGACGCCCGCCTCGGACGGGGCGGCCCGCGCCTGCGCGTCGTGGGCAGCCAGGAGGGCAGCGCTCTCGGCCTCCTCGAGCCCGAGGTCGTCGGTGAACTCCGCCCAGACGTGGTCGGGCAGCGCCAGGTAGTACGCGCACTCCGTCCGCCCCACGAGCGGGTCCCGATGGAAGTAGTTGCGCCACTCGTAGACGATGTCCTCGACGCCCGGCAGCTCGCGCACGTTCGACTGGTGGGTGCGAACGATGTCGGTCAGTCGCTCGACGGACACGTCGCGGTCGGTCGCGACCGATTCGAGGACCGCCCCGTCGAAGGCCGCGAGTTCGTCGCTCGTCATTCGACTACACTGGGCGTGCCAGCGAGTTTACCGTTGTGCTCCCCACCTGCCTTCCTGCGATTTGAGAAGCCGGGCCAGCTTATAAACCCGGTCGGGTCGAACTAACGGGTAGATGGGCGAATTAGCGACGCTCTTCGGGCCGAGACGAGTCGCCGTCGTGGGCGCGACCGACCGGGACGGGTCGGTCGGACGGGCGATCACGGAGAACCTCCTCGCGGACTTCGAGGGGGACGTGGTCGCCGTCAACCCCACGAAAGACGAGGTCCTGGGGCTGGAGAGTCACGACAGCGTCGGGGCCGTCCCCGACGTGGACGTGGCCGTCGTCGTGGTCCCGCCCCCTATCGTCCTCGACGCCATCCGCGAGGCCGCCGAGGCCGGGATCCGCGACGTGGTCGTCATCACCGCCGGCTTCGGCGAGTCCGGCAGCGAGGGCGCCCGCCGCGAGCGCGAGCTCAGAGAGCTCGCCACGGAACACGACCTCAACGTCGTCGGACCCAACAGCCTGGGAATCATGAACACCGGTGTCGGGCTCAACGCCACGTTCGGCCCCGAGAACGCCCGTGACGGGTCGATCTCCTTCATGAGCCAGTCGGGCGCGTTCGTCACCGCGGTCGTCGACTGGGCCAACGACCGTAACCTCGGCTTCCACAACGTCGTCTCGCTGGGGAACAAGGCCGTCCTCGACGAGTCCGACTTCGTCCGCGAGTGGGGCGAGGACCCCGACACCGACGTGATACTCGGCTACCTCGAAGACGTCGTCGACGGTCGCGCGTTCGTCGAGTCGGCCCGCGAGGTCTCGGGTGAGACACCGATCGTCGTCGTCAAGTCCGGCCGCACCGAGGCCGGCGCCTCGGCCGCGGCCTCCCACACCGGCGCCATCGCCGGCTCGGAGGAGGCCTACGAGGCCGCCCTGGACCAGGCCGGCGTGCTCCGCGTCGACACCGTCCAGGACCTGTTCGACTTCGGGTCCATCCTCGCCGGGCAGCCCCTGCCCGAGCGCGACGGCGTCGCCATCGTCACCAACGCCGGCGGCCCCGGCGTGATGACGACCGACGCCGTCGGCGACTCCGACCTCTCGCTCGCGTCGTTCACCGACGACACGGTCGAGCGATTCCAGGACGCGCTGCCCGACGAGGCCAACGTCTACAACCCGGTCGACATCATCGGCGACGCGCCGGTCGAGCGCTTCGAGGATGCGCTGGACATCGCGCTGGCCGACCCGAACGTCGGCGCCGCGGTCGTGCTGGCCTGCCCGACGGCGACGCTCTCCTACGAGGCGCTGGCCGACTCGGTCGTCGACCTGCAGGCCGAGTACGACACGCCGGTCGCCGCGACGCTGATGGGCGGCTCGTCGGCCCGTGACGCCAACGAACGACTCTCGCAGGCCGGCATCCCGACGTACTTCGACCCGGCCCGCGCCGTCCGCAGCCTCGACGCGCTCCGGGAGTACCGGGCGATCGGCGACCGGGAGTACACCGAACCGGAGACGTTCGACGTGGACCGCGAGGCGGCCCGCGAGATCCTCGAGTCGGCCGCTCGGCGCGACACCAACCGACTCGGTGTCGAGGCGATGGACTTGCTCGACGCCTACGGCATCCCGACGCCCGACGGCGAGATCGTCGACGCCCGCTCCGACGCCGTCGACGCCGCCGAGCGGATAGCACCAGACGGCGAAGTCGTCATGAAGATCGTCAGCCCGGATATCCTCCACAAATCCGACATCGGCGGCGTGGCCGTCGGCGTCCCGCCGGAGGAGGTCGGCGACACCTACGAGGACCTTGTGACCCGCGCCCGTAACTACCAGCCCGACGCGACGATCCTCGGCGTCCAGGTCCAGGAGATGGTCGATCTGGACAGCGGCGTCGAGACCATCGCGGGCATGAACCGCGACCCGCAGTTCGGGCCGCTGGTCCTGTTCGGTCTCGGCGGTATCTTCGTCGAGGTGCTGGAAGACACGACCCTGCGGCTCGCCCCCGTCAGCGAACCGTCGGCCCGGGAGATGCTATCGGAGATCGACGCCGCGCCGCTGCTGCGAGGGGCCCGGGGCCGTGACCCCGTCGACGAGGGGAGCGTCGTCGAGACGCTCCAGCGCCTCTCGCAGCTGGTCACCGACTTCCCCGCCATCGTGGAACTGGACATCAACCCGCTCGTCGCGACCCCCGACGGCGCCCAGGCCGTCGACGTGCGACTCACCATCGACCAGGAGCAACTATGAAACCCATATTCGTCACCTCGACCGGAGAAGGCACCGGCAAGACAGCCATCGCGATCGCCGCCGCGAAACTCGCGCAGGAGCGCGGCCTCGACGTGGGGTACTTCAAACCGAAGGGCACCCGGCTCAAGAGCCCCGTCGGCAAGACCCGCGACGAGGACCCGCTACTCGCCATGGAGATGCTCGGTATCGACGCCGACCTCTCCGAACTCGAACCGGTCGTCTACTCACCGGCGTTCGTCGAGGAAGCCATCCGCGGCAACCGCGACGGCGAGGTCCGCGAGCGGGTGCGCGAGCACTTCGACGCGCTGGCCGACGACTACGATCTGGTCGTCGTCGAGGGCGGCGGCCGTCTGGAGACCGGCGGTATCGTCGGCCTGACCGACCCCGACGTGGCCGAGCTGCTCGACGCGCGCACGGTCGTCGTCGGCGGCTACGCCAACCCGGCCGACGTGGACGAAGTGCTCGCCGCCGCCCGACAGTTCGAGGGTCACCTCGCGGGCGTGCTCTTTAACGCCGTCGCGGACGCGAACTTCGACTCGCTGAACACGGACGTGGTCCCGTTTCTGGAGACCCGCGACATCCCCGTGCTCGGCATCGTCCCGCGGGTGCAGGAACTGGCCGGCGTCACCGTCGCCGACCTGGCCGACGCGCTCGGCGCCGATCTGCTCAATCCCGAGGCCTCGACCGACGGCTTCGTCGAGCGATTCGCCGTCGGCGCGATGGGCAGCGACGCGGCGCTGCGTCACTTCCGGCGGATGCGCAACGCCGCCATGATAACCGGCGGCGACCGCTCGGAGATCCAGGCGGCCGCGCTCGGAGCGCCGGGCATCGAGGCCGTCGTCCTCACCGGCGGGCTCAGACCCTCGGGCGCCATCCTCGGCAAAGCCGCGGACGCGGACGTGCCGGTCCTGCTCGTCCAGTCCGACACCAAGGTCACCGTCGACCGGATCGAGAACGTGCTCTCGACCGGGCGGACCCGCGACCCCGAGACCGTCGAGCGGATGGTCGACCTCCTGGCCGACCACGCCGACCTCGAAGGGCTGTTCGCCGACGGCCCAGAGCCCCTCGGCACCGACCCCGAGACCGGCGCCGAGACCGGAACCGCCACCGACTCCGAAACCGACGACGACACCGACGAGGAGTGACGACACGGACCAGTATCGGCGGAATCGAAACGGCCCTCCCGACTGGAACGAGGCGGCCGGATAGCGTGTTCGAAGCCGGGTAACGGCCCCTTACCTCGGTAACGGGAGGATTCGGGGCGCGAACGATCGCGTACACTTTTACGCACTCGAACCTTCGTTTCCGATGGAGCCAGTTGGCTCCGTAGTGTCACACGCTGGGGCGCCCCGCCCCACCGTTCCCCTTTGTGACAGACCGACTACCCGACAGCGACCGCTCCGTCAGACCGGAAGCCACGGTCCGGGCAGGGTCGGTCACGCCTTCGGAAACGCGTCGGTCGGGAGGTGTTCACGGAGGCCAGCGACGGCGTCGGAAGGGTCCTCGAGGGCCAGCGGCGGAAGCGTCCACACCGGGCAGCCAGTCATCTCCGCCAGTACGTCGGGATTGGTTCGCTCGGCGACGGACGTGCCCTCGTACTCGTTGCAAACGATCCCTTCGACCGTACAGCCGCGACGTTCGAGCGCTTCGACGGTCAGCGCGGTGTGGTTGAGCGTCCCGAGCCCGGAGCGCGTGACGACCAGCACGGGCACCGACAGGTCCGCGACGAGGTCGACCACCTCCCGGTCGTCGGCCAGCGGGACGCGCAGCCCGCCGATCCCTTCGACTACGCCGACCGCCGCGTCGGCGAGTTCGCGCGCACAGCCGTCGCGGATCGACTCGTAGGACAGGTCGACGCCCGCGCGGTCGGCGGCGACCGCCGGCGCGAGCGCCGGTTCGAGCCGTTCGAGACAGGTCGCCGCGTCGTCGGTTTCGCAGGCCTCCGCCACGTATCCGGCGTCGTCGTCCGGCGGGTAGCCCGTCTGTGCCGGTTTGACGGCCCGCGCGTCGACGCCGACCGCCCGGAGCCATCCGACCAGCCCGGTGGTCACGACCGTCTTGCCGACACCCGTGTCGGTGCCGACGACGGCGAAATCGGAGACGCACTCGGCGGACGGTTCCGTCGCGGCCGTCCTCCGGTCGTCGCTCACAGCAGTTCCACCTCCCGACCGGCCGCCTCGAAGGCGTCGAGACACCTCGCCACCTCCTCGTCGGTATGCGTCGCCATCGGCGCGACCCTGATGCGGGCGGTCCCCTCCGGAACCGTCGGCGGGCGGATCGCCGGCGCCTCGACCCCGCGGTCGGCCAGTCGCTCCCCCAGTTCCAGCGCGTCCGCCCGGTCACCGACGAGAACAGGGAGGATCTGCGTCTCGCCGAGCACGTCGTAGCCCATCGATTCCAGCCCCTCGCGGAGCGTCGCGACGGTCTCCCAGAGCCGCTCGACCCGGTCCGTCTCGCGGGCGATCCGGAGCGACTCGCGGGCGGCGCCGACCGCCGGCGGCGCCAGCCCCGTCGAGAAGACGAACGAGCGGGCGGCGTTCAGGAGGTACTCCACGAGCGCTTCGTCGCCGGCGACGTAGCCGCCCTGACTCGCCAGCGCCTTCGAACACGTCCCGAGTTGCACGTCGACGCGGTCGGCCAGCCCCTCGCGCTGGACGACCCCGCCGCCGTCGCCGAACAGGCCAGTCGCGTGGGCCTCGTCGACCATCACCCACGCGCCGAACGCCTCGGCCGCGTCGCAGATCGCGTCCAGCGGCGCCACGTCGCCGTCCATCGAGAACACCGAGTCGGTGACGACCAGCCACGACTCCTCGGCCCCGCTGTCGAGCGACCCGGCCGCCCGCTGGGCCAGCTTCGCCCGGAGGTCGTCGGGGTCGGCGTGGTCGTAGACGACAGTCTCGTCGGCGCCGACGCGGCAGCCGTCGACGATGCTCGCGTGGTTGAGTTCGTCCGAGAAGACGACGTCCGGCGCGAGCGCCTCGATGGTCCCGATATTGGCGGCGTAACCAGAGGAGAACAGCAGCGCCCTGTCCGCGCCCTTGCAGTCGGCCAGGTCGCGCTCGAACGCACGGTGCAGGCCGGTGTCACCGGTGACGAGTCGGGAGGCGCCGGCGCCGGTCCCGACCGCGCGGGCGCCGTTCTCGGCGGCCTGCAGGACTCGCCGGTCGTTCGCCAGTCCGAGGTAGTTGTTCGAGGCGAACACGAGCCGCTCGGCGCCGTACTCGGGCGCACCGCCGCGCGGGTCGTCGCTGATTCGGGCCCGCGCCCCGATGGATTCGGCGGGGTCGAGATGGCGGCGCAGGCCCGCGCGCTCCCGTTCGCGCAGCCGCGCGTCGAGGTCGAAACCGCGCTCTGTCATACCCGGGAGCGGGGACCGCTCGCCCCTCGTCCTTTCGGTCCGGGGCGGTTCGACTCCCGACAGCCCCGCCTACCCGTCCAGATACGAGACGAAGACCATCCCGTCGGTCTTCAGCTCGTAGTCGACCGCCGTCGAAAGCTCGTTGTAGTTGAACGGCTCGGTGACGACGTGATAGCCGTTTGGCGTCTCGCGAGTCAGCGCGACCGCGGTGTGACTCCGCAGATCGTCGACGAGGGCGTCGCGGTCGGCCGCGGTCGCGTCGTCGAGGTCGAAGACGAAGTTCGTCTCGTCGCGACAGGCGTCGGACTGCAGCGTCGATTTGAACTCGCTGTCGACTCGCTTGAACTTCCCGCGAATGCCCTCGTCGCCGTGGATCCGGCCCTCCAGCCAGTCGTCCATCGATCGCCGAAGTTCGAAGGTGGCCTTCAGCGCGTCACGAGCGTTCGCGGTCAGGTAGAGCCGGAATCGCTCGTCGAAGCGCTGGGCGGCGTGTTCCAGCTCGCCGGCCGTCCGGGCGAGGTCGCCCTCGTCCTCGACGACCTTCCGGATCGCCGGGGCCGAGTTGCTCGTCGTCCCCTCGTTCTCCTTGGCTCGCGCGAGCGCCATCAGCAGGTACACCCTGTCGCCGCCGAACTCGCAGTACTCGCCGAACGGGCCCATGTCGACCATGGTCGTTCTGGGCGGCCAGGGGACTAAACGCTGGTCGAAGCGTGCGAACGGTGAACGAGGGGGCGAGGGCGCACACCGCCGCTCAGAAGCTCGGCATGACTTCGCTCGGCCCGTAGACGCCGTAGTCGCCGGCCCGGTTGCGGAGCACTGCGGCCTTCAGGTAGCCCAGTGCCGGGCCGTTGACGTTGGCCTCCATGCTCGTCGCGTCGTCGAGTTCGAAGGTGTTGGTGCCCCGCTCGCCGTCGAAGGTCGTCCCCGTCACGCGAACGGTCGTCGTCGTCGGCTTCTCGTCGGACCGCACGTCGAGGACGCCACCCACAGAAACGTCGGCGGCGTCGCAGATGCCCGCCCGTTCGAGCAACACGTCGTCGGCGTGCTCCATATCGTGGAACTCCAGCCGGCCGTCGTGCTCCTCGACGAGTTCCTCGATCTCGGTCTCGCTCAGCTCGCGGGCACGCTCGATGTCGTAGCCGTCGAGGTGGGCGATGTCCTCGCGGACCGTCCCACGATTATCCTCGTAGCCCGACTTGAGGCCGACGCCCCACCAGATCTCGACCTCCTCGACCTCGACGAACGACTGAGCGGCCAGCGCCGCCGCGCCGGTGAGGAAGCCGGGCGTCGCGCCCGCGCCGCAGACGAAGGTGATACCGCTGTCTTCGAGGGTGTCGGCGCGGTCGTCGAGCATGCCGACGACCCGCGAGCGCTTGAGGACGTCGACGAGGACGCCCTCGTAGCCCGCGGCGGCGAACCGCTCGGCGACGCGGGGGACGAAGTCGTGTTCGAGGTTGGGGAGCGCCAGCAGCACCGCGTCGATAGCGTCGCTCTCGTCGATCACGTCGTCGATGGGCGTCTCGGTCGGCTCGCCCTGTCCGCTGGCGACGATGCCGGCGTCCTCGCCGGCCTGTTTCACGCCGTCGCTGGCCGTCTGGCCGTTCCCGCCACCGTCCATCGCGGTCGCGCCTCCGTCCGACGCGTAGTCGCTCTCCGGCGTCGCGGGCGTGTCGCCGTCGGCCTCGGGACCGGAGGCGATGTTGCCCTCCGTCGCGTCGAGCAGTTCGGCGACGTCGAGTCCCGAGTGGTCGACCGCGACGCCGTTACGGTCGCAGGCCGCGACCGGGGTGAGTCCCTCCTTGTGTCGCGCCACGTCGAGCGTTCGTCTGCCGATGCCACCGGTTCCCAGTACCGCGAATGTCACGTCGTCGTCCATGGGTCGAGTATCGAAACCGCGTCGTCAGTCGGAAACGTTACTGGTCGCGCTGCCCGCGGCCGTCTCCGCGTCGCCGCCGCGGTCGGTCGATGCGTCCGCCCCGCCGTCCGCGTGACGGGCCTTCACCGCCGCCGGGTCGAAGTCGTTGGCCTCGGTGTTGGGTTCCAGCCCCGCACGTTCGACGACCTCGATGTCGTCGGCGGGGGACTGGCCCTCCGTCGTGAGGTAGTCGCCGGTGAGCATCCCGTCGGCGCCCGCCTCGAACGGGAGATGCTGTTCGTCCGCGTCGAGGTTCGCCTCGCGCCCCCCGGTCAGGCGCACGCGCGCCTCGGGATGGAGCAGCCGGTAGACCGCGATGGTCGCGACGATCTCCTCGGTCGAGATCGCCGCGCCGTCGTCGAACTGTTCGCCCAGCGGTGTCCCCGCGACGGGGTTGAGCACGTTCACCGGCAGCGATGAGACGCCGATATCCTGGAGCGCCACGGCCGCGTCGACCCGGTCGGTCGGGCTCTCGCCCATGCCGAGTATGACGCCGGCACACAGGTTCATACCCGCTTCCTTGGCGACCTCCAGCGTCTGCACGCGGTCCTCGAAGGCATGGGAGTCGACGATCTCCGGGAAGAAGTTGGGCGAGGTCTCGATGTTGTGATTGTAGTGGTTGAGCCCCTCCTCGGCGAGGATCTCGGCTTCCTCCTCGGTGAGGATGCCCAGGGAGGCGTCGACCTCCACGTCGGTCTCGTCGCGGACCAGTCGGACGGCTTCGAGGACCTCCGCCCACTCCTCGGGGCGGCGTTCCTTCGAGACCCCCTTCTCGGCGACGACGATGCCGAAGCGCTGAGCGCCGTCGCGTTCGGCCCGCTTCGCCGCGTCGAGTATCTTCTCGGGGCCGAGGAAGCCGTAGTTGTCGATCCCGGTATCGAAGTGGACCGACTGGGCGCAGAAGCCGCAGTCCTCGGCGCAGTCGCCGGCCTTGGCGTTGACGATCGAGCAGGCGTCGACGGTGCCGTCGCCGAACTCGGCGCGGACCGCGTCGGCGGCCGCCGCCAGCTCGTCGACCGGCTGTGCGATCAGCGCGAGCCCGTCGCGACGCGTCAGGCGCTCGCCAGCCAGCACGCGCTCGACGGCGTCGTCTATCGTTCGGTTGCCGGTCTCGTAAACCACGATCGAGTCGTCGGTTGACGTATTGAAAAAGGTTCCCCAGCGAACGGGTGGTCGACGGTCCCCGTCGGTCACTCGCCCCAGTAGAACCGCGGCGCGAGGAACATGTACCCGAGCGCCGCGACGAGGAGGAATCGGGGGAGGAGTCGCCCGAAGGCCGTCGGCGCGAGGATGGCCGCGGCCTGGACGACCCCCAGAATCCCGGCGTCGCGGGCCAGCAGCTTCGGGTAAGAGACCGGCGCGACCATCGCCACCGAGAGGACGGCGGTGACGGCCAGCAGGCCAGGGACCCACGTCAGGCCAGCGAGGTACGCCGCGGCGAGGATCGTCGCGCCGAGAGTGTTCTGGATACCCGGGCGGTTCTCGTCCTCGCCGACGAACTCGCTGTAGAGGCTGGTCCGCAGGACCGAGAAGACGACGAACAGCGCACCGGCACCGACGGCCGCGACGGCCTCGGCGGGCGGTGCCGCCGCGATCCCGTCGGCGAGCCACGCCCACTCGGCGCTGGCGATACCGACGACCAGCAGCGCGGGCGTCGCGCCGAACGAGACCACGTCGGTCACCGAATCGAGCAGCGGACCGACCTCGGTGCCGCCGAAGGCCCGGGCCGCGATCCCGTCGAGCGCGTCCGCGATGGCCGCCAGCAGGACGAGCCGGGCGGCGAGATGGGGGTCCGAGAGCGCGACGACGCCGGCGGCGAAGCCGACGACGGCGTTGGCGAGCGTGACGGCGTCGGCGACGCCGAGTCGCTCGCGCACGCGCAACCCCTCGTTCATACCAGCCCGGTCGGTGAGCGGGTACATCAATCACGGGGAAGCACGGTCGCCGGTCGCGACCGTCGAGTCCGCGGAGAACGGACCGTGGCAGCGTCTGCTTACCCGACGACGTCGAGCACCTGCACGAGCGATCCGACGCGTTCCCGCGGTTCGACGATGTCGCCCTCCTGGTCGTAGCGGACGGCGTCGCCGTCGACCAGTTTCGGCACGTGGGTGTGGTACAGCGCGAGGTACAGCTCCGAGACGGTCTCGGAGGCGATCTCGCTCACCGGCCTCCCGTGTTCGCGGCGGGCCGTCTCGTCGGCGAGATCCGCGAGCGTGAGCTCGCGGCCGTGGTCGTCCAGCGTCCGCACGACGTGCCGTCGGTATCGATGGTCTAGCAGTCCGAAGGCGTCCGTTACGGGGTTCGAAGCCGCTGTCGGCTGTGACTTCATACACCGGAGGACGGGCGACGCCCGGGTCCCCGTTCGTACTGCCCACGTCAAGGGTTTATCAGGGAGCCGGAACGGCTACGCTTTCTCGGCGGCGAGCGGCGTCACGCGGATGGTACTGGCGACGAGGGCGTGGTGGCCCCGGCGCAGCCGCTGGGAGAGCGACTGACGCGTGATGTCGAGTTCGTCGGCGACCTCGTCGAGCGTCGTCTCGCGCGGTTCCTCGAAGTATCCCATCTCCCAGGCGGTGTCGAGCGCCGCGTGTTGCTTCTCGGTGAGGCCGTACTGGCTGCCGGTCCGAGGGTGTTCGGTCTCGTAGAGCTTCACGAGGTCGTAGGTGATGTCGAACCGATGGGCGTACTCCTGGAACGACTCCAGCGGTTCGCGGTCGTCGAAGCGGATGCGGATATTCCAGACGCCGCGTTGGCCCTTGGCCTCGAGGATCGTCGCGCCGGCCTGCGTCGAGGCGTACACCATCGTGTCGACGTTCTCCGTCCAGGTCGCGCGGTACAGCGACGCCGACTCGAAGTCGTCGAGCCGCCGGAGGTCCTCGATCGATGGGTCCGCCCCGGCCGCGGCCTCGAACTCGTCGAGGTCCACGTCGGAGATCCAGAAGTAGGGGGTGAGCAGCTCGTCGGCGGCCGCGACGCGGTCGATCTCGACGACGAGGTCGGGGAGTCGCCCGAGCGTCGACGACAGCGCGAAGTCCTCCGAGGGGACGTGGAACTCGGCGAAGAGACTCATGCTCGCTCGGTTAGAGGCCCCCTCGGATAACGTCGTTTGCGGGATCGGTGTCGGTCGCTTGCGCCGAGGACGCCGAAAAGCCAGAAGGCATTTGTGACGGTCGGAACGACAGGTAGGCCAAGGCAACCCCATGACACTCGTCGAGGCCCTGGCCTGCGAACGCTGCGGGCGCCGCTACGCGCCCGCCGACGTCGAGTACACCTGCCCCGAACACGACGGCGTGGGCGGCATCCTCGACGTACGCTACGAGTACGACGCCGTCAGCGACGAACTCGCCGGCGTCCTCGACGGACCCATCGGTGACCTGTGGACCTACGAACCGCTGTTGCCCGTCGACGGCGACCCCGTCAGGCTGGGCGCCGGCGGCACCGACCTGCTCGACGCGCCCGCGCTCGGCGACGCGCTGGGCGTCGATGCACTCGTCAAAAACGAGACGACCAATCCCACCGGATCGAACAAGGACCGCGGGAGCGCCGTCGCCGTCTCACGAGCGCGCCAGCAGGGCCACGAGGTCGTCGCCTGCGCGTCGACTGGCAACGCCGCCGCGTCGCTGGCGGGCTACGCCGCCCGCGCCGGCCTCGACTGCCGCATCTTCGTCCCCGCCGACCTGCCCGAAGCGAAGGCCGTCCAGCCGCGCCTCTACGGCGCGACCGTCCTCGGCGTCGACGGCACCTACGCAGACGCCTACGAACTCTGCCGGGAGGTCTCGGCCGAACGCGGCTGGTACAACCGCAACGCCGCGATGAACCCCTACGCGGTCGAAGGCAAGCGCACGCTGGGGTTCGAACTCGCCGAACAGGCCCCGGCGGCCGACTGGGTCGTGATGCCGATGGGTAACGGCTGCTCGCTCGCCGGCGTCTGGAAGGGACTCCGGGAGTTCGAACGACTCGGCGTCGTCGACGACACGCCGCGGCTGCTCGGCGTCCAGGCCGAGGGCGCGACGGCCATCTACGACCGGTTCGTCGCCGAATCGGACGACAGCGACGCCGGCGCGTTCCCGATCGGGGAGCGCGAGGACGGCGCGGACACGACCGCCGACAGCATCGACGTGAGCGTCCCGCACAACGCGGGCAAGGCCTGTCGCGCGCTCGTCGAGAGCGGCGGCGACGCCGTCGTCGTCTCGGACGACGAGATCCTCGACGCCCAGCGACTCCTCGGCGAGTGCGAGGGCGTCTTCGCCGAACCGGCCTCCGCCGCGGCGGTCGCCGGCGTCCGCGCGGCGGTCGAGCGCGGGACCGTCGCGCCAGGCGAGCAGGTCGTCACCGTCGCGACGGGGACGGGTCTCAAGGACTCGGCCAGCGCCCGCGAGGCCGTCGACGACGTGATATCCGTCGACGCCGCCGGCGAGGGCCTTCCGGAAGACCTCTGAAGGCGGATTCGCACTCACTCAGTTCTCTTCGATCTCCCCGAGCCCGAGTCGGGCGGCCGTCACGACCGTCCCGGTGACGAGGATGGCCAGCTGCCAGCCGTGGCGGACGACCGGGAACATCCGCTCGGGGTCCTCGACGGTGTCCGGGTCGGGGCCGCCGCCGACGCCGCCGGGGTTGGGGTCGACGCCGGTCGAGATGTTGACCTCCTGTGAGGAACCGCGGCTGCGCGGGCCGGACTGCTCGGTGTCGGGGCTCAGGTCGACGTAGCTCTGGACGATCCCGCGCTGGTCGGAGACCTCGAAGCGGCCGTCGAGGACGTAGAACTGGTCGTGGAGCGGCCACAGCGGGTTGACGCCGTGGTCGACGAAGTCCAGCCCGATGCCCGCGAAGGCCAGCGCGACGACGCTGACCCACGCGAGGCGGACCCCCTCCGGACCCCAGCGGCCGCGGACGAACGAACGGTCGCGCAGACGGAGGTCGACGTACAGGAGCGCGCTCGCGACGATCGGGATGAGGTACGTGTGCAAGAGCGTGCGGTGACCGGCGACGAAAAAGAGGGCCAGAAACGAGTCCAGGTCCGGCGCGGCGACGACGGCGAGGACGACCAGCAGCGACCGACGATCGAAGACCGACCCCAGCAGCGCGGCGGCGATCATCCCGCCGAAGGCGAGATGGACCAGCGTGGAAGGCATACCCGTGGCTGTGTGATGTAGTGGCATAACCTTTCAGGGCCGAGCGGCGAGCGGCGAAATCGGATCGAGAGAGTCCAAGACACCACAATTTTCCGGAATCAGCCGTTCCGCCGCTTCTATAATCCTCGAAAGAGAAGCGGGCGGCGATGACCGCCCTGGAGACGTGGATCCGGTTGATCGCGGGCGTCGGCGTAGCGCAGGCGCACAGCTCGATGACCTCCCTGGAGGTGTGGGCCCGACTGATCGCAGGCGTCGGGTTGATCCTCGCCAACGGCTTCTTCGTCGCGATCGAGTTCGCGCTGACGCGGGCGCGACAGTTCACCGAGGAGGAGTTCGTGGACGGCAGCGCGGCGCTCGAACGAGCCTGGGAGATGACGAACAACCTGGAGATCTACCTGACCACCTGCCAGGTGGGAATCACGGCCTCCAGCATCGCCGTCGGGATCGTCGCCGAACCCGCGCTGGCGGCGATCTTCTTCCCGCTGTTCGAGGGGACGCGGCTGGCGACTATCGGCGCCGGCGCCATCATCGCGTTCCTGATCATCAACCTCGTCCACCTGACCCACGGCGAGCAGACGCCGACGTATCTCGGCGTCGAGCGCTCGCGGATGGTCTGCCGGTACGGCGCGGCGCCGCTGTACTGGTTCAACTACGCGATCTCGCCGCTGATCACCCTGGGCGACTACGTCGCCAAAGGGACGCTGGGACTGTTCGGCATCGAGATGACCGGCGCCTGGCTCGAGACCGAGGAGGACGTCATCGAGTCTCGCGCCGACTTGCGCAACAAGATGGGATCGGTCCTCGACGAGGGGGACCTCTCGGAGGAACGCCGCGACGAGGTGATGAACGCGCTGCACATCGGCGAGCGCCCCGTCAGCGAGGTGATGGTTCCCGTCGACGACATCGTCGCGCTCTCGACGACGGCCGACGTGACCGAGAACTTCCGCCGGATGGAGGCGAACCCACACACCCGCTACCCGCTCGTCGGCGACGACCTCACCGACTTCCGTGGGATCCTCTATCTCCCCGTCCTCGCGGGCCACCGCGAGGACCTGGCGAACGACGAGGCGATAGACTTCGAGGACCTGGCGGCGCCGCCGATGACGCTCTCGCCCGACGCGGACGTGAGCGACGCTATCGACCAGTTCCAGGCCGAAAATCAGGAGCTCGCCCTGGTCATCGAGGACGGCGAAGTGGTCGGGATGGTCACCGTCACCGACCTGCTCGAATCCGTTACCGGCGACATCGAGGACCCGATCGACACCGGCGAGGCGACGCCGAACTGACCGGGTCGGCCGGTACCGACACGCGGCGAGTTTTCCGGAGCGGTCCCGCTCGCTCAGACGTGCTGGCCGACGAGTTCCCGGAGCGCTCCTTCGTCCTGCACGCCGACGCGGCGCTCGGCCGGTTCGCCGTCGACGAACAGGACGAGCGTGGGGACGCCCTGGACGCCGTACTCGCGGGCCAGTCCCTGGTGGGCGTCAACGTCGACCTTCGCGACGGTCGCGTCGGTCGTCTCGGCGATGTCTTCGACGATCGGTTCGAGCATCTTGCAGGGACCACACCAGTCGGCGTAGAAGTCGACCAGGACGACCCCCTCGGCGACGGTCTCCTCGAACTCGCTCTCGGTCTCGATATGGACCGGGTCGTCGGGGGTAGCTACGCCACCCACACCCGGTTCGGACTCGTCGGTCGCCGAATCGCCCGAGAGAGTCGAACTCTCCCCGGCCTCGAGCCGTTCTCGCTTGCGCTCGCGGATCCGTTCGAGCTCCTCGTCGGTCGCGTCGTCGCTGGCGTCACTCATCGGCCACCCGTAGGAGTCGCGCCCGTTTAACGCCCACGGCGTCGTGTCCGTCGGACGCACGGACGACGCCCGACAGACGGGATTTCGGCGGCTGCGTCAGACACAGAACAAGAATTTAAGACCCCGCCAGCCGAGTTACGGCATATGAATCCCGAGACGGCGCCACAGGAGATCACGACGCTCGTGGGGCGGGAAGTCTACACCAAAAACGGCGTGTTCGTCGGTGAGGTCGAGGACCTGCGGCTCGACCTGAACGTCGAGCAGGTGACTGGCCTCGCGCTCCACCAGATCAACGCGGAGCTGTTCGGCCCGGACGTCTCCGGCTCGCGCGGCGTCATCGTCCCCTACCGCTGGGTGCAGGCCGTCGGCGACATCGTCATCGTCAACGACGTGGTCGAGCGCGTCCACGGCGACGAGGGCGACGAGGAAGAAGTCGCGGCCTGACGCTCCGTTCTCGGTTCTGACCACCGTTCCCCGTCTCGCGCCACCGCCGTCCCAGGAGCGCGAGCGCGACGACGAGCGCCACGGGTCCCGCAGTCAGTCGCCTCACGGCGGCTACTCCGCACTCTCCGGCAAGCGCCTCGGCCCGTGCAGGGCCGAAAAAGCTGCGAGAGTGGGACCGGTCCTCAGAAGGCGTCGTCTTCGAGCGTGATGTCGGCGTGGAGCTCGTCGCGCAGCGACGAGTGGACGTGGCAGATCTCCTCGCCGAGCTCGACGATCTCCTGGCCGTCCTCGCCGAGCGACTCCTCGACGTGGATCGTCCACGTGAACGCCTCGATGTCGTCGTCCTCGTCGAGGTCGGCCTCGACCTCGACCTCGACGTGACCGATATCGTCGTAGCCGGTCTGGTCGGCGGCGACGCGCAGGGCCGGGATGTAACAGGAGGCGTAGTCGGCCGCCAGCACCTGGTTCGGCGACGGGCCGTCGTTCGAGAGCGCGTCGACGACCAGCGACCACTCGCCGTCGATCTCGTTTTCGACCGTGTACCCTTCCTCACAGACGCTCGTGACTTCGATGTCGGACATACGCGAAGACGTTCGGTAGCCCCCTTCTAAAAGCTGCCCAACCGAGGCGAGCGCGCCGGAGACGGCGGCGGCGAGCGGGCTGTTCGAACCAGGCCCGAACTGCGTCGTCCTCGAGTTGTCAGTGGCCTTCCGTGAGGTCGAACGTCTCGTCGCCGTCGAGGACGTGGACCTCGGCGTCGCTCCCGGTCGCCGCCACCTCGTCGACGAAGTCGTCGGTGTCCATCTCGATCGGCGGGAACGTGTCGTAGTGCATCGGGAAGGCGTGATCGACGTCGAGCCAGTCGGCCGCGATAGCGCCCTGCATCGGCCCCATCGTGAAGTGGTCACCGACCGGGAGCGCCGCGGCGTCCGGTTCGAGGAACGGCCCGATCACGTCGCGCATCTCCGTCATGAGACCGGTGTCGCCCGCGTGGTAGAACGCCTCGCTCTCCTCGTCTTCGACCTGCGTCGGCTTGGTGTCGGAGATCACGAAGCCGGCGGGCGGCCCGGCCGAGTACTCGTAGCCGGTCTCGATGCCGTTGGTGTGGTCTGCGCGGTGCATCGTCACGAAGGCGTCGCCGCACTCGACGGTCCCGCCGAGGTTCATGCCCATCCCGCCGACGGCGTCCTCGAAGCCCAGTTCCTCCTGAGCGTAGGTCGCCAGCTCCGGGACCGCGACCAGCGTCGCGTCCGAGAAGGCCCCTGCGTGGCCGATGTGGTCGGCGTGACCGTGTGTCAACAGGACGTAATCGGGTGTGTCGACGTCCTCCGGCGACAGGTCGGTCTTCGGGTTGTCGAAGAACGGGTCGATCAGGAGATCCGTGCTACCCACCGTGACGTGCCACGTCGAGTGGCCGTGCCAGGTCAGTTCCATAGTCGGTCCGTGGTACGTGGCAGACGCACTTAATGGCACGACCACCGGCAGGCCCTCGCCCGAAGCCGTCGCTCCTCACCGGCCGCCGCGGGTCCCCGCGGACCGGTCGACTTTTATCGGTTAGTTGTTAAGAACGTCTCGTGTCCGACGAGGTCCTCCGCTGCGCGTATCGCTGGGGCGTCCGCGGCGCGGGCGCCGTGACGCTGCTCGTCTACGGCGGGCTCTGGCTGGGCGGTGCGACCCACGACGACCTCGTCGCGACGACGCTCGCGCTGGCGTTTCTCTGTCTCTCGCCGGGTGCCCTCATCCTCGGGTGGGGCGAGTCAGGGACGAGCGAGGTGGGCGCCGCCTCGGAGATGGGCGTGACGCTGGATGCCGACACGCGACAGCGCGCGGTGGTCTCGACCGGTTCGCGGCTCGTCCCGCTCGGCTTTTTCCTCACCGGCGTCGGAGTGCAGGGGGTCGTCGTCACCGCGCTCGTGGGGCTGATCGGATGAGCGTGCGGGGACGCGACCGGACCGGCGCCGTTCCGTCTCACTCGTCGGTCTCGGGCCGTTGCTGTCGACGACGTCGCTTCTCGCGCTCCCATCGCTTCTGTCGCTGGCTCTCCTGGGCGCGGTTGCTCGCGTAGCGGACCCAGGCGTAGGCCTGCCGGTCGAGCGCGCGAAAGAGCAGCGCGGCCGACCCGACGACGGCACCGACCACGATCGGCGCGACGACCAGCGGCGAGGAGAGGTGGACGGCGACGTAGGCCGCGACGAGCGCGATCAGACTGATCTCCAGGCCGACCCGCAACGCGGGTCGGCGCCAGTCCGGCCGCCCCTTCTCGTCCGTCGCGACCCATCGGCTCATGGCACACCCTTTGGGCAACTCCGTGTTGTAGTTTGCCCCGCGGATCACGTACCGATTTGCGCGCTCGCCGAGAGGGAGAGCGTGATGGCCCCGCCAGCGACTTCGCCCGATCGCGTCGAATCGGCGCTCGACCGTGTCGAATCGTGGGTCGACGACGAAGGGATCCCCGGCGCGAGCATCGCGCTCGTCGACGGGTCGGAGGTCGTCGCGACCGATGGGTTCGGACGGCGGGGCCCGGACCGACCCGCCACCGGAGACACGCTGTACGCCGTTGGCTCCGTCACCAAGCCGGTGACTGCCCTCGCGACGCTCGTCCTCGCCGACCGCAAGGGGATCGACCTCGACGACCCGATAGCCGACTACGTCCCGTACTTCGCGGACGCGCCGGGTGAGCCGGTCACCGTCGGACGGCTGCTCTCGCACACCTCCGGCATGCCGAACGACGACCTCGCGTTCGCGGCCGACGCGCTCGACGGGTGGGACGAGTTCCGATCGTTCGTCGCCGAGTCGACCGACCGGGGGCTTCTCGATGACGACCGCTTCTACTACTACAACAGCGGGTACGCGGTCCTCGACCGTCTCGTGACGGCCGTCTCGGGGACGGAGTTTCCGACGTTCGTGCGACGGGCGGTGTTCGACCCGCTGGAGATGCGCGAGGCGACCTTCGACCGTTCCGTGTTCACCGATCCGTCCGCCGACGTGATGACGCCGTACGTCAGCGCCGCCGAGGAGTTCCGCGACGCCGCTGGGTCGGAGAACCCGATCCTGACGAGCGACCTGCTGCGAGCCCCCGGCGGACTGCTCGCGAGCGTCACCGACCTCGCTCGCCTCGTTCGAGCCCATCTGGCCGACGACCCACCGCTGTCCGAGACGGTATTCGATCGGCTGTCGACGCGCGTCGCGACTCGCGAGCGACTGGTCGACGGAACGGAGACGGCGTACGGCCACGGGCTGGAGAGCGAGCCGTTCGGATCGGACCGGCTCGTGGGACACGGCGGCAACACCGGCTGCTCCGGTGGATACGTCGGATTCCTCGAGGACGCCGGCGTCGGTATCGCGATCGCTCACACCGGCGTCGCCGACGGGAAGGCAGCGACGCGAGACGCCCTCGCGGTACTGGTGGGCGTAGACCCGGACGCGATCGACCCGGTCGCCGCAGTCGACGCCGTGCTCGACGACCTGGTCGGTCGCTACGAGAGCCCTGGCGGGAACCACCACGCGACCGTCCGACGGGACGAGGCCAGACTGGACGTCGCGTTCGGCGGGGACGGCGGTCGTTTCGAGGTCCGCGCGCTCCCGCTCGACCTGTCGGGGAGCCTCTACCGGTTCACCGACGTGGACTGCGCGGAGAGCACGACCGACGTGGAGTGGTACGCGGGGGACACTCCGAAACTCGTGTTCGAGGGGATGCCGTTCCGGCGCGTCGGACCCCGCTCCGCCGACGGGGACTGAGTGGACAACCGGCGCGACCGCTCCGAGACCACCGCCCCCGTCCGCGGTTTTATTCGGCTGGTCTCCTACGAACCAACATGGACGACTCCGACTCGTCGCGGCGGCGATTCCTCGCGGTCTGCGGGACGGCGCTGTCGGCGGGCGTCGCCGGCTGTTCCGGCTCGATCTTCGGCGGAGAGACCGAGGACACGACGCCGGTCGATCCCCAGCCGTCGACGCCCGTTCCGGACGCCGAAGGCGACGGCGGCCCGGGCGGTTCGGACGGCGCCGCCGGCGACTTCGAGCAGTTCGACCAGTCCGACCAGTCCGACCAGTCCGACGCGGCGACCTACACCGACGTGTACCGGTCGACCGCTCCGTCGGTCGCGCAGATCCAGGTGTACACCGGCGCGCCCGGCCCCTCGCAGGGGACCGGCTTCGTCTACAGCGACGGCCACGTCGTCACGAACCAGCACGTCGTCGAGGGCGCAGAGACGATCTTCCTGCGGTTCAGCGAGGGCGGCTGGCTCGGCGCGGCCGTCGAAGGGACGGACGTGTACAGCGACCTCGCGGTCCTCTCCGTCGAAGGACTCCCCGAGAGCGCCGAGCCGCTGGCGCTCCGGGAGTCCGACCCCGACGTGGGAACGGAGGTCATCGCGATCGGCAACCCGTTCGGCTTCTCCGGGTCGGTCTCCTCGGGCATCGTCAGCGGCCTCAACCGGACGCTCCCGGCGCCGAACGACTTCTCCATCCCCGACGCGATCCAGACCGACGCGCCGGTCAACCCCGGCAACTCCGGCGGGCCGCTGGTCACGCTCGACGGCTCGGTGGCGGGCGTCATCAACTCCGGCGGCGGCAACGACATCGGCTTCGGCATCTCCGCGCCGCTCACGCGCAGAGTGATCCCCGCACTGCTCGAAGACGGGGAGTTCGAACACGCCTACATGGGCGTCCGCCTCCAGACGGTCGGCCCGCTGCACGCCGAGGCCAACGACGTGGACGAACGCGTCGGCGTCTACATCGCCGTCGTCCGCGACGGCGGCCCGTCAGAGGGCGTCCTACAGGGTTCGACCGGCGAGACGACCGTCGCTGGGCAGTCCGGCGTCGAGACCGGCGGCGATATCGTCGTCTCGATGGGCGGCACACCGGTCCCGACCAGGGAAGCGCTCGCCAGCTACCTCGCGCTGGAGACCAGTCCCGGCGACACCATCGACGTGACCGTCCTTCGCGACGGAGAGGAACGGACGGTCGAACTCACCCTCGGATCGCGACCCGACCCGGTCTGATCGGTCGGGAATCGACAGTAGGGCCGCCGCTGTGCGGTCGGTCTTCGCGTCTGATCCGCGGTGAGACGTCTCAGTCCAGCCGCTCGGCCGCGTCCCGTTCGACGAGCGGCCCGGCGTTGGCCTCGGGCAGCGTCACCACGTCCTCGGCGGTGAGGTCGTACGAGCGGTCGTCGACGCCGAAGATCTCGCCCACGTCGCTCGTGATCTTCACCGTCGCGCGGTCGACGGACGGCTCCGCGTCCGGCTCCGGCTCGTCGGCCGAAGCTGGCGCCGGCCCGGAGCCGCTCCCCGGATCGACGGCGGTGGACCCGCCGTCGGCCTGTGGCGGCCGGTCGCGGGGGTCGTCGTCCGGTGATCGATCGCCGGAGGTCTGTCCCTCCGAGCCGACCGACTCGGCCGTCTCCGAACCGTTCCCCATCAGGTCGGCCGCGTCGACCCCGGACGCTTCCGGGGGCGTGTCGGGCGGCGGACTCGGCGCCGAGTCGTCCGCGGGCGTGTCCGTCGGGGGCGCGTCCGGCGGCGCCGTCCCGGGGGCGTCACCCAGTTCGTCGGGGTCGGTCGGCATGTCGCGTCGGTCGCCGTCGGCGGGCGACGGTTCCCGGTCCGGATCCGCGGGCGAGGCGTCCGCGGCGCCGGCGTCGACTGCCGGGCCTGCGTCGGCCTGCTCGGCCGGGTCCCTTCCGACCGCGGGCTCCGGGGTGTCCACGTCGGCCGCGGCCGCCGCTGGATTCTCGCCGTCGATGACGGCCTCGACTCTGGCGCGGTTCTCCTCGATGGCGCCGACCAGCGTCTCGAAGAGGCTCCGCTCCTCCGTGGTGAGCCCCTCGTCCTCGGTGGGCATATCGGCGGCGGCGAGCGACGCCATCTTGACGATCTTGCCGACGCGGCGCTCGTAGATGGCCTCGACGGTCCCTTCGGCCGTGTCGATGTCGTCGCTGAGGCGGTTGACCTCGGGAGCGTCCCAGGGGTCGTCGGCCTCCTCGGCGGCGCGCTCGCGCTCGCGGTGGAGCTGCTGGATGAACTCGCCGGCGTCCTTGTAGAACGACTCGCGCAGCTGTTGGAGGCTGTCGGTCTGCCGTTCGCGGCTCTGGGCCGACTGGAGTTCGTTCAGGTCCATCATCGCGGTTCGGTCCTCATTCTGGTGCCTTCTCGGCGCGACCTCTGGCCATCAGGAACACGCCGAGGTACTCCGGAACGGAACGGATTCCCGCCTGGAGATTAAAGCTATCGCCACGCAGTTCGACCTCCCCGGAGGTCGTCACCTCGACGTTGATCTCGTGGCCCACGAACGTCTCGGGGACGGCGTCGACCAGCGGATCGAAGTCGTCGAGGTCCGTACGGTCGATGCGCCGCACCGCCAGCGCGCTCCCGCCGTGGAGGCTCCCCGGCAAGCGAATGAGACGGTTCACGTCGGTCGTCACCGGCTCGTCGATCGGGGCGTTTTGCGCCTCGACGACCTCGTCGACGAACGCGTCGAGCAGCGTCCGCAACCCGACGCCACCGAGTTCGACGTTGCCCGCCTCCAGCGCCGCGGCGTTGCTCTCCAGGGCGCCGTAGATAGTGTCGGCTCGCCCTTCGCCGATACCGTCGAGTTCCCGCAGTCGCGCCGTCGCCTCGTCGTCGTCCATCGCGAGCAACTCGTCGACGAACTCGAGGAGTCGTTCGTGGACGCGGCGGCCCCAGCCGCCCTGCGTCTCGACGACGCGCCGGCTGACGCCGCCACGCATCTCGCTCGTCTGGACGTACTCGTCGTCCAGCCCGATCCCACGGACGTAGTCGACGATCTCGCGTCGCGCGTCGCTCCCCAGTTCCTGGACCGTCTCGTCGCGGACGTGGACGTGATAGCCCCGACCGCCGGAGAAGACGACCGTCGTGTCGTCGAAGCCGAAGTCGTCGTCGAGGAAATCGAGCAGCCGACGGAGCGCGTCCTTGCATTTGGCGAGCATCTCGGCGTAACTGTCCTCGCCCAGCGTCACCGACGGGAGGTGGTCGGCGTCGAGGTCGAAGACCAGGTCGGAGGCCCGCCAGGTCTTCTCACTCATCGAACTCGCGCCGGGGCTCTCGTAGCGGCCGGCGGAGAAGTAGACGTGTTTCGGGCGTTCGCGGGCGAGGAAGTCCTCCAGGTTACCCACGTCGAGCAGCGAGCGGTGGCGGATCATCGTCTCGCCGGGGCCGTCGGTCCAGGGGATGTACCCCCACTCGCGCTCGTTGGCCTCCGGCGGCGGGGTCAGATCCGACCGTCGGTAGTGGTCGCCGAAGCGGCCTCGGAGGTACGCCCGCGTCTGTTCCTGCACGGCTACCGGGTTTCGGACCGGGCGTAAAAGCGGTTTCGCTCATCGGCCGAACGTGTCGGACGACCGTCCCGAGATCCACCGCTCACGGGTCATTTCGTTCACCGGAAGACTCGCTACGCTCGCCTTCCGAGCCTGCGCTCACTCCGTTCGCGCAGATCCCGTTCGCATCGAGGTCTCCCTGCGCTCGCGGCACACACCACTCAGCAGACGAATCGCTCGCAGCTCACTACGTTCGCCGCTCGCGTATCCGAGGCGCTCGCTTCGCTCGCGCCTCGTTATCCCCCGAGCAACTTCGAGAGACGGTCGGCCAGCCCCTCTTCCTCACCGAGCTTGAGGTAGTAGGCGTCGCCGCCGTCCTCGTAGTAGTTGTCGATGCGGCGTTCGATGGAGAAGCCGATGTGCTGGTAGAATCGCAGCGCGTCGCGGTTGGTCGTCCGGGCGTGGCAGGTCACCGAACTGTAGTCCTCCGCGACGCGGGCGACCAGCGCTTCGCCGAAGCCCTCGCCCTGGTAGGCCGAGTCGACGGCGAGAAAGAGGATGTAGCCGTCGCGGCGGACGGCCGCGAAGCCGACCATCGCGTTGCGGTCGGCGCGGTCGACGAACAGGTAGACGGTCGAGCGCTCGTAGGCGTTCTCGAAGAACCCGCGGCGCTGGCGGAGCACACCGTCACGGGCGCGGATGCGCTCTTTGAGTTGCCAGGCCTGCTCGACGTAGTCGGCGTCTCCTGGGTCGACGACCCGTCGCTCGACGTTGACGCTCACTAACCGGGGTGTAGCGTGCAAGCCACTATAATTCCATCGGCGTCGACGCGGCCGTCGGCCGCCCTACGGCCACAAACCTTTCGTCGGGCCGCGGCCAGCAGTGTGTATGGTGTTGCTCTCGTCCGGGCCGACACCGGACGTCACCGGGTCGGACACGACGCTCTCCGAGACGGTCCGGCAGGTCTTCATCACCGGCGCGGCGCTGACTATCCCCATCCTCATCACGGTGATGATCCTCGCGTTCGTCGTCAACTTCATTCTCCAGGCGATCAGCCCGGTGGTCGATCTCGTGAGCGAGCAGTACGGGGTCGGGACGAACCTCGACCCGATCGTGATGGAGTTGCTCGCTGTCCTGACGCTCGTCACGCTGATCTTCGTCATCGGCCTCGTCGCCGAAGCCCGCTCGGGCAACGGCTTCGAGCGGGTGTTCGACACGCTGATGGCCCGCATCCCGGGCGTCGGGTCGGTCTACACGAGTTTCAACGAGATGACCGAACTGCTCCTGTCGAACGACGCCGAGAGCTTCCGCGAGGTGAAACTCGTCGAGTTCCCCCGCGAGGGCTCGTACTCCCTGGCGTTCGTCACCGCCGACGCACCGCCGACCATCGGCGAGACCACCGGTCACGACGACGTGACGACGCTGTTCATGCCGCTCGCCCCCAACCCCGTGATGGGCGGGTACGTCGTCCACGTCTCCAGCGACCGGGTGTACGACGTGGACCTGACGGTCGAGCAGGGGATCCGGTCGATCGTCACCAGCGGGGTCGCCACCGGCGAGCGGGGCGACGACGACTCGCCCGAGGAACTGGTCGACCTCGAGACCATCCGCGAGCAGGCCCGTGACGGCGTCGGCGACCTCAGCGACTGGGGGACCCGAACCGTCGACGACCTGAGCGACATGACCGGCGACGCGGCCGACGACTTGCGCGAACAGGCCCGTCGGGAGTTCGCCGCGCTCCACCCCGAGATCGACGAATCCGAGATCGACGACGAGGAGGCCGTCCGCCATTACATGCTCGAACAGAGCGACGCCGAAGTCGGGCGGTCGGCCGGCGGCGACGCCGACGGCGAATCCACCGACGAAACGCCGACAGACGACACGACGGTCGGCGGCTCGACGGGGGGCGACGCGTGAGCTTCGAACTGCGCGAGCACACCGCCGACGTGGCCGTCGAGGCCGTCGGGGAGTCGCTCGACGCCGTCTTCGGCGCCGTGGCCGACGGGATGGCCGCGGCGATGTGCGACGAGATCCCGACCGACGGCGACGAGCGCTTCGACTTCTCCGTCACCGCGGAGGGCCGCGAAGCGCTGCTGTTCGACTACCTCGACGAACTCATCTACGAGCGCGACGTGCGCGTCGTCCTCCCGGTCGACAACGAGGCCACGGTCTCGGCCCCGTCGTCCGACGACGGGCCGAACGAGTGGGTCCTCTCCGGGTCGGCCCGGGGCGTCCCGCTCGAACGCGTCGAGGCGCGTGACCTGAAAGCCGTCACCTACTCCGAGATGGACCTCTCCGAGACCGACGACGGCTGGCACGCCTACGTCGTCTTCGACGTGTAGGTCGGAGAACCGACCCGTTCCGGCCGAGAAGATGCCATTTATCCCCGACCGATGCCAACCACCGAACATGAGACAACCGGCTGCGCGGTCGGGTTCGGGCCTGCTTCTGGTCGGATTCGCGCTGGCGACGCTCGTCGGGCGAGCGAGCGCACACGTCGACTACGTCACCGACCCGCCGACGGCGACGCGGGACGCGGTCGAGTTCGCCGTCGAGGTGCTCTCCGACCCGCTGAACCTCGCGCTCGTCGCGGGCGGGACGGTCGGCGTCGTCGGCCTCTTGACCGCGTTGCTCGTGGTCCGACCGACGGTACCCGACTTCGAGGCGCTCCGGAGCGCGCTGTCGTCCTACCGGGAGTACGTCCCGTGGATGCTGCGGCTGAGCCTCGGCCTCCCGCTCGTCGGCGCCGGGTTCGCCGGCTATCTCTTCAGCCCGGCCGTCCCCGCCGAGGCGCGGATCCTGCAGGTCGGGCTCGGATTTCTCCTGCTCTTCGGTCTGGCGACGCGGGCGGTCGCCGCCGTCGGCCTCCTGACGTATCTCGCCGCCTTCGCGTTCAACCCGGGACTCGTCCTGGCGATCGAGTACGTGCCCGGATTCCTCGCCGTCCTCCTGGTCGGCGGCGGCCGCCCGAGCGCCGACCACATGCTGAGCGTGGTCGCGGGCACCGCCGGCACGTACTACGGCCGGGTCGACCCTATCGGTGGCGTCGCCACGCGGTTCGCCGAGCTGATCGACCCTTACGAGCGCTACGTCGCGACCGTCCTTCGGGTCGGCGTCGGCCTCGCGTTCGCCTATCTCGGGCTCGTCGAGAAGCTCGCGAACCCCTCCCGGGCGGTCCAGGTGGTCTACAAGTACGACCTGACGAGCGTCGTCCCCGTCGACCCCGGCCTGTGGGTGCTGGGCGCCGGCCTCACGGAGATCGGCGTCGGCCTGCTGCTGGTCGTCGGCTACTACACCCGCGGCGCCGCCGCCGTCGCGTTCACCATGCTCGTCATGACGCTGTTCGGTCTCCCCGACGACCCCGTGCTCGCCCACATCACGCTGTTCGGCATGATCTCGGCCATCTTCACCCTCGGCAGCGGCCCCCTCTCGCTCGACGCCTGGCTGAGCCCCTCGGAAGAGCGCGAGCGGGACCGAGACACGGTTTCGGTCGCCGACTGACCCGCCGAGCGTAACGTTCAGTACAGGTGAGGGAGTGAGCAGTCGCGGTGCGGTCGGCGCGCGCTGTCGCGAGACGAGACTCGCGACAGCATCGTGCGAGGGATGAGCGGAGGAACGGAGTGACGGAGCGAATCGGCTGGGGAGGGCCGTGGCTATCTGCGGTGCTGTGCGGGGCGGTCTCTTGTTCCGGTCCTGGTGGACTGAACGGGCGAGGCGCGCTCGCGTCTCCTTCAGTCGTCTGAGCGGGTCCTATCCGAAGCGGCCGGAGGCCGCGAGGATATCCCGCTCAGCGACCGCGAGAGCGAGGTCGACCGCAGGGAGACCTCGTCAACGCGAACGGGGTCTGCGCGAACGAAGTGAGCGCAGGCTCGGAAGACGAGCGGAGCGAGTCTTCCGGCGAGCGAAGCGACCCGTGAGCGAGCGCGCCGAGGGCTTTCATCGGTTGCTGTCCCCGGTGAGGGCGGTTGCTGTCACTCGACTTCGTCTCGCCCCAGCACAACCAGAAACTCGCGATACATTCGCACATCGAATCGAACGCGCCTCACGGAACAGCGAAACCGCTTTCGGCGCGCCGGGCGGACACTCGGGCATGACCACCTACGACGCCGACGGCATCACCCTGGAGAAGGTCAGGGACTACGTCTGGGAGATCCCGCAGGAGGGCGACATGAACGTCCCCGCGCGCGTGCTCGCCAGCGAGGAGTTGCTCGACGAGATCAGCGAGGACAAGACGCTCCAGCAGCTCAAGAACGCGACGCATCTGCCCGGACTCCACAAGTACGCCGTCTGCATGCCCGACGGCCACCAGGGCTACGGCTTCCCGGTCGGCGGCGTCGCCGGCATCGACACGGAGGAGGGCTGTATCTCGCCCGGAGCGATCGGCTACGACATCAATTGCGGCGTTCGCATGATGACGACGAACCTCACCTACGACGACCTGCGGGGTCGCGAGGAGGAACTCGTCGACGCGCTGTTCGCGAACGTCCCGTCGGGGCTGGGCGGCGGCGGCGTCTACGAGGGGTCGATGGACGACGTGGAGGCCATCCTCGACCGCGGCATGGAGTGGGCCTTGGAGGAGGGCTTTGCCGTCCCCGAGGACCTCGAGCACTGCGAGGACGAGGGCGTTCGCCACGATTCGGACCCGAGCAAGGTCTCGAAGAAGGCCAAGGACCGCGGGAAGAACCAGGTGGGGAGCCTCGGCAGCGGCAACCACTTCCTGGAGGTCCAGCGCGTGACGGACGTGTATCGCGAGGACGTGGCCGCCGAGTTCGGGCTCGCCGAGGATCAGGTCGTCGTCCTCATCCACTGCGGCTCGCGCGGACTGGGCCACCAGGTCTGTACCGACTACCTGCGCGAGATCGAACAGGCTCACTCGGGGCTGCTCTCGGAGTTGCCCGACAAGGAGCTGGCGGCGGCGCCCGCGGGCTCGCAGCTGGCCGAGGACTACTACGGCGCGATGTGTGCGGCGATCAACTTCGCGTGGGTGAACCGCCAGCTCATCATGCACCGGACTCGTGAGGTCTTCGAGAAGGTGTTCGATCGGTCGTGGCAGGACATGGAGATGGATCTCCTGTACGACGTGGCTCACAACATCGGCAAGAAGGAGGTCCACGAAGTGGGCGTCGACCCGGAGGGGCGACGGGCCGGAGACGGCGACGCCGTCGACAGCGAGGAGCGCGAGGTGTACGTCCACCGGAAGGGCGCGACGCGTGCGTTCCCGGCCGGCCGGGAAGAGGTGCCGCCGGCGTACCGCGACGTCGGTCAGCCGATCCTGCTCCCTGGGAGCATGGGCGCCGGGAGCTACGTTCTCAGGGGCGGCGAGCGGTCGCTGACGGAGACGTTCGGCTCGACGGCCCACGGCGCCGGGCGGCTGATGAGTCGGACGCAGGCCAAACAGGAGTTCTGGGGCGGCGACGTACAGGACGACCTGCGCGAGGGCGAGCAGATCTACGTCAAGGCCCAGAGCGGCGCGACCGTCGCCGAGGAGGCGCCGGGCGTCTACAAGGACGTCGACGAGGTCGTCCGGGTCTCGGACGCGCTGGGCATCGGCGACCGCGTCGCGCGGACGTTCCCGGTCTGTAACATCAAAGGGTAGCCGGGGAGTGCGGTCAGACGGTTCCGGTCCAGCGGTCGAGCACCGTCTCGTTGCCGGTCGGCGGCGCGTGGACGATGGAGATGTTCGCCCCGGACGTGACCTCTCGACCGTAGGCGTTCTGGTCGCTCAGCTGCACGGACGCACCCGGGGCCACGGTCCCGTTCGGACCGATACTGGCGAGTTCGTGCCACCGCACGTCGGTACCCTGCCCTCGGAACGTGAGGTTCGAGGCCGTGAAGTTGTCCCCGCGGTCGTACGTGGTGATGAGGACCGACGCGTCGCTGATGTACCGGAACGAGAAGTTCGCGTTCGGGCCGGGACCGTCCGCGGTCGTGCCGACGAGCACGTACAGCCCGACCGATCCCGTCACGAGCAGCGTGATCCCGACCAGGATCGCGACGCCGGCGAACTCCGAGACGCCGCGGTCGTTCGCGCCTCGCCCGCCGGATCGGTCGCTCGCCGCGCGGTCGGTCCGCCCACGGTTCCCGTCGCCACCGGCCATGTGCTCGTGCTAGCGGAGGCCGATACTAAACCAGCTTCGGCGGGAGTATCAGAATCGATAGAACGAGGCTGCGCGCCGGGGACCGAAATAGGTGGTCGTCCGGGAGCGAGGCGCCCCGTCCTGTCGGGTGCGATCGGCAGGGGGAAAGCCTTTGAGCGCGAGCGGCGACGGTCCTAGCATGATAGACGAGACGGTCGAAGAGATCGCGGACATGCAGACGCACAGTTCGTCCGTCGTCGCGGTGAAGGCGGCCGAGGCGTTGCTCGCGCTCACCGAGCGGGAGTACCCGACCGTCGAGGAGTACGTCCGGACGCTCGAGCGGAACAGCCACGCGCTCCGGCGGGCGAACCCCTCTCACGCCTCCCTGCAGACGACCCAGCGGGAGATCCTCTCGACCGTCGAGGAGGCCGACGCCGACTCGGTCGACGCGGCGAAAGCGGCCACCCGAGACGCCGTCGAGTCGGTCGTCGACCGCGTCCAGTCGGCCAAAGAGCGGGCCGCGGAGCGGGCCGTCGAGTACGTCGAAGACGGGACGACGCTGTTGACCCACGACTACTCCTCGACCGTCCTCGAAGCGATCGAGCGAACCGTCGCCGCGGGCGCCGAGCTCGAGGTGTACTGCACCGAGGCGCGACCGCGCTACCTCGGACGGAAGATGGTGCGCACGCTGGCCGACCTCGACGGCGTCGAGGCCCACCTGATCGTCGACGGCGCGGGCGGCCACTTCCTCCCGGAGATCGACCAGGTCGTCGTCGGGATGGACTGCATCGTCGAAGACACCCTGTACAACCGGATCGGTACCTACCCACTGGCGGCGACCGCGCACGACTCGGGCGTGCCCGTCCGCGTCGTCGGCGCCGAAGCGAAGGTCGTCACCGGCGGGTTCGCCTTCGAGAACGAGCACCGCTCGGTCAGCGAAGTGATCCGCGAACCCGCCGACGGGTTCGCCGTCGAGAACCCCGCCTACGACGCGACGCCCACGCGCCTGCTCGACGCCGCGATCACCGACGAGCAGGTCCACGAGTTCTGAGAACCGGCGCCGGGTTGGCGGGACCGTGGTGTCGTCTCTCGTCGGTCACATGTACATCCGGTCGTCCGGCTGCTGGTCCTCGCGAGCCCGTTCGACGCGCGCGGCCAGGTCCCGATAGTGACGCTGTACGTCGGCCGCGAACGACTCCATCGGACCGGTGTCGATCCCCAGGTCGTAGACGTCGTCGACGGTCTCGACGAGTCGCAGGGCGGCCTCGGCGTCGGGTGCCTGAGCGTGGACCGGCGTCGCGTAGACACAGGCACGGAGCGGGGAGTCGATCCCGCGGGCGAGGAGACTGGCCTTGACACCGTCGGTGAGCCCGGCCGCCATCGGCGGTACGCCCGCGTCGGCGAGGCGCGCGCGCCGGTAGTCCTCGGTCGCGACGTAGAACGTCCGGTGGTCCCTTTCGGCGTGGGGCATCTGGACGCCCGAGAGGACGACCGTCTCCGGCACGTCCGCCCGCTCGGCCCACGAGAGCAGGGCGTCGGTGAACGACCGCGCCGCGGTCACCGGGACGAACTGCTCGCTCACGAGGACGACGACGGGGACGGACTCGGCGGTGAACAGCCGTACCGGGTGGCGGGGGGTGCCGTCGTCGAACGGTGTGATCGTCGGGAGGTCCCGCGTCGTCACGTACCCCGTCGGTTCCAGGTCCAACGCTTCGACCAGGTAGTCCGCGGCGGTCAGCCCCGCGAGGGCGAACTCGGAGAAGCCCGCGATCAGCGTCTCCGCCTCGGGGTCGTCGGCCTCGTGGATCTCGAACGTCGCGTTCGTGGCGTTCTCGGTGGCCGCCTGTCGGTCCATACGTGGGATACGGCGACCGGTCACAAGTCCGTTTCCGCACCTCTCCGAGCGTGCCGGACTCCGGCGGGGGACGACCGAGACGCGGTCGAACGACGCCCGGAATCGCCGACGCTCGGACTGCCCGTGACACAACCCTTTTTGCTGGGTGCGATTGACACCATGCCATGGTCCAGTGGGCGCGGGCGCTGTCGGGCGCGGTCGGACAGACGGCGACGCCCTCGGGCACGACCGCGACGCCCTCGGGCACGACCGCGACGGCGGACGGTAACACGACGGACCTCTCGTGGCTTCCCGACTGGATAGTGCGGATCCTCGACGCCACGCCGGTACCGGTGATACAGCTCGTCCAGTCGCTGGTCGTCGTCGCGTTCGCGTATCTCCTCTCGCAGTTGCTCGTCAAACTGCTCGGGCGGCGGATCGCCCGTCGGTTCCGCCGACCGAGTCTCACCCGGACGGCCCTCAGAGGGATCCGGGGGATCGTCTTCCTGTTCGCGGCGCTGACTATCATGGGCATCTACGGGTACGAGCTGTCCGACCTCACGCTCTCGGTCGCCGTCTTCTCGGCGGTGATCGGTGTCATCCTCGCGCCGATCGTCGGGAGCATCGTCGGCGGCGTCTTCCTGCTGGCCGACCAGCCCTACGAGATCGGCGACATGATCGAACTCGCCGACCGCGACCAGCGGGCGTTCGTCGAGGACATCACGCTGCGATACACCAAGGTATTCACGCTCGACAACACGTTCATCGTCATCCCGAACGGGACGATGCGCGAGCGCGACGTGGTCAACTACTCCGCCGAGGACACCCGAACCCGCCAGTCACTCGACATCCTGATCACCTACGAGAGCGACGTGGCCCGCGCCCGCCAGCTCGCGGAGGAGGCGGCCAGGGACCTGGACGACGTCGTGGGCGGCGGGCCGGCGATCCGGGTCGGTGCCGCCCGTTACCCCGCGGGGCCGACCTGCTACATCGACGCCTTCGGCGACCACGGGATCAACCTCCGGTTGCGCTACTGGGTGGAAGAACCGTACTGGCTGCTGCGAGTCCGCTCGAAGATCCAGACCGCGTTCGGCGAGGCCGTCGCCGACGAAGACGTGGAGATCGCCTACCCCCACCAACACCTCGTCTTCGACGAGACCAGCGGCGAGATGCAGGTCGGCGTCGCCGACCGACCGTCCGGACAGCGACCACCGGGGGACCCGCCGACCGACGACCGTCCGCGGCGTCCGGACCGCGGACCGGCCGACACGAGCGGGTCCGTCGAACCGCGGGACCGACCCGACGATCCGTCGGCCGGCGGAGACGGACCCGAGGACGAGCGACAGTGACGCGGGCCCCGCGGGCGGCGGTCAGCGTTCGGCGGTGACCACGTCGCAGTCCAGCTCCTCGCGCAGGAACGTCTCGATGTCGGGGTCGTCGACCAGTCGGCGGATCATCCGCCGCCAGCGGCCGGCCTGTTTCTTGCCGATGACGACGATATCGGCGTTCTCGGCGACGATCTCGTCGAGCAGCGTCTCCTCGACGAGCAGCCCCTGACGGACGACGTAGCGGGTGTCGGGTAACCGGCCGAACTCGCGCTCGACGGCGTCTTTCAGGTCGCGTCGGGTCGGCTTGTGGTTGTCCTGGTACTGGTTGACGTGGAGCACGGAGAGCTGACCGCCGCGCTCCTCGACGATCTCGATGGCCCGGGAGAGCGTCGCCTTAGAGTGTTCCGAGAGCGGGTAGCGGACCGGGACGACGACCTGCGTCATCGACAGAGGGTTCTCGGCCCCGCGGCCTGAACCTTTCCATTGGGCTCGCCGGCTCGGTCGGTCCCCGCTGTCGGCGTCCGCCGACTGGTCACGCCGTGCAGGCGCTCACTCGGCGGCGACCGCGTCGGGGATCCGCCCCTCTAGGCGCGCGTCGATACCGGTCTCGCGGGCGTACTCGACGACGACCTCGTACTGGAGGGCGTAGCGCTCGACCGCGTGTGCCTCCGTCAGCGTCGGGAACTCCAGGTCGGTGATCAGGAGGTAGTTCGGGACCGCGAGCGTGTAGCGTTCGTCGCCGGCGACCCGGTCGCCGCCGACGTACGGTTCGTAGCCGCCGTTCTCGGCGGCGACGCGCATGCCGCTGACGTGGCCGTACCAGTAGTCGGACAGCCCGTCGACGGCGCGGCCGTCGGCCTCGGCGACGACCGACCGGAGCTCCCGCCCGGTGACCGAGGCGACGACGACGGGCTCCTCGAACGGGCTGACGCTCACTAGGTCACCGACGGTCACGTCGCCGGAGAGGGCCGGCCCCTCCCGGATCCCCCCGCCGTTCTGGAGCGCCGCGTCGGCGCCGGTCTTCCAGCGGTAGGCGTCGGCGACGAAGTTGCCCAGCCGCCACTCGCCGCCGAGTCGTCGCTCGCGGTCCCGCGAGATCGGTTCGTCGACGTGTGCGACCACCTCGTCGAGGTCGTTCGCCGCGACCCGCTCGCGGAGCGCGGCCGCGACGGCGGAGTCGGGCTCGGCCGTCGCGGTCTCGTGGCAGGCCACCGCTCCGGTATCGAGGTCGACCTCGTAGACGTACGCCCCGGTCGCGCCCGGGCGGGTAAAGGGCGTGCCGTCGATGGCGGTCGCGTGCTGGTGGTGGGAGTGGCCCGCGAGCACGGCGTCGACCCCGGTGTCGGCGGCGATAGCTCGGGCGTCGTCGTCGTCGGTGTGGGCGAGGGCAACGACGTAGTCGGCGCCCGCCTCGCGGAGTCGCGGGGCCTCCCGGGCCACTGCGTCGACGGGATCACCGAACTCCAGCGCGTCGGTACCGGGCGTCATCTCCGTGGTCGCGGGGTCGAGAACGCCGACGATACCGACCGTCGCGTCGGCCACGTCGACGATGGTGTTCGACTCGATACCCACACCGGCGCCGAACCGCTCGCCGTCGAGGGCGACGTTCGCGAGCGTCCACCGCTGTGGGGAGTCGGCGACCACGCTCCGAAGGGCGTCGAAGCCGTGGTCGAAGTCGTGGTTCCCGACGGTCTCGACGTGGGGCTCGACCGCCTCGAAAAAGTCCAGCGACTGGTGACCTTCGGTGACCAACGAGAGGACGCCCGGTCCCGTGTCGTCGCCCGAGCCCGCGACGAGCGCGTCGGGCCCGCGCCGGTCGGCGAGCAGGCCCGCGACGCGGGCGACCCGTTCGGGCGTGTCGTAGGCGTTCTCGATGTCCGAATAGTGGAGGAGGCGGGGCGACATCCGTCGGATCGTGGTCTCCGCGGGCCATATCGTCTTCGGTGGCCCGGCGGTCGGTCACGCGCCGACCGCCCGGCCGCACCTGCCACGGACGGAAGGACTTTGGGCGGCGTGGCCGTCTTTCCCCACATGGAGACGAAGACCGGTCCCGACGCGGAGACGCTGTACGTCGACACCGAGGACGCCGAGCGCGGGGCGGAGGGCCCCTTCTTCGTCGTCTACCGGACGCCCGACCGCGAGCGCCGCTGGGGCTACTTCTGCGGCAACTGCGACTCGTTCCGGACGGCGATGGACTCGATGGGACGGATCAAGTGCAACGACTGCGGCAACCTCAAGAAACCCGACGAGTGGGACGCCGCCCACGAGTGACGGCAGCCGACGCTCGCCTTCCGTAATACGCCGCTACCGGCCGATAGGACCGCGTTCGCGTTCCCGGAGCCCGTGAACCGTAGGAAGGTTTATATCTGGTCCCGCGGTATCGGAACACGAATGAGGGCTGTTACCAAGCACCTCGACGAGAAGGCCCGGTCGATCTTCGCAGACCTCGGATACACGGTGACCGACAGCGGCGGCGAGTACCTGGCCGAGCGCAAGTGGCGCAGCGTCCACGTCACACCGGCCGAAGAGTTCGACGAGGCACCGGCTTCCGGGGAGTACCGGTGTTTCGTCGCGTGGTCCGACGACGTACCGGACCTCGAGCGCCGGCTCGAAGCGGCCGACCCGGACTACGAGTGGGCGATCATGGGTGTCGACGAGGACGGCGACTACGAGGTCGCCTGCCACCGCAACGCGGCCTGACGGGCCGCCCAATTGCTGTTTTCATTTCACTCCCGACCCTGGAGAGCCGTCAGCGTTTCAACGGTGGGGTCGCATCAGGCAATACGAATGGCACAGAGGGATCTCGGTGAACTGCTGACGGATACGCGGATCAACGCCGGCGTCGGCTGGGCGCTCGTCGCCGTCTTCGGACTGGTGACCGTCGAGAGCGCGCTGGGTGGTGATTACCTGTGGGCTGCGTTCGCCGCGACGGTCGGCCTCGTCGTGGCGCTGCCCGCGCTCGCGCGGGGCAACCCACGCGCGATGGCGCCCGCCGAAGTCGTCTTGCTCGCGGGCCTGCCGGTCGTCGGCCGGGCCGTCGCGACGCTGCAGGTGACCAGCACGGTCGCGGTCTACCTCTCGATCGCCGCGTTCGCGCTGCTGGTGGCCGTGAACCTCCACCTGTTCACGCCGGTCGAGATGAGCGTCGGCTTCGCCGTCCTGTTCGTCGTCGTCACCACGCTGGCCGCCGCGGGACTGTGGGCGCTCGCTCGCTGGGGCTCGGACGTCCACCTCGGGACGACGCTACTACTCGACCCCGGCCCGGACGGCGTCCTCACCGATCCCGACCTCGAAGCGATCGAACACGAACTGATGGTCGAGTTCGTCGGCTCCGGGATCGCCGGACTGGTCGCCGGGCTCGTCTTTCAGGTGTACGTCCGGCGCCGAGCGACCGTCGTCGACAGAGTCGAGGGGGGTGCGGTATGAGGCTCCGCGACCGCCTCGGGGTCTCGACGCGACGCCAGCGCCAGCTCACGTGGCTGATGGAGCTGGTGATGCTCGGGGTCTTCCTCGTCGGCGTCTGGGAGACGAACGTGAAGATCATCGCCAACGCCGGCGTCGCGCTGCTGATCGCACAGCTGGTGCCGGTGCTGGAACGCGACTACGGCGTCCCGCTCGACGCCGGACTGACGCTGTGGATCACCAGCGCCGTCTTCCTCCACGCTTTCGGGACGATCGGCACCGGTCAGGAGAGTTTCTACGCCTCCGTCTGGTGGTGGGACCACATGACCCACGCCCTGTCGTCGTCCGTGGTCGCCGGCGTCGGCTACGCGACCGTCCGCGCGCTCGACGAACACTCCGACACCGTCAGCCTCCCGCCCCGGTTCGTCTTCGTCTTCATCCTCCTGTTCACCCTCGCGTACGGCGTCTTCTGGGAGATCATCGAGTTCACGATCGGCGTGGTCGCGTCGATAGCCGGGACCGAGACGATCCTGACCCAGTACGGGCTCACCGACTCGCTGTGGGACCTCATCTACAACACGCTCGGCGCCGTCGTCGTCGCCACCTGGGGTACCGCCCACCTCAACGACATCACCCGCTACATCCGGGACCGACTCGAGCAGCGAGCGGCCTGAGCGACCCCGACCGCCCGTGGTCGACCACGGCGCCCGCGGACGCGACCGCCGTGACGCTGTCGCCCGGACGAAGTTTTTGTACCGTGCGACCGTACCACACGGCGCGATGGTGTTCAAGAAGATAACGCTGATCGGAACCAGTACCGAGAGCTTCGACAAGGCCGTCGACGACGCGGTCGGGCGCGCCGAGGAGACCTTGCAGAACGTCAAGTGGGTCGAGGTCGAGGAGATGGGCGTCGAGATCGCGAGCGTCGAGAACCGGGAGTACCAGGCCGAGGTCGAGGTGGCGTTCGAACTGGAAGACTAGGTGCGGAAGCTCTCGCCGCACCCGCACTCGCTGACGACGTTGGGGTTCTCGACGTGGAACCCCTCGCCCTGTAACCCACCGTCGAAGTCCAGCACCGACCCCTCGACGTAGTCGATGCTGGCCGGGTCGACGAACACGCGCAGGTCGTGGTGTTCGTGGACGGTGTCGTCGTCGTCGGGTTCGAACTCGAAGCGCATCCCGTAGGACAGCCCCGCGCAGCCGCCCTGCTGGACGAACAGGCGCAGCCCCGCCACGTCGGTGTCCATGTCCTCGTCGTCCAGCAGCGAGACGGCCTCCTCGGCGGCCGCCTCCGTGACCTCGATACCCTCGCCGCCCGGGTCGGGGTCGGCCTCCGTCGTGGAACTCATACCCGTGGGTTCCGTCCCGAACGTGTTAACCCTGACGGCGATCGAACCTCGTGGTGGTCTCCGCCGGCCCCGCATCCACGATTCGCCCCACTACAGGCGCTTCCGGAAGACGTACTCGGTCGCGGTCGTGCCCTCGAAGTCGGTCTCCTGCTCGTCGACGCGCTCGAAGCCGACGGCCTCGTAGAAGGCGGTCCCGCGGTCGTTGCCGGCCAGCACCTCCGCTTCGTAGCCGTTCACGTCGCGGTCGTACAGCGCCTGCTCGACCTCCGCGACGAGGTTCCGGGCGATCCCCTGGCGCCAGTGGTCGGGGTCGACGTAGAGCCGATACACCTGGTGGACCCGCCGGGGCGGGTGCGGGCCGGCGTGCGCGTAGCCGACGACCTCGCCGTCGACCGTGGCGACGAAGAAATCCTGGGCCTCGTGTTCGACGCCGGCCTCGATGGCGTCGTCGCCGTACCACTCGTCGAGCATCGTCTCGACCGTCTCCGCGCCGAGGATATCGTCGTAGGCGGCGTGCCACGCGTCGTCGGCGACCCGCTGGATGGCGGCCACGTCGCCGACGTTCGCCGGCCGGTAGCGTACGTCCCCTGTCATGCACGACCGAACGACGCTATCGCAGAAAGACCTGACGACCCGCGTCGCAGCCACGGTTCCGACTGCCCGGGTAGGACGAGACTACTCTCCGGAGCCCTCCGCGTCGGTGGCTTCGCTCGTGCCAGTGGCCTCGTCCGCGTCGAACCGTGCGTCGACGCTGTGTGCGTGGGCCTCCAGCCCCTCGGCGTTCGCCAGGGTCGTCACGGTGTCGCGCAGGTCGCCCAGCGAGTCCTCGGAGAGCCGTTGAACGGTCGTCGACCGCAGGAAGGTGTCGACCGAGAGCCCGCCGGTGACGCGGGCCTTGCCGTTGGTCGGGAGAACGTGGTTGGTGCCCGTCGCGTAGTCGCCGGCGGCGACCGGGCTGTAGGAGCCGAGGAAGGCGCTGCCGGCGCTGGGGATGCGGTCGAGCAGCGCCTCGGCGTCGTCGGCCTGGATCGAGAGGTGCTCGGGGGCGTACTCCTCGGCGAACAGCACCGCCTCGGGCATCGACCGCGCGAGGAAGACGCCGCTGGCGTCGTTGTCGAGCGCCGCCCGGACCGTCTCCTCGCGGTCGCGGCCCGCGGCGTGGTCGTCGACGGCCGCCGCCACGGCCTCGGCGGTCGCCTCGTCGTCGGTGACGGCGACGACGGAACTCGTCTCGCCGTGTTCGGCCTGGGCGACCAGATCCGCCGCCACGAGCGACGGGTCGGCCGTCCCGTCGGCGACGACGAGCACCTCGCTCGGCCCGGCGAGGAAGTCTATCTCGACGTCGCCCCGGACTTCGGCCTTGGCGGCGGTGACCCACTGGTTGCCGGGGCCGACGACCTTCTGGACGGCGGTTATCGTCTCGGTACCGTAGGCGAGCGCGGCGACGGCCTGCGCACCGCCGACCTGGTAGACGGCGTCGGCGCCGGCGATGTCGGCGGCCGCCAGCGTCACCGGGTTGATCTCCTCGGCGGGCGGCGTCGCGACGGCGACGTGTTCGACGCCCGCGACGACCGCCGGGATCACGCCCATCAGGACGCTGGAGGGGTAGGCGGCGGTCCCGCCGGGGGCGTAGACGCCGACGGTGTCGAGCGGTCGGAAGCGCCGGCCGAGTTCGCGCCCCTCGAAGTCCTCGGTCCAGTCCTCGGGCAGCTGTCGCTCGTGGAACGCGCGGACGTTGGCCGCCGCGTCCTCGATGGCCGCGCGGGTCTCCTCGTCGATCGCCTCGGTCGCGCGCTCGAGGCGGTCGGTCACGTCGACGTTGCCGACCTCGACACCGTCGATCTCACGCGAGAGTTCCCGGAGCGCGGCGTCGCCCTCGGAGCGCACGCGACCGACGATATCGCGGGCGTCGTCGCGGACGGCGTCGACCCCTGCGTCGCGGTCGAACAGTGCCGCCCGCTCGCCGGGGTCCAGCGCGTCCACTCGTCGTACGTTCATGCCGGGTCCTTGCCGCGACTGGCTCATACGACTTGCTATCGCGGCCGGACGACGCCGACCGGTGGCGTCGAAGCGATCACCGGGGGCGCCCGTGCGACGGGACCCCCCGCGGCCTCACCCCTGGACGTACCACCAGGCGGTGACGACGAGGAGCATGAACAGCCCGCCGAGGAAAAAGGCGAACGCGGGGTCGGCCAGCAGTGAGTCACCGCTCCCGGCGACCTGACGGGCGCCGTCGACCGTCCCCGCCGGGACCTGCGTGGCGGTGTCGAGCGTGATCGTCCCCGAGTCCATGCCCGTCTCGGTCGGCGTCGGCGAAGGGGGATCCGTCGTCGTGGGCGTGGGCTGGGGCGTCGCGGTCGGTGTCGGTGCGGCCGTGGGCGAGGGTGTCGCGGCCGGCGTGGGGGTCGACGCCGGCGTCGGAGCAGGCGTCCCGGCCGGCGTCGCCGTGACCGACGGGGCCTCGGTCGCGGTCGGCGTCGCCTGCGTCGCTGTCGCCGGTTCCGGCGTCGGGCTCGCGGTAGCTCCTCCCGCGTCCGTCGCCGTGTCCGCGCCGCCGAAGATGCCGATATCCCCGCTTTCGGTCGTCGTCGCCGTCGCCGTGTCGGTCCCCGGTTCCGACACGGTACCGCCACCGTCACCGCCCGAAGCGCCGGCGTCTGCGCCGTCGCCGCCAGTCTCGCTATCGCCGCCGCCGGCCCCGCGCTCGTCGCCCGATTGCGAACTCGCTCCGAACGAGACGCCGTAGTCGCCGAGGTCCGCACCGGACTCGCCGAACAGCCGCCGCACCGCGAGGCTCGCGACGGCGAGCAGCCCGACCGAACCCAGCAGGCGCGTCAGCGCCGTCTTCAGTCGCGAGCGGTCGTGTTCCTGCCCCGCGAAGAGGACGAGCGCCTCGCTGGCCGGCGCGTAGATGGTCATCTCCGTGCCCTTCTCGGAGTAGCCCTCGCCGGCGGGCTGGATAAGCTCCGCGTCCTCCAGCCGCTCGACGTGGTAGTGGACGTTCTGCAGCGACGTTCCCACCTCGTCGCGGATCTCCGGCGGCGTCTTCGGCTCCTCGTACAGCGTCGCCAGGATTGTCCGCGCGGTGTCCGACGAGAGCGCCGACAGCGCCGCCTCGGTCGCCTCGTCGTCGAGGTCGAGGACTCGTGGCTCGTCGGGCGTCCGTGTCGGCTCCGACTTGAACGGCAGCAGACGACCCATTGGTCTAGCACAGATGGCCGACCATAATGGGTTTTCCCAAAAGACAAAAACTCGTTTGAAGCTCGAATCGCGCCCAGAGGCGCCCAGTCGGCCCTATCGGTAGAGCCGTGAGAGTATGTGTAACGACGACAGAACCACCGCCAGCCCCACTTCACCGATCAGCACGAACAGCAGCGCGACAGACCGCTCGGCGGGCGCCAAGACGACCGCGTAGACGTACCAGCCGGTCCCGACCGCCAGCGAGAGGAACAGTGCGTGGACCAGGATCCACGGCCCGAGACGGCGACACACGGCGAACGCGCGGCGGGTCACCGGATTCGACGACCGCCCCACGCTCGGACTGTCCGCCGCGACCCCCCAGAAGCTGGTCGTGGCGTAGGAACCCGTCGACGACCGCTGGGTCCGTCCCGTCCGGTCGGTCGCCGTCCCGCCGTTCGCGCGGCGACGCCGTCGGCCGGCGGTCTCCGACGCTGCTCCCGCCTCCGCTGTCCTCGCCTCCGTCCTCCCCGACGCGTTGCGGTCGGTCGCCGTCCTCGACGCCGTCGCGTCGGAACCGGCCGTCTGGGTGTCGTCGCCGTCCCGTTCCTCGTCACCGCTCGACGGTTCCTCACCCGCCGAGCGACCACCGCCGTTCGATGCCGTGTCCTCGACGTTCGACGTTTCGCCACCACCGGACCCGACCGAACTCGAGGACCCGGGATCGACGCCCGAACCCCTCGATCGGTCGCTCACTGTCTCCTCCGTCGACCCGTCGCCGTCGTCGCCGGTACTCGACGCCGCGGCGCTACTCGACCGGGACGACCGCGATCGGCGGGCACCGTCGCTCCGCGTTCGCTCCCCCGTCCGCCGTCGACTCCGCCCACTCGACGACCGACGGCTCGTCCCCGTTCGTCCGGCCCACGTTCCGGTCGAACCGCTCCGGGACGAGCCGTCGGTCGCGTCGCGGGTTCGACTACGATCAGCCGCCGCGCCCCGCGAGCCAGTCGTCGCGTCCCGAGTGCCGTTCGCCCCGGGCGTCGAACCCCGAGACTGCGACGCGGTCGGTTCCGGCGACCGGTCGCTCGCCCACAGCGTCGAGTCGGCGTGCGAGTCTACGTACGCCCGGTGTCCGAGACGGTCGTACCTGGCGCGGTCGGCGGCGTCGAGGAGCGTCTCCTTGGCCGCGGTCAGGCGCTTGAAACGATCGGCGGCGTCGGGGTCTGAACTCACGTCCGGATGGTGTTCCTTGACGCGCTCGCGGTAGGCGGCGCGGATCGCTTCCTCGTCGGCGTCGGGTCCCACCCCGAGGACGCCGTAGAACGTCCTGCTCATACACCCAGTGTCTGCGTGACACGATTCTTTCGGCTTCGGCTATAAGATTGTACCGGAGCGACCGAACCCGTCGGCAAACTCGCACCGCTTCGCGCCTGGCTCCCCGGCCGTCGTTCGTCAGGACTCGGTCGGCCGACCACCGTCGGCCACCGCACGGCGCTCCGCCGTGGTCGTCCGACCGGTCTCGCCGAGTTCGGGGTGACAGTCCTCGCAGACCCAGGCGACCGTCCGGTGAGTCATGGTCTCCGTCCGCTCGCGTCGCCGCCACGCTCGAAATACGTCGTCGCCGCAGTGGTCACATTCTACCATCGTATCACATCGTGTGTGAGACGTTCACATATAGCTTGCCCTGAAACGAGTATGGACCCAGGGGAGGTCGTAAGATCTCCTTATACGTCCAGACGTGGCGAACCGTCGGTCGGTCCCCGGTCGTGAGAATCCTTCGGTGGGAGGGGATCGCTTTTGCCGTGGACGCCCCTACAGAGGGACGAGAATGGCAACGAGTGAGCGGTCTCCGCTTCGAACAGTCGTGGCGCTGGTCTCCGCCCTCGGCCTCGGCGGCGGCGGGCTGGCGTTCGGGTTCGTCCTCGCTTCCGTCGCGGCCGCCGTACTGACTCTCGGCCTCGGCGTCGAGATCTCGCCGGCGGCGGTGATCGTCCTGAGCCTCGTCTTCGTCCAGGGCGTGGGCTGTGCCGGCGTCGCGTTCGCGTATCTGAGACTACGGCCGGTCGTCGGACCGAAGGTCAGGTCCGTCGTCGGGCTCGACGGGGTACCGGGCCCGTTCGACATCGGCGTCGACCTGCCGGACCTGCGCGGCGTGGCCGTCGTCGTCGGCGGCTACGTCCTCGCGCTCGGCGCCGCCTTCACAGGGTCGATCCTCGTCACCCTCCTCCAGGTCGACACCGGCACCAACCAGGCCGCCGAGATCGGGATGCAGAACCCCGAGGTCCTGCTAATCTTGATCCCCGCGTCGATCCTGCTCATCGGTCCGGGCGAGGAACTGCTCTTCCGCGGCGTCGTCCAGGGGCGACTCCGCGAGGTCCTCGGCCCGGTCGCCGCGATCCTCCTCGCCAGCACCGTCTTCGCGTTCCTCCACTGGTTCGCGCTGACCGGCGGTTCGGCGGCGGGCAACTTCGTCGCGCTGGGCATCCTCGTCGGCCCTTCGCTCGTCTTCGGCGCGGCCTACGAACTCACCGACAACATCGTCGTCCCGTCGCTGATCCACGGGATCTACAACGCGACGCTGTTCTCGCTCCTCTACGTCGTGGTCGCGTTCGGCGACCAGCTGCCCGACCCACAGAACGCGACGGCAGCGGCGCTCGCGCTTCTCTGAGTGCCACCCGTGCTACAGCCTCGACAGCGCGAACAGCAACGGCGGATACACGCCCAGCACCGTCGCGCTGACCACGCCCACGAGCGCGGTCGCCCGGTCGGCGTCCGCGGCGACCCGACCGGTGTAGGTCGCGAACGCCGAGTAGAGCCCGACGACCGAGAGCGCCATCGTGGCGACTTCGCCCAGCGCTCCCCAACCGCCGACCGTCGCGAGCGCGTAGCCGAGCCCGACGAACAGCCCGCCGCTCAGGACGGCGAAGACGCCCGTCTCGAACACCGGCTCGGGCGGTTCCTCTTCGCCCTCCCGCGGCGGCGGCTCGTAGTGGCTGCGCGTGACGACCGCGACGGCGCTCGCCCCGAGTAGCGAGACGACCGCTATCGCCGCGGTCTGGGCGTCGACTGACATGGTGCTGGTGTTCGAAATCCCCCGTCTTAACGGTGGATCACTCGCGACGGCGCGGTGGCATCTCCGATGGACATCGTGTCGCGACCCTGACTCGATTTTCAGTCCGTGAATATGTGCAGCGGGTAACTACACTTCTCCCCCGCCCGACGATACTAGTGCTAAGAGGGGACCGATGGGATCGGTCGTTCGGCCGGCGGGAGACCGCCCGGGATGGATCTCGACGCCGGGTCGAGACGCGGGCCGTCGGTCCGCCGCTTGGCGACGGGAGAACGAGATGAAACGAGACAAACAGGCCGTACCGGTCAGAGTCGACACGCCCGACGCCGTCGCTCGCCAGCAGACGGGGTTCGGTGACGCGAGCGAGTACGGGGAACTCGGCGGGGAGTACTTCACGTTCGCTTCCGGGACGGACCTCACGCCGCTCCTGGAAGGACTGGAAGACGACCGCTGTCAGTGCCCGCACTGGGGCTACGTTCTGGAGGGGTCGCTCACCGCGAGTTACTCGGACGGGCGCGAAGAGGAGACGGGGACCGGCGACCTCTTCTACTGGCCGCCGGGCCACACGATCCGGGCGAACGACGACTCCGAGATCGTCATGTTCAGTCCACAGGACGAACACACCGCGGTCATCGAACACGTCCTAGCGAAGGTCGAGGGGAGCGAACGATAGCACGGTCCGCCGCGACGTCACCCGATCGGGGACTCGCTCACCGGCGAAATCGGGTCCCCTCGGGCGGGATTTGCGGCTCGGACGAAGCGATTTATACCCCGGTTGCCACTAGTTAGCATGGATTCCGCGATTCAGGCCATCGAGTTTCTGGCGCGGTCGGAGCACCGCGTCGCGGCACTGGAGGCCCTCTCCGAGGAGCCCCGGGACCGCCGCGATCTCCGCGACGCGACGGGGGCGTCGGATCCCACTATCGGGCGCGTCATCAGGGATCTCGAGGACCGGTCGTGGCTCGCGCGCGAGGGAGCGCGCTACGAGCTCACGCCCCTGGGAGCGTACGTGACCGACCGGTTCTTCGAACTGCGCGAGGGTATGAGAACGGGCGAGCGGCTCCGGGAGGTCTGGCGGTGGCTTCCCCGGGAGATGGAGGGGTTCGCGGTGGAGCACTACGAAGACGCCGTCGTCGCGTATCCCGGCCCGAACTATCCGTACGCTCCCGTCGAGCGGGTCACCCATCTGCTCGAATCGACCGCGTCCATCCGGGGGCTCGGGACGACGCTGTACAAGTCGGGGAACCTCGACGTGTTCTGCCGACGCGTGATCGAGGGGATGGAGACGGAGTACGTCTACTCGCCGCCGGTCCTCCGGGCGATCGTGGACTGGAACCCCGAGCTGACGGCGCGAGCGTTGGGGTGCGATAACTGCACCGTGTTCCTGCACGACGCCCTCCCGGACGACTCCCGCTGCGGGCTCAACGTCATGGACGACTGTATCGGCATCTGCGGCCACGATCCCGAGACCGCCCAGCTCGAAGCCGTGATCGACACGCGGTCGCCCGAGGCACGCGAGTGGGCGGAGGACGTCTACGCGCGGTGTCGGTCGGAGGCGCGACAGTTCGACGTGGGGGAACTGGCGCCCGATGCATCGCGTTCACCGGAGGGACGGCTCCGCGTCGAGCCACGGTAGCCCCCGGCCCGCGCACGGGACCCTCGGTTGCGGAGAGACACGGCTGTTCGAACGGCAGCGATGTGCGCCCGGAACCTACCGGGCGAGGATCTACTAGTGAATCCACACCTGAAGTACGGCAGTACGTTCATTACGTACGCACACTAATTCCGCAGTATGCCCGTGAGCATCGACGAGTTCGAATCGGGTGACCTTCCAGAGGGGCCGAGTGTGCCCGAGCAGGTGATCACGTACCTCCACACGCGCCGGGACGCGGCGTTCACCCGGTCGGAGATAGCTACTGCCATCGACGAGGATCCGAACACGGTCGGCACCGCGCTCACGCGATTGAAAGCGCGTGACCTCGTCCGTCATCGAGGGCAGTACTGGGCGATCACGGAGGACGAACAGCGGATCACCGCAGCGTACGATCTACACGACGTGAGCGAACGACTCGACGAAGCCGACGGCGGAATCGAGTCGGAACACTGGGACGCTGTCGCACCCGACCAGCCGCATCCGAGCGAACGGGATTCGAGCGGCGACGAGTAATCGATGGAGCCGGAACGCGGCGATGTCGTCAGGAGTACCGACCCGTTCAAACTCGGTACTGATCGCCAGCGACCGTGGCTCGTCGTGAACAACGGTTCCCACCCGTTTGCCGGCGAACAACACGTCGCGGTCGCTATCTCGACGAAGGAATGCGACGACTCGATTCGTCTCGGGGAGGATGTCTGGGAAACGGGCGGTGTTCCACGAGCGTCGTTCGTCTCGCCGTGGGCAGTTCACTCGCCCCGGAGCGAAGACCTCGTCGCGTGGCAGGGCCGAGCTACTGACGAGTTCGTTGATCGCGTCGTCGACTCACTGGAGACGTATCTGCGGTAGTTTCGAAGTGTACGCCCGGAACACTACCGGGCGAATTTCTACTAGTAGGCTCGGTGGGAGTGGAATCGTGCCCCTCAGTCGCTCGTCGACGGACAGAACCCCTATTCGTCCACTTCCGAGAGAACGCGCGAATAGAGACCGTCGGAAATCCAGAATCCAGCCTCGCGGAGGGCATCGAGTTCCATCTCCAGATCTACGTCACCGGTTTTCGCCCCACGGAGTAAGATGCCGATGACGCCGGTAACCTCCAAGTCGTGTCTGCGGGCGACGCGCCGCCCATCTCGTTCGTCGAGTAGAACAAGTTCGGCCCCGTGTTCGACCCCGTAGCAAATTGCCGCCGTCTCCCCGAGGTCGAGTTCGTGGGAGACTTCGACGAACAGGTCCGAACGCTCCACCTCGACGATGCGCAGGAAATCGTCATCTCGTAGCTCTCGGAGCGCTTCCAGCCCCGCCTCTCCCTCGGTGAGTTCGTTCCAGACCCGGCGCGGGACGGTAATGTCGGAGAACTGTGTTCGGAGAAGGTCGAGCCGTTCGATGAGTGCGAGATTCAGGAGTGGCGATGTGTCGGAGACCACCGCCGCGCTATTCGGCATAGTCGAGGTCTTCTTCGAGTTCCCGGTCGCCGTAGTGGCGGGGAATCTCTCGCTCCCCGAGGAGTTCTTGGAACTCCGCTTTCGACATCTCCGCCAGAGTCCGGGCCTTCCCGAAGGAGAGTACGTCACGGGCGTACAGCGAGACCGCTAACTCCCGCTTCATCGCGGGCGAGCGCTCCCCCTCTGGGAGCTGTAACGCCTCGTAGACGTCGTCGTCGATCTCTATTGTCGCCATGCTCGGGCTACGTGGAGGCGATTCTTGAGTGTTTGGCCGGGGCTTCCCGAGCGGGCGACATGTGAAGCGAGCGCTCGAAGCAGTCGAAATGTGCGCCCGGAACACTAACGACCGACATCATCCCTGGCGGCGTGCCGGGTCAGCCGGGAAACCCTCGTGCCGGGCGAGTGGCGCGGTAGCGCCACTAATTGCCGAAGCGGCGTGAGCCGCTGAGGCGGGAAGTGCCGTCAGGCACCTCCGATTGCCGAGACGGCGTGAGCCGTCGAGGCGGGTGCCGAGGCGACCGCGACCCCTCGGCTGGCCGGCGCTTGCGGCGCCACTCGGTGTCGCGTGCCCGGGTTCGCCGCGCTGTCATCGCACCCGTCCGGGTACGCTCGGGCGGGGACTAAAGGCACGCAGTCGGGCGTAGACGACCGGGACGATTAAACACTCCGCACCGCCGCGACCGATCGACCGGCGTCCGCGCGCCGCCTCGCCATGGCAAGCCCTAAGTTTAGGTTTGCCTAATCCACGTCCGATGAGCGCGAGCGGAGGCGACGGCGCCGACCGGACGCCGAGCGAGCGGGTCGACGTGTGCGTCGTGGGCGCGGGACCGGCGGGCGCGCTCGCGGCGTACCGACTGGCCGAACGCGGCCACGAGGTGGTCGTCCTCGAAGCGGGGCCGCGGTTCGACGCGGCGGACCGCCGGGAGCGGATGGAGCGGGCGATCCGGCCGGCACACGGTTCGCTGTCGGTCTGGGAGATGGGCGGCGAGCGCGACGCCCACAGTTCGAGTGGCGAGCTGTTCTACCCGCTGAACGCGATGCGGGTGAAGGGCGTCGGCGGGTCGACGCTGCACTGGCAGGGGATGGTGATGCGGCTGCACGAGTCCGACTTCGAGCGGCGGAGCCGCGACGGCGTCGCCGCCGACTGGCCGATCGCCTACGAGGACCTGCGGCCGTACTACGCCGCCGCCGAGTCGGCCATCGGCGTCGCCGGCGCGTCGGACAACCCCTTCGCGCCGCCACGTGAGGAGCCCCATCCGCTGCCGGCGTTTCCACCCTCCTACAGCGACTCGCTGTTCGCCGAGGCCTGCGAGGAGCTGGGGATCGCGACCCACTCGGTCCCCAACGCCCGAAATTCCGAGACCTACGACGGCCGCGGCCAGTGCGTCGGCTACGGCACCTGCCAGCCGGTCTGTCCCTCCGGCGCGAAGTACAGCGCCGACCACACGGTCGGGGCGGCCGAGGACGCCGGCGCCCGCGTCCTCGATCGGGTCCCCGTCCAGCGCCTGGAAACCGACCGGAGCGGCGAGCGCGTCACTGCTGCGGTCTACGCCGCACCAGACGGGACCGAACACCGTCAGGAAGCGCGGCAGTTCGTCCTCGCCGCGGGCGGGGTGGAGATCCCGCGCTTGCTCCTGCTCTCGAAGTCCGACGCCCATCCCGACGGGCTCGCCAATTCGAGCGGGCTCGTCGGCCGGTACTTCATGGAGCACCTGTTCGCCGGGACCGGCGGGACCCTCGACCAACGCACCCGGCAGAACCACGTCGGGTTCAATACGACGGAGACCCACCAGTACTACGACAACGACTTCGACGGTGTGGGGCCGATCAAACTGGAGTTCCTCAACTACGCCGGCCCCTCGCCGGTCGAGCAAGCGCTCGGTGCCGACCAGTGGGGCGACGACCTGCTCGACTCGCTGCGGGCGAGCTACGGGACTCACGTCGCGATGGGCGGGCTGGTGGGGCAGCTCCCGCGGAAGTCGAACCGAGTCACGCTCGACCCGTCGACGACCGACGACCACGGCAATCCCGTGCCCGACGTCCAGTGGTCGCTGGACGACCGGACGCGGCGGTCGCTCGCGAAGGCCAACGAGATCCAGGGTCGGGTAATGGACGAACTCGGCGTCGACGTGGGATGGACGGTCGGGCCGGAGAACACCGGTCCGGCGGCCCATCACATGGGGACGACGCGGATGGGAACCGACCCCGAGTCCAGCGTCGTGAACCCGCGGTTGCGGACCCACGACGTGGGGAACCTCTCGGTGGCGTCGTCGTCGGTGTTCGTCACCAGCGGCGCCATGAACCCGACGCTCACCATCGCGGCGCTGGCGCTGAAAGCGGCGGACCACGTGGACGAGGATCTGTGAGAAGCGGGTAGTCAGAGGAGGGTCGGCGAGGCGAGCAGACCGCCGACGACCAGGAGGCCGGCAGCGACGACCGACGCCGCGAGGAGGAACGGACGAGCGTCGCGGGCTGGCTGGCGGACCTTTTTCTGGTCGAAACCGTCGGCGAGCTTGCTCGACCCGATCTCGACCAACGCGGCCAGACCGAGCCACAGCGCGACCATCGTGAGGACGAGATGGCCTCGCGGCGACCCCGTGAGCGACTCGACCGTGTACAGCGTGCCCGCCATGTGACCGCCGGAGGCGAGCAGGACGAGCGCGCTCGCTCGCGAGACCCACCGCAGTCGCTCGACGACGCTGCGGAGCGGTTCGGCGTTGGCGGTGCCGTCCTGTGCGAGGGGGAGAATAGCGAAGGTGACGAAGACGACGCTGCCCGTCCAGACCCCGCCGAAGACGAGGTGCAGGACGTACATCGCCGTATCTATCGCTGACATGCGTGACCGGGAGGCCGCGACTCACTTGAACGTACCCACTTCCGGCGGTTCGAGGGCGGCGGTCGGACCCCGCCGAACGGAGGCCGGTGGGCGGCGTGGATTCACGCCGTGTGAGCACGCTTAAGACGCGGCCGGCGTTCGTTCCGGTATGGAACCACGGGACCTCTCCGATCACACCGTCTACCGCGCCGGGAGGGGCATCGAGGAGGTCGCCCGCGACCTCGGGCTCGACCCCGACGACCTCGTCAAGCTCTCCTCCAACGAGAACCCCTTCGGCGCCAGCCCGGAGGCCGTCGAGGCCGTCCGCGAGCACGCCGACCGCGTCTCCAGCTACCCCAAGTCCGCCCACACCGACCTCACCGAGAAGGTCGCCGACCGCCACGGGCTGGCCCCCGAGCAGATCTGGCTCACTCCCAGCGGTGACACCGCGCTGGACAACCTCGCCCGGGCGTTCATCGAACCCGGGGATCGGGTCCTCGTCCCGACGCCGGGCTTCGCCTACTACCCCATGTCGGCTCGCTACCACCACGGCGAGGTCGACGAGTACCGCCTGGAGAAGGCCGAGGACTTCGCCCAGACCCCCGGGACCGTCCTCGACGCTTACGACGGCCACCGGATCGTCTACGTCACCAGCCCGCACAACCCGACGGGCTCGGAGATGCACCTCGACGATCTGCGGACCGTCGCCGAAGAGACCGACGAAGAGACGCTGGTCGTCTACGACGAGGCCTACATCGAGTTCACCGACTCGCCCTCGGCCGTCGACCTCGTCGAGGAGCGCGAGGACGTGGCGCTGATCCGCACGTTCTCGAAGGCCTACGGCCTCGCTGGGATGCGCCTGGGCTACGCCGTCGCGCCCGAGGAGTGGGCCGACGCCTACGCCCGCGTGACCACCCCCTTCGGCGTGACCGAACTGACCTGCCGCGCGGGGCTGGCCGCCCTCGACGACGACGACCACGTCGAGCGGACCGTCGAGGGCGCCAGGTGGGCCCGCGAGTACATGCACGAACACCTCGACGCCGAGACCTGGGAGAGCGGTGGCAACTTCGTCCTCGTCGAGGTGGGCGACGCGAGCGCGGTCGCCGACGCCGCCCAGCGCGAGGGCGTCATCGTCCGCGACTGCACCAGTTTCGGTCTCCCCGAGTGCATCCGGATCACCTGCGGCACCGAGACCGAGACCCGCCGGGCCGTCGAGACCATCAACGAGGTCCTCGCGGAGGGCTCCGCCTGATGCGCGTCGCCGTCACCGGCACGCCCGGGACGGGCAAGACGACCGCGGTCGACCGTCTCGACACCGATCTGGCGGTCCTCCACCTCAACGACGTGATCCACGAGGAGGAGTTCGTCGTGGAGCACGACGAGGAGCGCGACTCGGCGGTCGCGGATATCGACGCGGTCGCCGACCACCTCGACGGTCGCGACGACGTGCTCTTCGAGTCGCATCTGGCCCACCACTTCGACGCGGACCGCGTGGTCGTCCTCCGGACCCACCCGGAGGAGCTGGAGCGGCGGCTCACCGACCGCGGCGAACCGGAAGCGAAGGCCGAGGAGAACGCCGAGTCGGAGGCGCTGGACGTGATCCTCTCGGAGGCGGTCGAGCGCCACGGTGAGGACAGCGTCTACGAGATCGACGCGACGGAGAGCGACCCAGAGGACGTCGCGGCGGCGGTCGAGGCGGTCGTCGCGGGCGAGCGCGAGCCCCAGGCCGGTACAGTTTCGTTCCTCGACTATCTATGACTGGCCCGAGCAGATGACACTGGACCGGTTCCGCCCCGCGGTGAAAGGCGCCGTCGCGCCGTCGGTGACGCTGGCCAAGCGCGTCGGCCTGACGCCCAACGGGGTGAGCGTGCTCGCCCTCGCGCTGGCGCTGCTCGGCGCCGCGGCCTTCGCCGTCGCGCCGCGTCGCGACCCGCTGCTGTATCTCGGCGGCGCGGTCGCGGTGGCGCTCAACGGCTGGCTCGACCTGGTCGACGGCGAACTCGCCCGGGAGACCGGCACCGGCAGCGACGCGGGCGACCTGCTCGACCACGTCCTCGACCGCTACGCCGACATCGCGATGATCTCCGGGCTCGCCGCCGGTCTCGACGCCTACGCCCTGGGGCTGGCCGCCGTCACCGGCGTCCTGATGACCTCCTACCTCGGGACCCAGGCCCAGGCGGTCGGCCTCGACCGCGTCTACGGCGGGCTCGTCGGCCGCGCCGACCGCCTGGCGCTGGTCGTCGCCGTCGGCGCGGTCGCCGCGTTCGTCACACAACCGTTCTCGGGGCTGAGGGTCGTCGGCTGGCTGCTCGTCTTCTTCGCCGTCGTCGGCCACTTCACGGCGCTTCAGCGGTTCTACTACGCGATGAAGGCGCTGTAGCGGGGCGACTGGATCCACTATCGGCGTTCCAGCGACTGACGGATACGTACCGCTTCGAGGTCGACTACTTTCACGGCCGAAAAACCACTTTCACCCGCGGGACGGCGCGGCGATCGGCCCCGAGATTCGGCGTCCACTTTCACTCCGGAGGTGCGGCTAACGGCTTTTGTACCGGGGTCGCTGGTCGGAGGTATGACGGCGAGCGAGTACGCGGACGACGGCGCGGCAGGTGACGGCGCGGCGGGCGACCGCCGGCGGATGCCGGCGCCAGGATCGGACGAGAAGGACGCGCCGTGGCACCGGCGACGGTGGACGACCATCGTGCTGGAGGAGTACGGCGGCGGCTGGCGGGCGACCCAGACGGGCGTCGCCGCGGAGGGACACGGCGAGACCGCGGCCGACGCCGCCGCGGCGTACTGCCGGCGGATCGCCCAGACGGGCGACCGGCGGTCGGGTGGTGGGGACGACGGAAGCGAGGGGCACGACACCGCGGGTGCGGGAGCACCGGCGTCGAACGCGCGGGGAGGGCGCGATGGGTGACGCGGCGCGGCCGGGCTCGCGGGTGGTCTATCGGTGTCGCGCCTGCGGATTCGAGTTCGCCGTCGGAGCGGTCGGAGCGGTCCCGTGCCCGCGGTGTGGCTGCATCGGCGACCACGACCGGACGGGGACGCACACGGGGGCAACGGATGGTGGCCCCTGAGGACCTGGCCGACCTGCTGGCGGACCCCTACCGGGTCGCCTGTCCGAACGGCCACACGGCGCTGAAACCCGCCACGACGACGCCAAGCGCCTACTGTCGGACCTGTCACGAGTCGTATCACGCGAACGAGCTGGTCGACAGACGGGTCGACTCCTGCAAACCGTACCGCAACGGGAACGGTTAAGTATGTGTGGCAATAACATGCAGTTGGAGCCATACGGGGCTCCCGACGTGAATCAGCGTCGTGAACTCCCGGAACATTGGCACCGTGCACGAACAAGCGGGCGACTCGCGACGGGTCCTGGCCACCCCGTCGCACCTCGAGGCTTTTATCGGCGTAACTCGGTGAGAGCAACTAGTTCTGCGTCGCTACGGAGTGATTTCGGTTACCAGATGAAAGGTCGCGAGTCCGAGAACACTACCTCGACGGCGAACGCAAACAGCGTGAAAGCCCCCGTCCGCTCCGGTCGAGGGCCTCGCTGCGCGCTCCACTCGCTCCGCTCGTTGCAGTGCTTATTCCGAGAGAGCAAGCTCTCTCGACGTTCGCCTCACCACGTTCGGCTCACCGTCGGCCGTCTTCCCGGAGCGGACGGCCCCTTTTATACCTACCCGCACAGACTGACCGGCCAGCCGACACGGGCGGGAATGAAAGGGGCGACTCGCTCGACGACGGCGGACGAAGCAAGCACCGCAGGCCGAAGGCCGAGGAGCACAGCGAGGCCCCCCAAGTCGAGCGAGTCGGGGCTTTCACGCTGTTCGCGGGCAGAAGTCAGCCGGCAGCCGGGGCCGACAGATCGCGACCCACCGGACTGTTCGTGACGACCGTGATCGGTCGAACGCTTCGAACGTCTCGGCCAGTAACTCTATTGGGAAGGACGGAAACGAGAGTGTGTGAACGGACGCTGGGGCGGTCGCGGAATCTCGGAGAACGTCGTCCTGCTGGCGATGGGACTGGCGGCACTGTTGCTGGCGATGTCGCTGGTCGCGTCGCTCTCGGGCGGGCCGACCGACCCCGACCGGCCGCGGGCGAGTTTCGTCTTCGAGCCCGACGGGACGGACGTGGTCGTCACCCACTTCGGCGGCGACCGCATCAACGGCTCACAGCTCGCCGTCAGGTCGGCGGCGCGCGGGCGGCTCGGGACCTTCGCCGACACCGACGGCGGCGCCTGCGCGACGCCGGTCGAGAACGTCACCCGCGGCAGCGAGTGCCGGGTCCCCGACGCGGTCTACGAGCAGCTCTACGTCGTCTGGAACGGCCCCGGGGACGACCGGCTCGTCCTCGACGGCCGTCCCGCGGACCCGACGCCCTCGCCGACCCCGACTGCGACGCCGACACCCACCGCGACCCCGACGGCCACTCCCACCCCGACGCCGACCCCCACACCGACCTCGACACCGGACGCGGTGACGCCCGGGACGCCGGGCAACGGGACGGCTGGGCCGAACGGGACCGCCAGCCCGGGACCGAACGGCACGGTCGCACCCGAGGGCACAGCCGCGCAGAACGGGACGAGCGAGCCGGTCGGGACGGATACGCCCTCCGGAACGCCGACCGGCGCGGCGACGCCGTCTGGTCCCGAGTCGCGGACGCTCGCTCGTGCGGACGGATGACCGACGCCGCCGGCGAGGGGTTCTTGTCTCCCGGCGCCGGAGAGAAGGCAGAAGCGATGAGCGCGAGCGAGCGCCGAGCCGTGGGGCGACGACCGGTGCCTGCGGGAGGGCACCGATGAGCGGCGATCTGGGGAGCCTCGGCGCCGACGCGACGCCCGACCAGATACTCTGTCACGTCGACATGGACTGCTTCTACGCGGCGTGTGAGCGCCTGCGCGAACCCGCGCTGGAGGGCCAGCCGCTCGTCGTCGGGATGGGCTACGAGTCGGCGGAGACCCACGGCGCGGTCGCCACCGCCAGCTACGAGGCCCGCGCGTTCGGCGTCGAGAGCGCGATGGCCATCTCCGAGGCGCTCGAACGGCTCCCGCGGAAGGTCGAGGCCGCGCGGGACCCGGATCTCGACGTCGAGGAGGCGGGGTTCTACCGCCCGGTCGATCTCGAGTACTACGACGACGTCGCCGCGGACGTGAAGGCGGTTCTCCACGACGCGGCAGAGGTGGTTCGGGAGGTCAGCATCGACGAGGCGTATCTCGACGTGACCGACCGCGTCGTCTGGGGCGGCGACGACGTGAGCGACGACGACGTGGGCGACGGCGACCCGCACCCGGTCGAAACCTTCGCCCGCAGTCTCAAAGAGCGCATCGAGGCGGAGGCCGGGGTCGTCGCGAGCGTGGGCGTCGCGCCGACGATGAGCGCGGCGAAGATCGCCAGCGACTACGACAAACCGGACGGCCTCGTCGTCGTCGAACCGGGCGAGGTCCGTGACTTCCTCGCGCCGCTGGACGTGGCCGAGATCCACAACGTCGGGCCGGTCACCGCCCGGCAGTTGCGCGAGATGGGTATCGAGACTGCGGGCGACCTGGCCGCCGCCGACCCCGAAGACGTCCGGGAAGCGTTCGGCGAGCGCGGGCTGGCCGTCCGGCGCTACGCCCGCGGCGAGGACCCACGCGAGGTGACCCCCGTCGGCGAACCCAAGAGCCTCTCCCGGGAGTCGGCGTTCACCGAGCCGACCGACGACGGCGAGCGCAAGCGCGAGAAGGTCCGCGCGCTGGCCGCGGACGTGGCCGAGCGCGCCCAGCGCGAAGGCGCTCTCTACCGGACGATCGGGATCAAGGTCGTCACGCCGCCCTACGACGTGAACACGCGCGCCGAGTCGCTCCCGGGACCGGTCGACGACCCGGACCTGCTGGAGTCGACGGCACTGGATCTCCTGGCGGAGTTCGCGGAGGAGCAGGTCCGCAAACTGGGCGTTCGCGTCTCGAAGCTCGACTTCGCCGAGAGCGACCAGGCCAGCCTCGCCGGGTTCGAGGGGCGATCGTCCGGGACGAGCGACGGCGAGACGACGGACAGGGCGACGACCGACGGCGAGCGAGGCGCGTCCGCCGAGGACGAGGCGGACGGGGACGAGGCGGGGGAGGAGACGGGGCGGGCCGAACCGGACCCAGAGGGCCAGCGCTCGCTGTGGGAGTACGAGTAAGTCGGGCGGAGATACTGGGGATTGTTATCCGAGAGCGTCCAACGGCGAGCCATGCGACTGGCACGACTGCAGACTCCCGAGGGGGTCGTCGAGGGCCGCTACGAGGACGGGACCGTCGTCACCGACCACGGCGAGTACGTCGTCGGCCGCGACGGCGAGTTGACCTACCCCTGTTCCCCGTCGGCGCTGTACTGCGTCGGACGCAACTACGCCGAGACGCTCGACCAGATGGACTACGAGCGCCCCGAGGAACCGGACTTCTTCATCAAGCCCCCCGCCGCTCTCGTCGGTCCCGAGGACCCGATCCGGTACCCCGAGTGGACCGACGAGCTCACCTACGCCGGCGAACTCGTCGCCGTGATCGACGAACGCTGTCGCGACGTGGCGCCCGAGGACGTCCCCGAAGTGGTCCGCGGGTACACCGTGATGAACGACGTGGACGCGCTCGACCAGCAGGGTCGAACCGCGCGGAAAGCGTTCGACACGTCGGCGCCGCTGGGACCGTGGATCGAGACGGACGTCGATCCGACGGCGCTGGACATCGAGACCACCGTCGGCGGCGAGCAGCGCCAGGACGCCACCACCGAGCTGATGCTGTTCGACCCCTACGAGGTCGTCTCCTATCTCTCCCGGCGGTTCACCTTCCGACCCGGCGACTGCGTCGCGTTCGGCAGCCCGGCGAATCCGGGGACGGTCGAACCCGGCGAGACCGTCGAGATAACCTACCGGGGCGTCGGGACGCTGCGGAACGAGGTCGTCGGGAGCGAGTGACCGACACCGGCGTCTATCGGGGATGGTGCGAGGTTCCGCGACCGTCGGGGTAAAGACACTCCACGGGGTAGGGGCGTCCAGTGAACGGGAACGACAGGGCGATCACGGGGATCGCGTCGCTGGCCCACGGGGCGGTCCACACCTACGAGATGACGGTCCCGCTGTTCGTCGTCGTCTGGCTCGTCGAGTTCGACGCCATCCCGCTCGGCGTCGCGAGCGTCGACGTGACGACGGCGAGCGTCGGCGTGGTCGTCACGCTCGGTTACGGCCTGTTCGGCCTCGGCGCGCTCCCCGGGGGTATCCTCGTCGACCGGGTCGGCTCGCGGCGGCTCATCAGCGCCTGTCTGCTCGGGATGGGGCTGTCGTACGTCCTGCTCGGACTCGCGCCGAACATGCTCGTCGTCGCCGCGGCGCTGGTGCTGTGGGGCCTCTCAGCCAGCGTCTACCACCCCGCCGGCCTCTCGCTCATCAGCAAGGGCGTCGAGGAGCGCGGGACGGGGCTTGCCTACCACGGCATCGCAGGCAACCTCGGCATCGGGCTCGGGCCGCTGGCGGCCGCAGTCATGCTGCTGTTCGTCGAGTGGCGCACGGTCGCGCTCGCCCTCGGCGCGCCGGCCGTCCTCGCAGCCGTCTACGCCGCTCGCGCGGACTTCGACGAGACCGCCGCGGTGACCGAGAGCGCGGCTACCGACGGCGGCGACTCGAAGGCGTCCAGCGGCGTCGACGATCTCGACGAGTTTCTCACCGAGTCGCGGCGGCTGCTGGTCGGCGGGTTCGCGCTCGTGTTCGTCGTCGTGATGTGTTCCGGGCTGTACTACCGCGGCGTCCTGACTTTCCTACCGGAGCTGCTGCGGAGCCTCCCCGGGTTCGAACCGGTCCCGGTCGACACGCTCCTGCCCGAGTCGATTCGGTCGACACTGGGCGTCGAGTCGGGGAGCGGCCAGACCCTGAAACCGCAGGACTACTTCTACTCCGGCCTGCTGCTGGTCGGCGTCGTCGGCCAGTACACCGGCGGGAAGCTCACCGACCGCATCCCTGTCGAGTACGGGCTGGCCGGGTCGTTCGGTGTGCTCGCGATCCTTGCGGTGCTGTTCGTCCCCGTCTCGCGGGCCGGTATCGGTCCGCTGGTGGTCCTCGGCGCGCTGCTCGGCGCGTTCCTGTTCGTCGTCCAGCCGATGTACCAGGCGACCGTCGCCGAGTACACGCCGTCGGGGACGCGCGGGCTCTCCTACGGGTTCACCTACCTCGGCGTGTTCGGCGTCGGCGCGCTCGGCGGCACCGTCGCCGGCGCCATCCTCGCCGTCGCGAACGCGACCGCCCTCTTCCTCACGCTCGCCGGCATCGCCGCCGTCGGCTCGGTCGTCGGGCTCGTTCTGGCCCGCCGGGCCGACTGAGCCCGTCGGCGCCTCACCGACGGGACCGAACGCCGCTCAACAGAAGTTCTGCGTGGCGATCACCTGCGTCTGTCCACCCTCAGGGTCGAGGACGACGCCGATCCCCTCGCGAGACCAGTAGGGCCGCAGGAGGTTCTCCCGGTGGCCCGGGGAGTTCATCCACCCTTCGACGATGCCGCGGGCGATCCGCGTCTCGTTGCCGTCGTAGCTGACGACGCCGCCCTCGGTCTGTACCGGCGTGTAGGCGTACGTGTACGCGAGGTTCTCGCCGCCGGTCACGTACCGGCGGCCGCCGGTGTCGACCCGGCAGTCGTAGCCGAAGCGGTCGTAGCGGTCGAGCAGGGTCTGCCCGTCGGGCGCCGTGTGGGCGAAAAAGTCCTCGTCGGCCATTCGCCGGCTGTAGTACGTGGCGATTTCGGCCAGTTCCTCGTCGGAGGCCAGCGGTTCGAGACCGCGACCGCGGCGGATCTCGTTGACTCGATCGTGGATCACCCGCTCGATCCGTGTCGTGTTTATTTCGGCGGCGGTTCGGGCGTCGGCGACCGTGGTCGGCCCGTCGTCGGTCACCGCGACCGGGTCGGAGCCGCCGACGACCGTCGCCGACGGGTCCGCGGGTCGGTCTTCCATCGTAGGGCCGGCCCCGTTCGGCACGTCGGACGCGGGACCCGGCCCACCGGGCTCGAGGAACCCCAGCCCGACCGCGGTCGCGACGACGAGGGCCAGAACGACGAGGAGCACGCCGACGGCGCTCCGACTGGCGAGCGCGAGATATCCGGGGGTCCGGAGGGCGTCGCGACGCCGGCGGTGGGCCATCGTGCGGGTCTAGCCGGCGCGCGCGGAAAGCCTCGTCGCCGGTGCGCCGCGCCTCCAGCGCTCAGTCGACGCCGTTCTCCAGGTTCTCCAGCAGCTTGCCGACGAACAGGCCCATCCGCGGGGACAGTTCGTCGTGTTCGAGAGTCTCGGTGGGGTGGGCGGCCATCGTCTCGACGAAGCGCTCGCCGAAGGTCATGGTGTGCATCATGTCGACCACGTCGACGGTCAGGCCGGCGTCGGAGGTGTCCATCTCGGGGTGGCGCTCGCGCTCGGTGTGGGAGTAGCTGATCGTCCACGAGGGGCCACCCACCGCGTCGAGCACCGCGTCGAGCGGCCCGATCTCCAGCGGTCCGTCGGGCGCGCCGACGTAGACCGTTCCCTCCTCGACGTGGGTCTCGTAGCGCGTCACTGTCCCGTCCACTCCATCGGTCGCGACCACTCTACGTCCGATTCGGGCTCCGTTGGTAAATGTATTGACCATCGCAGTGCTGTCGTCGACGGCGGGGAGGCTCCCGAGCGGCGGAGTTTCGGGCGTCAGACCTCCGTCTGACGGGGGCTTATGGCTCGGCCGCGGGTGTCGATCGGTAATGGCAGAGACAGAGTCGATCACCGTCGCGGACGTGAGCGACGGGCCCTGTGGGAGCGGCGAGCCGGGCCGGGCCGTCGACCTGCCGGTCGTCGAGCTGTTGACCGGCCGCGGGTTCGTCACCGGCAAGTCCGGTTCGGGGAAGTCCAACACGGCCAGCGTCGTCGTCGAGAAGCTGCTCGACAACGGCTTCGGCATGCTCATCGTCGACATCGACGGCGAGTACTACGGCCTCAAGGAGGAGTACGAGATCCTCCACGCCGGCGCCGACGACGAGTGCGACATCCAGATCACCGTCGAGCACGCCGAGAAGATCGCCACGCTCGCGCTGGAGCAGAACGTCCCCATCATCCTCGACGTCTCCTCCTTTCTCGACGAGGAGGAGGCCGCCGACCTCCTCACCGAGGTCTCCAAGCGCCTGTTCGCGAAGGCCAAGAAGCTCAAACAGCCGTTCCTGATGCTCGTCGAGGAGGTCCACGAGTGGATCCCCCAGAAGGGCAGCGTCGGCGAGTGCGGCAAGATGCTCATCAAGATCTCCAAGCGCGGCCGCAAGCACGGCCTGGGTATCGTCGGCATCAGCCAGCGGCCCGCCGACGTGAAGAAGGACTTCATCACCCAGTGCGACTGGCTCGTCTGGCATCGGCTCACCTGGAACAACGACACCAAGGTCGTCAAGCGGGTGCTCGACGGCGACTACGCCTCCGCCGTCGAGGACCTAGACGACGGCGAGGCGTTCATGATGAACGACTGGGCCGAGGAGATCCAGCGGGTGCAGTTCCGCCGCAAGCAGACCTTCGACGCCGGCGCCACGCCCGGACTCGACGACTTCGAACGGCCCGACCTCAAATCGGTCAGCGACGATCTGGTCTCCGAGCTCGCGGAGATCAGCGAGGAGAAAGAACAGACCGAGGACCGCATCGCCGAGTTGCGCGAGCAGCTGGACGAGAAGAACTCGCGGATCGCGGAACTCGAAACCGAGCTGCAGGACGCGCGGGACATGCAACGGATGGCCGACCAGTTCACGCAGGCGCTGGTCGACCACGTCAAGGGGTCGAACCCCGGCCGTACCGAGCAGGCGCGGATGCGCGACCGCCGCGCCGCGGCGAACGGTGATCAGTCGTCGTTCGACGACGCCGCCGAGTGGGTCGAGGGCGGCGAGGCGGTCCCGGAGGGCGGCGATCCGCCCCTGCCCGACGAGACCGCCCGCGAGGACGACGGCTACGACGATTCCACGATGACCTGGCCGGGCGACGAGGCCGCCCGCGCCGAGGCCTGGGAGGGCGGCCCCGACGCCCACGGCGAACCCGTCGACGGCGCGGCCGACGAGGCGACCCTGGAAGACGCGACCGCCGACGCCGCCGCGAGCGACGACGGGATGTCGTTCGGCGGGATGGCCGGCGCGTTCGGTGACGACGCCGCGTCCGCGGAGGACGCCGCCACCGACGGTGGGACGGCGCCGCGGATCGGCGAGGGACTCGACGGGGGCGACGACGCGTCGATGACCCGCGGGTTCGACGGCGTCGAGGCCGACCCGCTGGGCGACCGCGCGACCGACGCCTTCGAAGCGGGCACGTCGACGGCCGTCGACGACGAGGCGGTCGAGGACGCCGCCGCGTTCGCCCGCGACATCGCCGACGACCTGGCCGACCTGGCGCCCGAGACCCGACAGATGCTGCGGTACTACCGCGACCACGGGCCCGGAACGCCGATGGACGCGCTGTTCGCCGCGGGCGGGGCCGACGACCGCACCGACGCCTACGCCCGCAATCGACGGCTACGCGTCCACGGTCTCGTCGAGCACGTCGGCCGCGGTCGCTACGACTACCGCGTCCCCGCGCTCCTGGCCGAGCGCACCGACTGCGAGTCGGTCGACTCGTTCGTCCGGCAGGCCGAGCGCGCGCTCGACGGCGACGACCTCGAGGCCCCGCCGACCGACGACGAGGGCGCCGAAGCGTCGGCTGCCGAGGACGCCACCGCGAACGAAGACACCGGCGACGGTCCCGACGACCTGCCGGCCGACGACTCCGACACTCCCGACGACGACCCAGTCGACGACCTGTCGGTCGCGGCCGACAACGACGAAGTCGAGCTTCTCGACTGACGGGCCGACGGCTCGGTCCGCGCTCGTTCTCTCGGACCGCTGCTATTCGATCTCGCTGACGACCTCGGCTGGGTTCCCCTGGACGACGACGCCCGGTGGCACGTCGTCGGTAACGACGGCGCCGGACCCGATCACCGCGCCGTCGCCGACGGTCACGCCCGGATTGATCACCGCCTGGCCACCGATCCACACGTCGTCGCCGATCGAGACCGGTCGTCCGGATTCGAGGCCGCTCGCTCGTTCCTCGGGGTCGAGCGGGTGGGTCGCCGTGTAGACGTGGACGCCGGGCCCGAGGAGACAGTTCTCGCCGAACTCGACGGGACAGACGTCGAGGACGACGCAGTCGAAGTTGGCGTAGAAACGGTCGCCGACGCTGATCTGGTCGCCGTAGTCACACCGGAAGGGCGGCTCGACGTGGATCTCGCCGTCGACGCCGCCGAATAGGTCCCCCAGCAGCGACCGCCGCCGGTCGGTCGCCCCCGGTGCCGTGTCGTTGAACTCGGCGACGAGTTCGCGGGCTCGCCGCCGGGCCGCGACCAGGTCCGGGTCGCTCGGGTCGTATGGCTCGCCGCGCAGCATCTTCTCGCGCTCGGTGTCCATACCGGCGCCGAGTCGTTCCCGCTACAACTGAGTTGCGCTGCCCGGGCGACGAATCGGTCCGGGGCACGGGTCCAACCGCCGCGGGATCCCGCCGGTTCACACCTCGGGCAGCCGAACGCCCGCGGCGACCATCGCGAGCGCACCGACGGCCAGCAGGGCGAGCCCCGGAAAGAACGAGCCAGTCAGGTCCCGTAGACTGCCGACGAGGAACGGGCCGAAGAAGCCGCCGAGTTCGCCGACGGCGAAGACGAGACTCACCGCGGTCGCGGTGAGGCCGGGACCGATCTCCTCGATCTCGGTCGGGATGGCCCGGACGAGCGGGGAGACACCGCCGACGCCGGTCCCGACGACGACCGCCGCGGCGCTCGCCGCGAGGACGCTGCCGCCGAGGGCGAGGCCGACGAGGCCGACCAGCGCCGCGACGCCGCAGGCGACGACCGCCCCGCGGCGCCGTTCCAGACGATCGGAGAGCGGCGGGACCACCACCGTCCCGGCCGCCTGGCCGACGACGAACAGGGTGGCGACGGTCGCGGCCCGCGCGGTCGTAGCGCCGCGCGCGCCGGCCAGCGTCGGGAGCCATCCCTGGAGGCTGTGCGTCAGGAGGAGGTAGACGGTACCGACGACGACGAGGAGCCGCATCACGCGGTGGGAGAACACCTGGGCTACGTCCGCCCGGAGCGACCCGAGCGAGAACTCCGAGTCGGCGTCGCCGCCGTAGGGCGTTCCGTGGCGGCGGGCGTGCCAGGCCGCGACCGGGACCCAGACGACGAGGAAGGCCAGCGCCGCGGCGCCGAGGACGCGGAAGGTCGGGCGCCAGCCGCCGAGTTCGGGCCCCAGAATCGCTCGACCGACGCTGTAGGCCGCCGCCGTCCCCGCGTAGGAGCCGAGGATGTACACCGTCGACATCGTCCCCAGGAGTCGCGAGGGGAAGACGCTCGCGACGAGCTTCGGGAGGCCGAACGTGATCCCGGTCGCGCCGACGGCGAACAGGACGGTGGTCGCGAGCATCCCGGCGAACCCGGTCGTCGCCGAGCGAAGCAGTTGTGCGACGCCGAAGATCGCGACCGCGAGCGCGATGCCGCGGCGCGCGCCGATCCGGTCGAGTGCGAGGCCGGAAAGCAGCGAGAGCGGCACGTACGTGAGCGGGACCGCACCGACGAGCGCGCCGGACTGGGCGTCCGAGAGCCCGATCCCCCGGCCGATGGGTTCGAGAAACGCCGCCAGCGCGAACCAGTTGGCCATGAGCAGGAGGTAGCTCACACCACCGAGGACGACCAGCGCGTAGGAACTCGGCGCAACGGTGTCGCGGTCCCCGGCGGCGCTCGCCACCGTGAGACCTCCCTCGTCGTCGGTCATGCCCGCCCTAGCGAGGAACCGATCAAATATCCTCCGACAACGGACGAGCGGGCCGGTTTTGCGCTTGCCGCCGGAGCGATCGTCGCGCCGTGGTCAGACCGTCGCGCCGGCGACCTCGCCGTCGACGACGGCCTTGCGCGGGACCACCTCGATGTGTGTCTCGGCGCCCATCGCGGTGCCGCCCTCGACGGCCTCGACGCGGAGAACCACGTCCTCGGGGCTGGCACAGCCGCAGTTGACGAACTCCTCCCACTCCTCGCCGACTGCGACCGGCCCGGCGTGAGCCCAGCGGAGGTACCGTCGGTATGAGCGCTCGGCCATCTTCTCGACGACCCAGGCGCTGTCGGCGACCCACCACCCGTCGTCGCCGTCCGCGTCGACGTCGGGCGACCGGAACGAGACGACGATCCGGTCGGCGGGGTCGGCCACCGTCGAGGGATCGGTGGTGTTCACCGCGCGGTCGGTTCCGGTCATCGATACGCCCCTCTCATCTGTTCGTCTCCCGACTGTCGTCCGTGACCCTCTCGTCGGTCGTCGTCACTCGGTGTAGCCCTCGATCAGCTCGCGCAGTTGCGGCTCGGGCTGGGCGCCGACCACCTGTTCGACCTGCTCACCGTCGGCGAACAGCACCAGCGTCGGGACGCCGCGGACGCCGTAGCTCGACGCGAGCTGCTGGTTCGTGTCGACGTCGATCTTCGCGACCGTGGCCCCGGTCGTCTCGGCGATCTTCTCGACGACGGGTTCGAGCGCCTTGCACGGACCGCACCAGTCCGCGTAGAAGTCCGCGAGGACGACCTCGCCAGTCTCGACGAGGTCGTCCAGGTCGGATTCGCCCTCGATCGCGACCGGTGCGTCCGTCGACTCACTCGAATCGTTCGCTGTCTCGGTTGCCATCGTCGTATCGTAAGACCGCCACCGGTTTATAGTTTTGGGAATTTAACGCAATACTGTATCGTGGTCGTCGTCCGGATCGGCCCCAGTAGAGGCTGTCGGTACCGAGTGCCCGGACGCACGACGAGCGGCGGAGTAGAATTGTCTCTGACGTGCGAAACTGTGGTGTCGTCTCGGGTCGGCCGGCTGTCGAACGGGAGTAGGTGTCGTCGCCGGGCGGGAGAGACCTTCGGGCGTGCGAGTCAGGCGAGCGGTTCGACGAGGTCTTCGAGCGCCGCGCGCGGGTCGTCTGCCTTGGCGACGCCGCTGGCGAGCAGAACCCCGGTGGCGCCCAGGTCGGCGGCGGCGTCGAGGTCGTCGCCGGTCGAGATGCCGGCGCCGCAGAACACGTCGACAGACTCGTCGACCGCCGCGGCCGCGTCGACGGCGTCGGTGACGATATCGGGGTCGGCCTTGCTGACCGGTGTACCCGTCCCGATGAGTTCCGGCGGTTCGACGGCGACCGCGTCGGGGCCGAGCGCCGCCGCGGCACCGACCTGGTCGGGGTTGTTCGCACAGACCACCGTCTCCAGGTCCGCCCGTTCGGCGGCGTCCAGACTGGCGTCGATGTCGGCGAGCTTCCGGCGGGCTTCGGAGTGGTTGATCAGCGTCCCCGCGGCGCCGGCGTCGGCGACCGCTTCGGCGAGTGTGCTGCCGGTGTGGCTACCGTGTTCGACGGGGCTGACGTGCTGGGCCCACGTCTCGACGCCCGTCTCCGCGACCGCCGGGAGGTGGGCGGCCTGGGGCGCGACGGCGACGCGGACGCCGGTCTCGTCGCTCACGTCGGCCGCTGCCTCGGCGATCTCGACGGGGTCACACGGGTAGGCTTTCAGGTTGACCAGAACGAACATACCCCAGTGGCGAACCGCGACGGTCAAATAGGTTGCGAGTGCGGCGACAGTGAACCCGCATCCGCCGACGACTGGCCGCCAACCGTGCGCCCGCGGTTGCTGTCAGCCACTGAATCGGTTCGCGCGGATGGGTGAGAGTTAAGACGGTCGTCTCACTACATCAGTTCGTTGTGACACAGGGGACCGCCGAGCGCGAGACGGTGCTGGTCGTCGAGGACGAGGACCACCTCGCCGAGCTGTACACGGAGTACCTCCAGAGCGACTACGAGGTGCGCACCGCCTACGGCGGCCTCGAGGCCATGGAGATGCTCGCCTCGGACCTGGACGTGGTCCTGCTCGACCGGCGGATGCCGATCGTCTCCGGCAACGAAGTCCTCGCGGAGATCGAGGAGCGCGGGCTGCAGTGTCGGGTCGCCATGGTCACCGCCGTCGACCCGGACTTCGACATCATCGACATGGGCTGTGACGACTACGTCGTCAAGCCCGTGACCAGAGACCGTCTCACGGAGGTCGTCGACCGCCTGCTGAAGCTCTCGGCGTACACCGACCGCAAGCGCGAGCTCACCTCGAAGAAGCTCAAACGGAACGTCCTGCAGGTCGAGAAGACCGAATCCGAGCTCGCCGACAGCGACACCTTCCAGCGCCTCCAGCGGGAGATCGACGAGATGGAGGACACCATCCAGGGGATCGCCGACGACCTGGGCGACGACTACGTCGCGGAAAATCGGTGAGCGGCCGCGTCGGAGTCCGCCGAACCGGTCCCGACCCGGGGAGTGCAGTCAGGAATCCTTGCGTTCGACCACGTCGCCGAGCGTGTACTCTCCGGTCGAGGAGCCGCTCGACCACTCGGACTCGTCGGTCGTCCCGCCGGCCGACAGATCCACCTCGAGCGCGCTCTCGAGTTTGCGCTGGACGTCGTCGCTGGGCAGCGTGTCGCCGCGTTCGATCTTCCGGATGAGACTGGCCTTCTCGTTGAGCTTGCGGGCGAGGTCCTCCTGGCTCATGCCCGCCGCCTCTCGGGCCGAGCGAACGGTCTCGTCGTAGTCCTGGGCGAGTTCGTCCATCTCGTCGAACATGTCTCGGCGACGCTGGGAAGACCCGCCCGAACTCGACGACGACCCCGACGACGACGAGCCCGAGGAACTCGACGACGACCCCGACGACGACGTGGAGTACTTCGTCGAGGCCGACGACGAGGACTGCTGTTTGACCTCGGTCCCGAAGTCGGTACACTCGTCGCAGACGTCGAGCTCCGCCCCCTCGACCTTGACGCGGTTGGGGGAACTCGTCTCGCTCCCGCACATCTCACACTGAACCATGATCGCCCCTTGCCGGTCACCGGTCATAAAGCATGCGCCAGTGGTGACCACGCGCGACGGCCGTCGCGGTGCTCGAGGGAGTCGACTCCGATCCGGACGGACGCGCCGGGGCCACCGGGGTTTTTCTCGCTCTCGACCCAACGACGTGTATGGAGACCAGACCGCTGGGCGACACCGGCCAGGAGAGCACGGTCCTCACCTTCGGCGCCATCGCGCTCGACTTCCTCGACCAGGACGGGGCCGACGAGTTGACCGAGCGGGTCCTCGACCGCGGGGTCAACCACGTCGACGTGGCCCCGCAGTACGGCACCGCCGAGATCAAACTCGCGCCGACGCTCGCCGGCCGGCGCGAGGAGGTCTTCCTCGGTTGCAAGACGCTCGAACGGAGCTACGAGGGCGCCTGGGAGAAACTGGAAGCCTCGCTCGACCGTCTCGGCGTCGACCACATCGACCTGTACCAGTTCCACGCCGTCACCGAATCCTCGGAGGTCGACGAGATCACCGGCGAGGACGGCGCCCTGCAGGCCTATCGCGAGGCACAGGAGGAGGGGATCATCGACCACATCGGCCTGACGAGCCACGGCAGCCCCGCCGTGATCCGCGAGGCCGTCGAGCGGATCCCGGACCTAGAGACGGCGATGTTCCCCGTCAACGCCACCGTCGCCGCCCACGACGACGACGCCCACGCCTTCCCGGCGCTCGCGCGCGAACTCTCCGGGCAGGGGATGGGCGTGCTGGCGATCAAGACCTTCGCGAAGCAGCCGTGGCCCGACGATCTGGCCGAGGACGAACGGCCGTACGAGACCTGGTACGAACCGTACGACGACCCCGCCGAACTGCGCCGCTCGCTCCGCTTCACGCTCGCCCAGGACGGCGTCACGACGCTGACCAACGCCGGTGACCCGCGACTCGTCGACGACATCCTCGACGCCGCAGCCGACTTCGAACCGATGGACGAGGACGAACAGGCCGCGATGGTCGAGGAGCGCCGCTCGGAGGAGTCACCGGTACCGACGGTCGATATCTGATCGGGACCGCACGCTCCGACCCCTGCCGTCCATTCTGGCGTTCGTTCCGTTTCGTTGTCCAGTTCCGCACGTTTGCGTTCCAGAACGGGTGATTTTGTCCGGAAGCGGCGACTCCGGATCGCGAGGTATTTTATTCGCCGTCTATATTCCTCGGTCATGAACCGCCGACGTTTCCTGACGGCAGTGGGTGCCGGAGCGGCCGGACTCGTGGCCGGGTGCAGCGCGGAACCGACCGACGACGGTTCGACCGAGACCGGGAGCGGGTCGACGGACACGCCCGATACCGGGGGAACCGCCACGGAAGCCGACGGGACCGCGACCGCCGAGGGGACGGTGACCGGGACGGCTTCAGGCGGGACGCCGCTGTTGCGCGTGGGCACGTACCCGTCGTTCGTCGACGCGCCGAGTTCGAGCCCGGGCCCGTGGCTCAAAGAACGCTTCGAGGCGGAGTTCGACGCCGAACTGCAGTGGTTCGCCCCCGAGAGCAGCATGGACTACTTCCTCCAGCGGCGACAACAGGGCGTCAGTATCGACACCGACCTGTTCCTCGGGCTGGCCCCGGAGAACCTCGTCAAGGCCGACCGCGCGGTCGGCGAGGGCGAGTCGATGTTCACCAGCGTCGACACGGCCGACCTCTCGAACGCCGACGCGGTCGTCGGCGACTACCGCTTCGACCCGCAGGACCGCGCCATCCCAGTCGGCGCCTCCTACATCAGCCTCGTCTACAACCAGAACGCGCTGGACGAGCGCGGCGCCGCCGCGCCGGAGACGTTCGACGACCTCGCGAGCGCCCCCTACGAGAACGGCCTGCTCGTGCCGAACCCCCAGAACAGCGAGACCGGGCTGGAGTTCATGTTCTGGACGATCGACCAGTTCGGCGAGGACGGCTATCTGGACTACTGGAGCGACCTGATGAACAACGGGACGCGCGTCCTGCAGGACTGGGGGACGGCCTACGACGCCTACTCGAACGACGAGGCGCCGATGGTCGTCTCCTTCTCCACCGATCAGGTGTACGCCGACCGCTACGACCAGGACATGGCCCGCCACCAGGTCGGGTTCCTGAATAACTCGGGCTACGCGTACCTCGAAGGCGCCGCGCCGTTCACGGGCACCGACCAGATGGGGCTGGCGACGGAGTTCATCGACTTCGTCCTGCAGCCGGCGGTCCAGGCGGAGATCGCCCAGCGCAACGTCGCGCTCCCGGCGGTCGACAACGCGGAGCTCCCCTCGGACTACTACGACCTCGTCTACGAGCCCGAGGAGATCGTCAGCTTCGGTTACGACGAGCTGATGGGCAACGTCGAGCCGTGGCTCAGCGACTGGTCGCGACAGATCGCGACGCAGTAGATGCGGGTCACGCGGGTCGCCGAACGGCTCACCGCTCCGGCCCTCGCAGTCGCGACGCTCGTGTTGCTCTCGCTGCTGTTCTTCTATCCGGTCGGGATCGTCCTCGTCGAGGCGGTCCGCGTCGACGGCGTCTACACGCTCGCGACCGTCGTCGAGGTGCTGCGCGACCCCTTCTTCTTCGGCGTGTTCGCGCAGGCCCTCTCCGACCCGACGGTCCTCGTCGAGTCGTTCCCGGACTACCGGCTCGGCCTGTTCGGTTTCACCGCCTACCAGGCGCTGCTGTCGACGGTCGCCGCTATCGCGCTGGGACTGCCCGGCGCGTACGTCCTCGCCCGCTTCGAGTTCCCCGGCCGGAAGACGATCCGCTCGCTGACGGCGCTGCCGTTCGTGATGCCGACGATCCTCGTCGCGATCGGGTTCGTCGCCACGTTCGGCGCGAACGGTGTGATCACCGGGGTGGTGCAGGCGCTCGGTATAGAGGTGTCGACGTTCACCGGCACGCTCGGGATCATCGTCCTCGCCCACGCCTTCTACGACGCGCCGCTGATCGCGCGGATCACGGCCGCCTCCTGGGAGGGCATCGACGCCGAGATGACGGAGACCGCCCGCTCGCTGGGCGCGTCGCCCCTGCGCTCGTTCCGGGACGTGGTCGTCCCGCAGTTGCTCCCCGCGATCCTGACCGGCGCGCTGCTCACCTTCATTTTCTCCTTTATGTCGTTCGCCATCGTCCTCGCGCTGGGCGGGCTCTCGAAGGCGACCGTCGAGGTGTGGGTCTACCACCGGATTAGCCAGCTCGACTACGGCACCGCCTCGACGCTCGCGACGATGGAGATGCTGTTCTCGCTGGCACTCACCTACGCCTATCTGCGCTACGAGGCGCGCCAGCGGGCGACCAGCGCCGCCCGTCCGCCCGACCGGATCGATCTCGTCGGCCCGGCGACCAGACGGCGGCTGTTCGCCTGGGGCTACGCCGTCGTCGCCGTCGTCGTCTTCGTGGTCCCCATCGTCAGCCTGGTCTACAGCAGCCTCACCGGGCCGGAGGGACTCACGCTCCGCAACTACCGCTTCCTGGTCGAACGCCAGACCAGCGCCTACGCCTTCCAGGTCAAGCCGCTCACCGCCGTCACGAACTCGCTGGTCTTCGGGGCCGGGACGCTGCTGCTGGCGGTCCCGATGGGCGTGTTCCTCGCCGTCGTCAGCACCCGGCAGTTCCGCGGTCGGAAGCTGATCGACACGCTCTCGATGGCGCCGTTCGCCGTCAGCGGCGTCGTCGTCGGCCTCGGGCTGTTGCGCGGGTGGGTCTTCGGCACGGAGGCCTTCGGCTATCGGTTCACCGTCACCGGCGGCCTCGCGATCGTCGCCGCCCACGCCGTCGGCGCCTACCCGTTCGTCACGCGCAACGTCGCGCCGGCGCTGGCGGGCATCGACGGCTCCATCGTCGAATCGGCGCGCTCGCTCGGCGCATCTCGCGCCCGCGTCATGCTCGACATCGAACTCCCGCTGGTGGTCCCGGCCGTCCTCGCGGGGACGGCCTTCGCCTTCGCGATCAGCATCGGCGAGTTCGATTCGACGGTTATACTGGCCACCGGCGACTCCAGCTACACCATGCCGGTCGCAATCGAGCGGTTCATCGGCCGACGGCTCGGCCCCGCGACCGCGATGGGCGTGGTCCTGCTGGTCGTCACCAGCGTGAGCTTCGTGATAATCGACAGACTCGGCGAGGGGAGTGGGTTCGGTGGCTGACCTGGAACTCGACGGTGTCCGCAAGGCCTTCGCCGACACCGTGGCGCTCGACGACGTCAGCCTCGACATCGCCGAGGGGGAGTTCTTCACCCTCGTCGGCCCCTCCGGCTGCGGGAAGACGACGACCCTCCGCACCATCGCCGGCCTCGAGTCGCCCACCGCGGGCACCGTCCGCTTCGGCGGCGAGGACGTGGCAGACGTTCCGACCGAGGACCGCGACGTGGGCATCGTCTTCCAGAACTACGCCCTCTTTCCGCACATGAGCGTCCGCGAGAACGTCGCCTACGGGCTGAAGTTCGCCGATCCGCCCGACGGCCAGTCCGTCGACGAGCGCGTGACCGAACTGCTCGACCTGGTCGATCTCTCGGGCATGGGCGACCGCGAGCCCGACCAGCTCTCGGGCGGCCAGCAACAGCGGGTCGCGCTCGCCCGTGCGCTCGCGCCGGCGCCCGACGTGTTGCTGCTCGACGAGCCGATGTCGGCGCTCGACGCTCGCCTGCGCGAAACGCTCCGCCGGCAGGTCAAACGCATCCAGACGGAACTGGACGTGACGACCGTCTACGTCACCCACGACCAGGCGGAGGCGCTCGCCATCTCCGACCGCCTGGCCGTGATGAGCGACGGTGCCGTCGAGCAGGTCGGGACCCCCCGAGAGGTGTACGAGGAGCCCGCGACGGAGTTCGTCGCCTCGTTCGTCGGCGAGAACAACCTCTTGCGCGGCGAGGTCGTCGGCCGCGACGGCGACGCGACAGCGGTGTCGGTCGACGGGACGGAGTTCCGGATCGGCGACGGGCTCGCCGGCCGAGCCCGGGGCGGGACCCCGACGGCCGGCGACCGCCTGACCTTCTGCGTCCGCCCGGAGGACCTGCGTGTCGGCGCCGACACCAATCGCTTCGAGGTCGCGGTCGAGACCGCGGAGTTCCTCGGGGAGACCACCCGCTACTACGCCGACTGGGGTGACCGGACCGTCGTCTTCCGGACCCCCGATCCCCACGACGACGACGCGCTGACGCTCGGGTTCGACCCCGCGGACGCGCGGGTGCTGTGAGCGGCCGCGGAGTCGCGCGTCGGCCGAGACCGGGGGAGTTAACCGTCAGATCGCCGTTCGAACGGGTATGATAACGCTCGCCTCGGACTTCCCGAGCCCCTATCCCGCGGCGATGCGGGGTGTGATCTGTGCGCGCTCGGACGCCCGGATCGAGGACATCGCCCACGACTTCCCGCGGCAGGACGTGCGCGCCGCGGCCTTCTGGCTCCGCGAAGTACTCCCGTACTTCCCGCCCGCCACGCACTGCTGCGTCGTCGACCCCGGCGTCGGGACCGACCGGAGCGCGCTCGTCGTCGAGGCCGGCGGTCACGAGATTATCGCCCCGGACAACGGCGTCGCGATCCCGGTCGCGCGCGAACTCGCCGGCGGCGACGCGACTGCCGAACCAGGCGACGGGGACTTCGACGTGTGGGCGATCGAGTACGACGACAGCGAGACGGCGAGCAACACGTTCCACGGCCGGGACGTGTTCGCGCCGGCGGCCGCCGACGTACACGACGAGGGCGGCCCGGCCGCGCTCGACCGCTGCCGTCGGACCGACGACTGGGTGGACCTGACGTTCCCGGAGCCGGATATGGTCGCCAAGGGGGCCCGCGGCGAGGTGCTCGTCGTCGACGGCTTCGGCAACGTGATCACGAACATCCCCGGCGAATCCATCGCGGACAGCGAGGGGATCCGCGTCGACGACGAACTGATCCCGGTTCGCGACGCCTACGCCGCACGCGACCCCGGAGACAGGCTCGTGACCGTCGGCAGCCACGGCAACGTCGAACTCGCCGTCAATCGGGGCCGCGGCGACGAGGCGTTCGACCTCGGGGTCGGCGACGCCGTGTTGCTGGAGTGGTGAACGGGCCTCAGTCGACGAACTCGCGGAGGTTCGACAGGCTCTCCGGACCGAGCCCGGCGACCGCCAGGAGCGCGTCGTCCGCGGCGCCGCGCACGTCGCTCTCGGTGACGTAGCCGGCAGTTCGGAGCGTCCCGGCGGTCTTCGGGCCGATACCTGGAACGTCCTCGAACGCGACCTCCGGGTCCGTGTCGGAAGCGTCGTCGCTCCGTCCGCCCTCGTCCGCGTCGTCTTCGTCCGCATCGCGGCTGTCGCTGCCGGCGTCGCCGCCGCTCGCGTCGGCGAGCAGGTCCAGCGCCTCGCGGAGCGCGTCGGCTTTGTGTTTCGCTTTGCGGCCCTCCTCGCCCTCGTAGGCGGCGAGGCGTTCGCGGAGGCGGTCGTACTGTCCGGCGTCGCTCGGCGCCTCGGCGCCCGGTCGCGGCCGGTAGCGCGTCCCGAGTTCGGCGTCGAATCCCTCGCGGCGAACGAGCGTCGTCCCGCCGGATTCGTCGCGCAGGAGCACCACCCGCGCGTCGGTGTAGATCACCTGCCGTCGCTCGGCGGTGCGTTGGTCTTCGAGGACGAGTCCGATCGTCGTGGCGATCCCGTTGGTTCTCGACGGATCGCGATGTGCGTCTGCCATGGTCGGGTGCGAAGCCGTGCCTGGTTGTTTCTCGACGGCACGTACCCCGTACGATCGCCACGTCCTCCGTCGATTTGGGCCTGTCGCTTCCCGCCGTTCGACCGGGATTACCGAGGTCGTGAGAAGCGTATTCGATGCAATACGTCGTATACACAGGGTCGAACGACCGCCCGACGACACGTATATTCGGTCGAGGGGGCTACTGCCGGGCGTGACTCGGCGCGTCCGGCTGGGAAGCGGGATCGAGGTGACCTTCGCCGGTGGCGAGCGCTTCGTCGCGGACGGGAGCGGCGACGCCGACGCGACGCTGGTGAGCCACGCCCACGGCGACCACTACGCGAGCGGCTCGGCGGTCGTCGCCTCGGAGCTGACGGCGGCGCTGCTCGACGCGCGACGCGACCGCGCCGCACCGACGGCCGTCGACCACCCCGCGGTCGAGCTGTTCCCCGCGGGCCACGTCGCGGGCTCGCGGGCGATGCGGTTCACCGACCCCGAGACGGGTCGGCGATACCTGTACACGGGCGACTGCTCGACCCGGGACCGCTTGCACCTCGACGGCTTCGAGCCCGTCGACGCGGACGTGTTGATCCTGGAGACGACCTACGGGAAACCGGAGTACCGCTTTCCGTCCACGGGGGAGTCGATGGCGGCGATCCGGTCGTGGCTCGCGGCGACGACCGACCGGCCGGTGCTCCTGTTCGGCTACGCGCTGGGTCGTGCCCAGAAGCTCCAGCGGATCCTGGCGGACTCGCCGCGCGAGCGGGTGTTCGTCACCGACGCCGTCGCCGACGTGAGCGACGTGATAGAGCGCCACCGCGACGTGACCTTCCCGGGCGAGCGCTACGACGACGACGTGGACCTGGGTCCGGGCGACGCGCTCGTCTGCTCGGGGTCGCCGCGAAGTCCCTGGGTCGAGTCGTTGGTGGGGTCGACCGGGGCCGTGACGGCCGGGTTCTCGGGGTGGGCCGTCGACGACTCGTTCGTCTACCGCCGGGGGTTCGACGAGGGGTTCGTCCTCACCGACCACTGCGACTACGACGAACTCCTCGCCCTCGTCGCCGCCGTCGACCCCGAGCAGGTGTACACCCAACACGGCTTCGCCGACGCGTTCGCGACGGCGGTCACGTCGGAACTCGGCGTCCCCGCGCAGTCGCTGAAGAAGGGCCAGGCCACGCTCGGCGACTTCTGAGTATGTGAACCGACCTTGGACCACCCGACGGTTCTACGTCGGCCTCGCCCGCAACGAGAAGGTGAGCGGGATCGGATCGTCGGGGAGCCGCCACCGCCCCGCGTCGTCCCGGACCATCCGGTCCCAGCGCCGCCAGTAGTCGAAGGGGTGCTCCCGGAGGAACTCGACCGTCAGGCCCGCCGAGGCCAGCGCCGTGACCACCTCGCCGAGTCGGTGGTGAGTCAGGAAGTGACGCTCGTCGGCGCCGAAGTCGGACTCGGTCCGCTCCCGGGGCCCCGTCTCGAAGTACGAGCGGGCGGGTTCGAGGTCGCCGTCAAACGAGTGGACGAGCGGGTGGCCCTCGAAGAGGTAGAACGTCCCGTCGTCGGCCAGCGAGCGGGCGATTGCGTCGGCCCAGCCGTCCAGATTCGGGAGCCACCCGAGCACCCCGCGGGAAGTGTATACCACGTCGAACCGCCGGTCGAGCGCGTCGGCGACGTCGTAGACGTTGCACTGGACGAAGCGGGCGTCCAGCCCCGACTCGGCGGCCAGCTCGCGGGCGACTCGCAGGCTCTCGCCCGAGATGTCGACGCCGACCGCGTCGGCGCCTTCCCGCGCCCACGAGAGGGTCTCGAGGCCGTTGTTGCACTGGAGGTGCAGCAATGAGCGCCCGGACACCTCCCCCACTTCGTCGCGCTCGTGGTCGAACAGCGTCGACTCGCCCGCCTGGAAGGCCGCCAGAGGGTAGCTCCCGTGGTCCATCTTCTGGGGCGTCGAGCGGTCCCAGTAGCGACGGTTCGCCGCGAACACGGTCTCCGGGTCCTCGGCCATGGCGGAGACAGACCGCGGCGCGGCTTATATCTCTGGGCGACCGGGCAGTGGTGGCCGCGCGAGCGAGGACGGGGAACGGCGTCCGCGTCCGAGGTGGCAACGCTCATGCGTCCGGCAGACCGATCGTAGCTATGGACGGGCGACTCGCGACGGTCCTCGCGGTCGCGTTGCTGGCGGTTCTGAGCGGCTGCGCGGGAGCTTCCGTCTCGGTGGGCGAGGAAACCCCGACGGGTCCGACCGCCGCAGCGCCGGACGTGGCGAACGGGACGGTCGTCACTGTCGTCGACGTGGTCGACGGGGATACGATCGACGTTCGATACGGCAACGGGTCGACGGACACGGTGCGGTTTCTGGGTGTCGACACGCCGGAGGTGTACGGCGACAACGACCCCGCGGAGTTCGAGGGAGTCCCCAACGACGAGGCGGGGGCGGCCTGTCTCGAATCGGCTGGCGAGAACGCCAGCGCGTTCGCCGAGCGGTGGCTGGCCGACCAGCGGGTAACGCTGGTCACCGACCCGGCGGCCGACCGGCGCGGGAGCTACGGGCGGTTGCTGGCGTACGTCCACGTGAACGCGAGCGGTGTAGACGGGAGCGTGACGGCCACTGCGGGAACCGCGACGAACGGCACCGTGACCGCAGTCGACAGCACCGACTTCACCTACCGGCTGCTCGCGACCGGACACGCCCGCGTCTACGACAGCGCGTTCCAGCGCTCTGAACGGTACTACGCCGCCGAAGCCGACGCCCAGGCCGACCGGCGCGGGCTGTGGCGCTGTCGGGACCCGAACGCGACCGTGGCGGACGGCGGCGAATCGGGCGACGGCGGCGGCCCGGTCGTCACCTCGGCGACGGGGCTGACGGTCGAGCGGGTCCACGCCGACGCCGCGGGCAACGACCACGACAACCGCGACGACGAGTTCGTCGTCTTCGGGAACGACGGCGAGGGACGGCTGGAACTGGGTGGGTGGACGGTCAGCGACGAGGCCGGCCACGCCTACGCGTTCCCGACGGACTTTTCGCTCGGCGCCGGCGAGACGGTGACGCTCCGCACTGGGTCGGGCACCGACACCGCCGAGACGCTCTACTGGGGCAGCGACTCGGCGATATGGAACAACGGCGGGGACACGGTGGTCGTCGAACGCGACGGCGAAACGGTCCTGCGATACGCCTACTGAGCGGGATCGAGACAACGGCAGCGACGCGGTCGGAGCGCCGTCGCCCGGGCGACCGAAACGGTGACTGCGGCCGGGCCGGAAAGGCGAGTATGCGCGCAGTCGTCCTCGCCGAGCACGGCGAACCGCTCGAGTGCCGCGAGGTGCCCGAACCCGAACCGGACCCCGACGGCGTCGTCGTCGAAACGGAAGCCTGCGGGATCTGCCGGAGCGACTGGCACGCCTGGCAGGGCCACGGCGACTGGGTCGACGACCGCGTCCCGACGGGGCAGGTGCTGGGCCACGAACCGGTCGGGACCGTCGACGAGGTCGGCGCGGACGTGGAAACGGTCCGACCCGGCGACCGCGTGGTCGTCCCGTTCAGCCTCGCCGACGGCACCTGTCCGGCCTGCCGGGCGGGGCGACAGAACTACTGCGAGGGGGCGACGGCGCTCGGATTCGGGCCGGCGGCGCCGGGGGCGTTCGCCGAGCGGTTCCACGTGCCCGCGGCGGACGTGAACGCCGTCGGCCTCCCCGATGGCGTCTCCGGAGTCGCCGCCGCGAGCATGGGCTGTCGGTTCGTCACCGCCTTCGAGGGGCTGGACGCGACCGCCGACGTGGGCGGCGGCGACGTGGTCGTCGTCGTCGGTTGCGGAGGCGTCGGTCTCTCGGCCGTCCAGATCGCCGCGGCGCTCGGCGCGACGCCGGTCGCCGTCGACGTGCGCGAGGCGCCGCTCGAACTGGCCGCCGAGATCGGCGCCGTCGCGACCCTGAACGCCGAGCGGGTCGACGTTTCCGAACGCGTCCACGACCGGTTCGGCGGCGGTGACGTGTCGATGGACGCGCTCGGGTCGGCCGAGACGTTCCGGACGGCCGTCGACTCGCTGGGGAGCGGCGGCACCCACGTTCAGGTCGGGCTGACCGGCGACGACGACCGCGGCGAAGTCCCGCTGCCGGTCGACCGCCTGGTGCAGGCCGACCTGACGGTCGCGGGCTCGCGCGGAATGGCCCCGCGCCGATACGACGACATCTTCGCGATGGTCTCCGCCGGGCAGGTCGACCCCGGCGCGCTCGTGACCGACCGCGTCGCCCTCGACGAGGTGCCCGACCGGTTGGCGGCGATGAGCGAGTTCGACACCGTCGGCGTCGAGGTCGTCACCGAGTTCTGAGACGGAGCCGACCGAGCCGCCCGACCCCGCGGCTCGCGCTCGCGCGAAGACGGTCGGGCGGCGGACGCGGGCCGCGGTCTCGCCGGCAAAAGACGGATAGGGCTTCCGGTTGTCCGACACAAACGAATGGTCCTCTCCGACGTGTTCCTCGCACCGCTCGGGCTCGCCGCAGCCCTGGTCGTGATCCCCCTCGTCCTCCTCTATCTCATCAGGCCGGACCCCGAGCGCGTCGAACTCCCCACGTTTCGCTTCGTCGCCGACGAACAGCGCCAGCGAGCGGTCACGCCGTTGCTCGAACGGATCTCCCGGAGCCTCCTCCTGTTGATCCAGATCCTCGCGATCGTCCTGCTGGCAGGGTCGCTCGCCGCGCCGTACGTGCCCGTCCAGGAACGAGCGGTCGTGGAGGAGACGGTACTGGTCGTCGACACGAGCGCGAGCATGGCGACGACCGACGGCGACGGGCCGCGATTCGACCGCGCGCTCGCCGCGGCCCGCGAGGAAGTGACGACCCGGACGTCCGTCGTGACGACAAGCGGCGGCGGGCAGGTGACGCTTCGGCGCGGGCCGCCCAGCGCCGCCCGCGACGCGCTCGACGACCTCGAACCCACGGACGCGCCCGGCGACCTGCGGGGCGCCGTCGCCCAGGCGCGTGCGCTCGCCCAGGAGGACGTGCGCGTGGTCGTCCTGAGCGACTTCCAGGGCGATGAGTGGACCGACGCCGTCCGGAGCCTGCGCGCCCGAGACGTGAGCGTCAGCCTCCGGCAGTTCGCCGGGGGCGGCGCGGGCAACGTCGGGTTCGTCGACCGCCGGTTCGGCGGCTCCGAGGTGACCCTCTCGGTGCGGAACTTCGGCGCGGAGTCGGTCACGCGGACCGTCTCGCTGGGCGACCGCGAGCGCGAACTGGAGCTGGCCGCCGGCGACGTGGCGACGGTGACGTTCCCGGTTCCCGCGGGCGCGAGCGAGGCGCGGCTCTCGCCCGGCGACGACTTCGAGACCGACGACGCCGTCCCTGTCGTCGCCCCGGCGGACCCGACCGTCGACGCTCTCGTGTTGACCAACGACCGCAACCGCTACCTGACGACCGCACTCTCGCTGGTCGACCAGGTCGAGTTGACCGTCGACAGCCCGCCGACGACCGTCGAGGACGACTACGACGTGATCGTCTACAGTAACGTCGACGACGACTCGCTGCTGCCCGGGAACGTCCAGGCGGGCCGGGACACGATCGCCGCCGGTGGCGGGGTCGCAGTCCAGGCCCAGGCGGAGATGCCCGACCGACTGAACGACCTCCTGCTGATCGAGCCCTCCGGGACGGACTCGGCACCCACCGTCCGGCGGACGACCGAGACCGACCTGACCGAGGGTATCGACTTCCAGGCGCCCGACGAGTACCTGACCGGGTCGCTGCGGTCGGGCGAGACGCTCGTCGAGCTGCGTGACGGGACGCCGCTGCTCGCGACCGACCGCCGCGACGCGGGCCGGCTGCTGTACTACGGCTACATCGAGGAGCGGTCGAGCTTCAAGTACAACTACCAGTACCCCGTCTTCTGGAAACGCGCCGTCTTCCACCTGGCCGGCCGCGAGTCCCTGTCGGCGCTGAACCACGAGACCGGCGACACCGTCCAGTTCGGGGCCGACCGGATCGAGGGTCCGTCGGGCCGTCTGTCGGGGCCGACGACCGCCGTTCGAGAGGCGGGGATCTATACCGCCGGGGAGACCGTCGAGAGTGCGGCCTTGCTCTCCGAACGGGAGTCGGCCGTCGACGCCGCGGCCCTGGCCGATCGGTCGGGGCCGGTCGGCAACGTCACGCGGTCGGAGACCCGGACGGTTCCCCGGCGGGTCACCGAGTTCGTCGCCCTCGGAGCGTTGCTCGTGGTCGTCCTCGAAGTCGGCTACCTGCGCCGGCGGGGTGAGCTGTGATGGTCGGAACCGTTTCACTGCCGCTCGCAGTCTCGTACTCGGTGGACGGCCTGACGGTCGGCGTCGAGCAGCTCTGGCCCCTGGCGGCGCTGCCGGTGGCGCTGGCCCTGCTGACCTATCTGGTCTTCCGCGGCGACGGCGGCGCCCGCTCGGCCTCCGCGCGGAGCCGGCGACTGCTGTTCGCCAGCCGCCTGCTCGTCGTCACGCTGCTGGTCGTCGGCGCGATGGGGCCCTACACCGTCCAGACGCGCGAGACGCCCGGGGAGCCGCGGGTGACGTTGCTGACCGACGAGTCGGCGAGCATGGGGACGTTCCCGAACGCGACCGAAGACCTGGTGACGGGGATAGAGAACGCGGGCGTGCCGGTGACGACCGCGACCGTCGGTAGCGGCGACGAATCGCGGCTCGGCGACGGTATCGCGGCGAACTTGCGGGAGAACGGCACCGTCGTCGTCGCCTCGGACGGGCAGGTGACCGCCGGCCGCAGCCTCGCGATCGCAGCGGAGGACGCCGACGGCCTGAACGCGACGGTCAGCGCCGTCGAACTCTCCCCCGAGCGGACCGAGCGAGCGGTGGCGGTCGCCGGCCCCTCGACCGCGAGCGTCGGGCTCCCGACCGAGTTCGTCGTCTCGCTCTCGGGCGTGGAAGTCGACGACCCGGTCCCGGTCACCGTCGAGATCGACGGCGAAGCGGTCCGGACGGATCAGCTGGCCGCCGGGGAGTCGCTGGCGGTCAACCACACGTTCGAGTCGGTCGGCGACCACCGCGTCACTGCCAGGATCGACGGCGAGGACGTCTACGAAACCAACGACGTCTTCTACCACGACGTGCGCGTCGTCGAGAAGCCGCGGCTGCTGTACGTCGCCCAGGGGGAGTACCCGCTGCGGGGCTACCTGGGATCGCTGTACAACGTGACCAACGCCTCGTCGGTGCCCGGTAGCCTCGACGACTACGCCGCGGTCGTGGTACAGGACACCCCCGCGGGGCAGCTGGGGAACGTCAGCGCCCTGCAGGAGCACGTCATCGACGGCGGCGGCCTCGTCACGGTGGGCGGCGAGAACGCCTACCAGCAGGGGAACTACGGGGAGTCGCCCATCGCGGCGATGCTCCCGGTGCGGATGGGCAACGCGACCGGCGGCCGGACGAACATCGTGATGCTCGTCGACATCTCGGGCAGCGCCGAGGAGGGCCTGTCGACACAGAAGGGGATCGCGCTGGACGTGCTGGACCAGCTGGGCGACCGCAACCAGGTGGGCGTCGTCGCGTTCGGCGGCGAGCCCTATCGGATCGCCGACCGCCAGCCCCTCGAGGACGCCCGCGAGGCGATCGGTGAGCGGGTCCGACGGCTCCAGACCACCCGCGGCGGCACCGACATCGCCGTCGGGCTGCTCGGCGCGGCGGACATGCTCGGGGACAACCCCGGGACGGTCATCCTGCTGTCGGACGGCGCCGACGACGTCGAGCAGCCGGCGGCGGTCGCCAGCCAGCTGGGCCGGGAGGGCGTCCGCGTCATCACCGTCGGCGCCGGCGACCGGGTCGACGAAGGCACACTCCGGCGGATCGCCCGGGAGTCGGGCGGCTCGTACTTCGCCGCGAACGAGACCAGCCGTCTGCGCCTGCTGTTCGGTGGAGCTTCCCGACAGTTCAGCGGGCAGAACCTGACGATCGTCAGGCAGGATACGTTCATCACCTCCGGGGTACGGCTGACGGCCAGCCCCTCACAGGCCAACGACGTGTCGGTCAAGGCAGGGGCGGACTATCAGGTCGCGACCGGTGACGGCGCGCCCGCGATCGCTTCCTGGCGGTTCGGGCTCGGTCGCGTCGTCTCGCTGACCGCCTACGGGGACGACGGCGGACTGGACGGCCTGCTCGACCGGCCGGACTCGCTGGTCCTCACGAAGTCGGTCAACTACGCCATCGGCGACCCGGCGCGCACGCAGACGGGCGTGACAGACGTGAGCGACGCCCGCGTCGGGAGTCCGGCGACGCTCACCTACCGCGGCGACGAGCGCCCGACCGTCGAGAACGTCACTTTCCAGCAGATCGCCGACCGGACCTTCCGGGGGGAGTTCACCCCTCGCGAGGCCGGCTATCACGACGTGCTCGACGCGACCTACGCCGCGAACTACCCGGTCGAGTACGCTCGCCTGGGCGTCGATCCCGACCTGGAGCGGCTGGTCGACGTGACCGGCGGGCGGGAGTTCGGCCCCGACGAGGGCGCTCGGATCGCCGAGCTGGCCCGCGAGCAGTCGACCCGCGTCCGCTCGGTGCGCGACGCCTGGGGCTGGATCGCACTGCTCGGTGCGCTGGTCGTCTTCTCAACCGAAGTGATCGTCCGGCGCGTTCAAGTGTATCGCGGTCGCACCTCACTCACGAGTGGTCTCCCGTGAGCGCAATCGGCCGACCGATCAGCCTGGGCCTGGTCGCCCTCGTCGTGCTCACCGTCGCCGGCGCGGCGGGCGCGACCGTCCTCTATCAGGACTCCGCCCAGCAACTCCGGTCACAGAACGACGCCCTCCGCAGCGAAACGGCCCAGCTGACCGACCGGCTCGACCGGACTCGCACCGAGTTGCGGACAGTGCGACAACGGCTCAACGAGACGCGTGCACAGCTGAACACCCGAACCGAAGACGTCGACCAGGTCGCCGGCACGCTCAACCGCACCGAGCGCCAGCTCAACACCACCGAGGCCCAGCTCTCGCGGACGCGTACACGACTCGCGAACGCAGAGCAGAACGTCACCCGGCTGGAACGTGACGTGAGCGACCTCGAGGACCGCCGCGACGAGCTGGAAGCGCAGGTCTCGGACCTGCGTGAGCGCCGCGACGAACTGGAGTCGACCGTCTCCGACCTGCGCAGTCGGGTCGACACCCTCGAGACGGACCTGTCGGACACCGAAGACCGCATCGACGAGCTGGAGGTGGCGCTCGCCGAACGCGACGACCGCGTCGACGCGCTCGAATCCAACGTCACCGACCTCCGTGACGACCTCGACCGGAAGAATCGCACCATCGCGGACCTGGAGGACGACGTCGAGCGGCTGGATATCGTACTGCGGAACCGAAACGCGACCGTTCGGACGCTCGAAGCCAGGCTCGACGACAGGAACGCCACGATTCGGGACCTGGAATCCGACCTCGACGAACTCTGTTCGGACTCGGCGAACCAGGACGAGGCGGCCTGTGAGGGGTACGGATGACCGACGACGGTGGCCACCGTGCGCGGATGGACGCGGCGATCGGAGCGATCCGCCGTGAGGCCTGGAAAGCGGCCGTCACGGCCGCGGCCGTCGAGGCGGCGGCGGTCTTCCTCGGCGCCAACCTCGTCCTCGCGGCGGTCGACCCGACGTGGCTCCCGGACCGGGTCCGCGTTCCGGCGAGCGCGACCGAGGCCGTCGGTTCGGCGGTCGGTCGCGACCTCGGGACCGTCGCCCTGCCGGGGTCGGCGACCGTGGCCGTCGCGGTCGGCGCGCTCGCGCTGGCGGTCGCAGTCTGGCTGTGGCTGCGCGAGCCGCTCGTCGAGCAGTTCGAGGCGGTCAACCCCGTGGTCGCCGAGAAGCTGCGGACCGCCCGGGACGCCGTCGAAGACGACGCCGACTCGCGGATGGCCCGGCGGCTCTACGACGAGGTGCTGGCCGACCTCCGGGAGAGTTCGGCGGTCGGCCTGCTGAACGTCGGTCGACTCGGTGCGGTCGCGGTCGTGATCGTCGCGCTGAGCCTCGCGACGGTGCAGGTTGCGGTCGTCGACCTGGCGCTGTTCGACCGGCCTCAGCCAGAGACGAACGGGTCGGCGGACGAACCGACGAACTACACTGGACTGCTCGACGGCGACCGCGTCCTCGGCGACCGCGAGGAGGTGTCGGCCGGCGACGACAACCAGACCGCCGAGATCGAGTCCTCCGGTGGTGGCCGCGACGTCGAGGAGGACCGCACCTTCCCCGACCGCGGGTCGAGCGGCGCCGACAACGGGAACTCCGGCGGCGTCGACAGCCAGCAGGCGGCGTTCGCCGCCCCCGAGCAGGTCGAAGACGCCGACCTCGTCCGCGAGTACAACCGGCGGATCCGCGACGGGGGCGGTGCGACCGACGGCAGCGGTAACGGCGACAGCGACGACGGCGGTACCGGCGGTGGAGACGGCGGCGACGGCGTCGGCGACAGCTAACGGTCGATCCCAACCTCCAACCTATGCAAGACGAATCCGACACGGACGACGTGGACGCACTGCAAGCGAAACTCGCAGCGGCCCGCGAGGAGGTCGGCGAGCGCATCGTCGGCCAGGACGAGGTGCTCGAAGGGCTGTTCGTGTGTATCCTCGCCGACGGCAACGCCTTGCTCGAATCGAACCCCGGGCTGGGCAAGACGACGATGGTCCGCACCGTCGCCGAAGTGACCGACCTGGCCTTCTCGCGGGTGCAGAACACCCCCGACCTGATGCCCTCGGACATCACCGGCACCGAGATCATCCGCGAGACCGACGACGGCCGCGAGTTCGTCTTCGAGAAGGGACCGGTCTTCGCCAACGTCGTCCTCGCCGACGAGATCAACCGGGCGACCCCGAAGACCCAGGCCGCACTGCTGGAGGCGATGCAGGAACGGCAGGTCACCGCAGGCGGCGAGACCTACGCGCTGCCCGACCCCTTCTTCGTCCTCGCGACCCAGAACCCCATCGACCAGGGCGGCACCTACGCCCTCCCGGAGGCCCAGACCGACCGCTTCATGTTCAAGCTCCTAGTCGACTACCCCGAGGCCGACGAGGAACGGGACATCGTCGACCTGTACACCAGCGGCAGCCAGCAGGTCCCCGTCGAACAGGCGCTCACCCGCGACGAGATCCGCGAGGCCCAGGAACTCGTCCGCGAGGTCCCGATCGCCGAGGACCTGCGCGACCGCGCCATCGAACTCGTCCGGCGGACCCGCGAGACCGACGAGGTCGAGTTCGGTGCCAGCCCGCGGGCCAGCATGGCACTGGTCGTCGCCGCGAAGGCCCGCGCGTTCCTCCGCGGGCGCAATCACGTCTCGGAGGCGGACATCGAGGCGCTCGCGGCGCCCGTCCTCCGCCACCGTATCATCCTCGACTTCCGCGCCGAACGGGACGGACGAACCCCGGACGACGTGATCGCCGACCTGCTGGAGTGACCCGTGGCGATAGATCCCGACTTCCTCGACGAGCTCGACCGCTTCGACGCCGCGCTGGACCGGGAGACCGCCGCCCTCCGCCAGGGCGAGCAGCAGTCACCGCGCGTCGGCGAGGGGCTCACCTTCAGCGACTACCGACGGTACTCCCCCGGCGACGACACCCGCCTCGTCGACTGGAAGCTGTTCGCCCGCACCGAGGAGTACTACATCAAGCAGTTCGAGGAGGAGCGCAACCTGACCGTCCACGTCCTGCTCGACGCCTCTGCCTCGATGGACTACGGCGACGGCGAGCGCCACAAGTTCGAGTACGCCGCGAAGATCGGCCTCGGATTCTGCTATCTCACCGCCGAGGAGCACAACGACTTCCGCATGTCGACCATGGGCGAGCGCTCCGAGCGGCTGGACACCGGCCGCTCGAATCGCGGCGAGGTGCTGGGGCTGATCGACCAGCTCGACGACCTCGACCCCGAGGGCGAGGCGGACTTCGAGACGGTGCTCGAAGCCTACGCCGACCGGATCCGCTCGCGGTCGCTCGTGGTCGTGCTGACCGACTGCCTCGCCGAGCCCGAGCGGATCGAATCCGGCGTCTCTGCGCTGGCTCGTAACGAGGTCGACGTGCTGCTCGTCCGGGTGATGGCACCCGACGAACGCGACCCCGGCATCGTGGGGGATGCCCTGTTCGCGGACCCGGAGAGCGAGACGACCCGCCGGTCGTATTTCAGTCAGTCGCTGGCCGACACGTATCGCTCCCGGTTAGACGCGCACGTCGACGAGGTGAACCAGCGCGTGACCGCGCTCGGTGGGGAGCACGTGCTGGTGGACACCGGCGACGAGTACTTCGGTTCGTTCGCGAGTGTCTGGTTAGGCTGAACGTATCGTCGGTCGACGGGCGGTACCGAACGGACCCGACGGTGCCGTCGGTGGCGACGGTCCTCGCCACAAAGCCCAAATCAAAGCAGTGCTAACCGTCGACGCACGACAGTGGCGACACCCGTTCCCCCCGACCTACATAAAACGAACATATATGATAACCCAGTACATACTGCCGTTTGCCACCGTCTGGCGGCCATCCACAGAACTACACCTGGTGGTGGATGCAGAACGCCGACCACGACGGTGGCGGTCCATACAGCTTCTGCACGCCACGAACAGTCGACGACGATACGCGGCGCGACCGAATCGAACGCCCTCCTACCAGACCGGTCGGCAGCGTCAGCCCGGAGCAACATGAATCTGCCATGGTTCGTCTTCGCGGTACACCTCGTGGCGGCAGTCGCAGTCTTCGGGATCGGTCTGTTCGTCGGGGTCAACGGGAACTCGATCCAGATCGTATTCTTCGCCGCGATAGCGGTCATGATCGGGCTTCTGGGCCGCTCGGCACGTAACATCGCGGCGCGACGATGAGGAGAGCGAGCGTACGTATGAGCGAGACACCGGTCGAGGTAGTTCGATGAGCGGATTCAACGAGGAAGACAGGATCCCGATGGTCGCGGCCATAGTGGTCGTAGTCGTGAGCAACGTCGTCGGATATTCGCTCGGTGTCGTCATCTACATGAGCATCCTCGCCGCGCCCATCGCGGTCGTAGCGTTCATGATCGTCAGACGCGCGCTGTACGGGAGCGCACTCCCCGACGTGCTCGCCAGCGACGCA